>JBAVEY010000130.1:0-1539 GCA_049587975.1 Actinomycetota bacterium | reverse complement strand
GCTCCGGCCACGCTCTTTCACGGCTACCTGGTCGACAACGTGAGCATCGGTGCGTTGGCGACCCCGCCGGTGGGCGCTCCGACGATCACCACGCTCACACCGAGCATCGGGCCGGTCGGGACGTCGGTGACCATCACCGGAACCAACCTCGGCGGAGGAACCGTGACGTTCTGCGGTCTGCCCGCCGCGGTGACGTCGAACACTACAACGTCGATCGTCACGAACGTTCCCAGCGGAGCGGCAGGGACCTGCACCGTCGTGGTCACCACCTCGGCTGGCTCGGCGACGAGCAGCTTCATGGTGACGAGCGTGACGCCTGGCCCGACGAAGGTCAGCCGCGCCATCAGCATCCAGCTCCGGGGCTCGCTGGTCGTCAAGGGCCACGTGCGAGCGGCAGAGGCCGCATGTGTAGCGAGCGTGCGCGTGAAGATCCAGCGCAAGTACGACGGGGCCTGGCACACGATCGCCAAGGATAAGACATCGTCCAGCGGCTTCTACTCTCAGTCCCTGCCGGACCGGGAAGGGAAGTACCGGGCGGTGGCTGTGAAGGTTCAGGTCGACGATCTGCTCAGCCCGCGCGCGGTCTCGCGTTCGGCGAAGCACTGATCGGCCGGTAGGGAAGGAGGCAGGCGGCCGGCGTGCATCCACTGGCGCCGGTCGCTTGCTGTCACGGATGGCAACGGCTCGGTGAAGTACTACGCCGAGACGATGTTCAGGGTGCGGAAGGAGACGGCGCTGGAGGACTTGGCAAGGTGTCCCGTGTGTGATCAGGAGCTCCCGTTGCTTGGACCCGATGGCGTGATAGTTCATTTACTCGCGATACACCCAACAGCACTGAGGCTCATTGGATCATGAACGAGCTAGTTGTACTCGTACGGCAGCCTTCCGGCTGATGGCGCTTGGGCGCCAGGGTGTGTCAGTCAGCGACGAGAGTAGGGCAAGTCGACTTCATCGCGCCGCTGAACGAATGGGCCAGGACGCCCATCTACTCCAGGCCGTGGCGCGAGCCCGAGCAGTCCGTCCCGCGGCCTGATGATGATTTCCGCCCGGCGCGCGGTCGGGCACCACCTGTAACGCAAGCTGGATGGGCTCGTTGGTCGAAGAAGCACGCGTACTAGATCAAATGGGGGTCGGTCAGTCCGCTGATTCCCGCGGTTGACCGACCGCTCTAGAGTGGCGACCCGGACCCCTTCCCTGAAAGGTCGGGTCCTGGGAGCCCCGTGGCGGACCGCCGGTGCGGGGCTCCTTCCAAGGCGACAGACTCGCGGACTCGCGTCCCGCGCGGTGGTGCGGAAGGAACGCAACATCCTGGAAAGTGACCTTGGAGCACTCGACGAGGCGCTCCGGTACAGCGCGAGAACAGCTCGCTGGCCCGAGGGCGACACGGGCGCTGAGGGCATGCCGCCCGATGAGATCCAGCAGCACCCGGTCGGCATCTTCGCCGACTTCAGGCTCGACGAACTCCCCGAGCGGCTCCGGTTCCTCGGCTGGGCGACGTACAGGGAGACGGAGACCGAGATCGTCGTGACGGCTGAGAGT
>JBAVEY010000129.1:0-5123 GCA_049587975.1 Actinomycetota bacterium | reverse complement strand
GGCCGGGCCCGTCGAGAACGACGCCGCCACCGGCCTGGCCGCCCTCGCCCTGCCGGCAGGGTCCCAACGCGAGCGCGCGCTCGACCACATCGTGTCGACGCCGGCTCGGAAGGTGCCGTCCGATCAGGTCGTCCCCCACGACCCCGGCTTGGCGGGGTGGGGGTGGTCGCTCGGCACCGCCGGCTGGGTCGAGCCGACGTCGCGCGCCCTGCTGGCGCTGCGCCGGCTGCGCCCCCAGGCGACGGGCGCGATCGACGACGCCGCCGCGTTCCTCTCCGACCGCGAGTCCGTCGGCGGCGGGTGGAACTTCGGCAACCGGGTGGTCTACGGGCAGGCGTTGCCGCCGTTCGGCCAGACGACCGCGGCGGCCCTGATCGGCTTGCACGGGATGGATCCCGGCGGCCCGACCGGCGAGCTCCTCACGCGTGGCGTCGGCGCGCTGCGTCGCCTCTGGCCGCTCGAGACCGGCCCCCTCACGCTCGCGATGTCGCTCGCGGCCTTCCGGCTCCTGCGGCTCGACGACTCGGAGGAGGTCGAGACCGCGCTCGACCGTTCGATGGACGGACCCCCGCCCGACGTGATCGCGCTCGGATGGATCGCGCTGGCGTCGGGGCCTGGCCTCTCGGACCTGGCGGTGACGTCGTGACGCCCATCGATCGCCGGACGTTCCTCAAGCGAGCCGGCATCGTTGCCGCCGGCTCCGCCGCGGTCGGGCTGGGAGCCGGGATCGGCGTCCCGAGCCTGATGCGGCGGCTCGACCGGCCGTGGGACCGGTCGGCCTTCGCCCCACCGGGACGGCCACGCGTCCTCGTGGCACGCGTCGCGTCGTACGACGCCGACCTCGAGTCCGTCGTCGAGGACGGGCTCCGCGACATCGGGGCCTCGCTCGACGCGCGCTCGGTGTTGCTCAAGCCCAACCTGGTCGAGTACGACCCCGAGACGGTCATCAACACGGACCCGCGGCTCGTGGCCGCGACCGTGCTCGCGGTGCGACGCCTGGGCGCGTCATCGGTCGTGGTCGCGGAGGGCCCGGGCCACCGTCGCGACACGCCGTTCGTCGTCTCGGCCTCGGGGCTCGGTGAGCGGCTGGGCGACGTCGATGCGCGGTTCGTCGACCTGAACCTCGCGCCGGTGACCCGCGTTCCGTTGCATGCGCGCTTCACGGACCTCGGGGAGCTGTGGCTCCCCCGGCCGATCGTCGACGCGGACGTCGTGATCTCGATGCCGAAGATGAAGACGCACCACTGGGCCGGCGCCACGCTGTCGATGAAGAACTGCTTCGGCTGCGTCCCCGGACGGATCTACGGCTGGCCCAAGAACGTGCTCCACTGGGCCGGCCTGCAGGAGGCGATCATCGACGTGGCCTCGGCCGTCCGACCCGACCTCCAGATCGTCGACGGGATCGTCGGGATGGAGGGCAACGGCCCGATCGACGGGACGCCGATCGGCGCCGGCGTGCTCGTGTTCGGGACCGATCCCGTCGCGACGGACGCGACCGCCGCGCGGGTCATGGGCCTGGACCCCGCGGGCATCTGGCACGTGCACGAGGCCGGGCGTTTCCTCGGTCAAGCCGATCCGGAGATGATCGAGCAGATCGGTGAGGACCCGGCGCGTTCGATGACCGCGTTCGACGTGCTGCCGGTGTTCGAGGACCTCAAGATCGGCGCCTCCCCCGGTGGGGACGGCGGCGGTCCCAACAGCCTCGGCTGACCGAGCGGACTGACGCTTCCCTCGCTCACGCGGGAAGATGGTCGGCGTGCCCCGCCTCCGAACCCTGACCGCGCTCCTCGCCCTCGGTGTGCTGGCCGCCGCCTGCTCCTCCGACGACCAACCGCCCACGAACGGACCGACCGGCGACGCCTCGGGGATGGCCGCCATCGCGGCGAGCGCGGACCTGTACGCAGGCCCGCCCCAGCGCGTGGCGTTCGGGCTCGTCATGCCCGACAATCGCCTGCTGAGCTTCGGTTCGGTGGATGTCTCCTTCTCGCTCGTTGGCAGCGCCGCCCAGACGAGCGATCCGAAGCCGGGCCCGACGGCGACCGCGACCTTCGTGCCGACCTACGGGATGCCCGACGGCTCGTCGGGACCCGTGGTGACCTCGCCGACGGATGGCCGCGGGGTCTACGAGGCGACGGACGTCGTGTTCGACACCGCCGGGTTCTGGGTGGCGAAGGTCACGGCCGACGTGCAGGGTCTGGGACCACAGACGGCGGAGGCCTCCTTCGCCGTGCTGGAGCACCCGGACCTCCCGGCTCCCGGCGACCGGGCGCAGCGGACCGAGAACCTGACGATGGACTCGAAGGGCGTGCCGCTCGCGGCGATCGACTCGCGGGCGGCGACCACGGACCGGGTCCCCGACCCGGAGCTGCACCGGTGGACGATCGCACGAGCGATCCGTGAAGGGCGGCCGGCCCTGGTCGTGTTCGCCACCCCCGTGTACTGCGTCAGCCGATTCTGCGGACCGGTGACGAACATGGTCGAGGACCTCTCGCACCGCTACGGGGACAAGGCCGTGTTCATCCACATCGAGATCTGGAAGGACTTCCAGAACCAGGTCGCGAACGACGCCGCCCTGCAGTGGCTGCTCTTGCCGAACGGCGACCTCACCGAGCCGTGGCTGTTCCTGATCGGCGCGGACGGGACGATCGTGGACCGCTGGAGCTCGATGTGGAGCGAGAGCGAGGTCGAGGCCGAGCTCGACGCGCTGCCGCCGATGGGATCGACCGGATCGTGACCGAGGACCACCTGCCCTCGCCTCCCGCGCCCACGATCGAGGTGTGCTACCGACACCCCGAGGTGCCGACGCGCGTCCACTGCACGCGGTGCGAGCGGCCGATCTGCCCCGACTGCATGATCCCGGCGCCCGTCGGCTACCAGTGCCCCGAATGCGTGGAGCAGGCACGTCGGGACTTCCAGCGCGGGCCGGGGCGCCCGCTCCGAGGCGGTGTCAGCGCGACGAAGGCCCTGTTGGTGGCGATCGCGATCCCATTCGTCATCGAGGTGGTCATCGGGGGACCGCAGGCGCTGTTCAACCCCAGCTCGCAGCTCCTGTTCGACCTCGGGGCGATGCAACCCGTCGCCGTCGCCGCGGGACAATTCTGGCGCCTGTTCACGGCGATGTTCCTGCACGCGGGCCTGCTGCACGTGGCGTTGAACGCGTACTTCTTCTGGTTGTTCGGCCGCATGGTCGAGGCCGCCTTCGGACGGACGTGGATGCTCCTGATCTACGTCGTGTCCGGCTTCCTCGCGAGCGCCGCCTCCTACGCGTTCGGGCCGATCGGCGCGCTCGCCGTGGGGGCGTCGGGGGCGATCGCCGGCGTGTTCGGGGCCTTCATCGCCTACAACTACCGGCGGCGGAACGTCGCGATGAACGCGGCCAACCTGCGGACCGCGGTGACCGTGATCGTGCTCAACGCGCTCATCGCCATCGGCTACCGGGCGATCGACTGGCGCGCGCACGTCGGGGGCCTGGTGGCCGGCTACGCGCTCGGGTACCTCGCCGACCGATCGGGCCCGGCCCGGCAGCAGACCGTGATGCGGGTCGCGGGCGTCGCGACGCTGGTCGCGATCGGGGTCGCCCTGGTCGTGTGGCGGACGACGGAGATCCGATCCGCCTTCCCGCAGTTCTTCGGCTGACGGCCGGACGCGGGGAACCGCTTCAGACCGGGCCCTTGGAGGCCGGGTAGGAGCCCAGGACCTTCAACATGGAGGTGTGGGCCTTCACCTCGTCGAGCGCGGCGGCGACGTGCTCGTCGTCGATCGACCCGTCGAGGTCGATGTAGAAGACGTACTCGAACGGCGCCCCCCGCCTCGGCCGGGACTCCAGCTTTGTGAGGTTCACCCCACGGTCGGCGAGGGGTTGCAGGGAACGGAACAGCGACCCGGGGCGGTCGTCGCCCGCCATCACGAGCGACGTCTTGTTGGCGGACCCCAGACCCGCATCCCGGGTCCCGATCACGCCGAACTTCGTGAAGTTGTCGGGGTAGGTCTGGATGTGTTCGGCCAGCACCGAGAGGCCCAGGTTCGCGCCCGCCTCGACGCTCGCGATCGCCGCCTCGTCCACGCGTCCCCCCTCGGCGACCATCCGGGCGCCGCCCGCCGTGTCGTGGACCGGCACCGGATCGATGTGGTGGGTCGTGAGGAACTCCTCGCATTGCGCGAGCGCCTGCCAGTGCGAGTACGCGCGCCGGACCCCCTCGAGCCGCGCACCGGGTTGGCCGAGGAGCGCGTGGTCCACGCGCAGGACGACCTCGCCCACGACCTGCACGAGGCTCGAACGCAGGAGCAGGTCGTAGGTCTCGTTGACCGAGCCCGCCTGCGAGTTCTCGACCGGGACCACGCCGAAGTCGGCCTCGCCGCTGGTCACGCGCGAGAACGTGAGCCGGATCGTCTCGCACGGGAGGGTCTCGGCGGTCGGGAACAGGACGCGGACGGCGCGCTCGCTGTACGCACCCCGCTCACCCTGGTAGGCGACCTTGGACATGCCTCTCCTATGTCGAGCCGCTCAACTCTAACGACACACGATCCGTGGATCTCGAAGCGATCACGGACCGTCGGGCGGGTCTTCGAACCATGAGCGGGTTCGCTCAGTCGATCCGGATCAGCCCCAGCCCGGAGGCACGGGCAAGCGCCTGGACGCGGTTGCGGACGCCGAGCTTGCGGTAGGCGTTGCCGAGATGCGTCTCGACCGTCCTTGGCGAGAGCACGAGTCGCCTCGCGATCTGGCCAACCGTGAAGCCGCGAGCCGCGTGCTCGAGGACCTCGATCTCTCGCGCCGACAGGTTCGATCGTGCGCCGGTCTCCTCACGCGCCTGCCTTGCTCGGCGGCTGAGCTCGGCGACGGCTCCTCGCATCTGGGCTTGTGTGAAGATGCGCTCGCCCCCGGCGACCCGACTCAGGGCGTCGGCGATCACCCGAACCCCGGAGGTCTTCTCGAGGTACCCCTCCACGCCGGCGATGACGCTCTCGAAGAGAGCCTCCTCGTCGGTTCGCGCCGTGAGGACCAGGATCCGAACGGGGAGCCCCTCCCTGCGGATGGCACGGGCCAGATCGAGCCCCTGGAGCTCGCCCGGGAGCGAGAGATCCAGCAGGATCACGTCCGGCGCGAGCTCCCTGCACGCCTC
>JBAVEY010000128.1:0-14518 GCA_049587975.1 Actinomycetota bacterium | reverse complement strand
AGATCCGGGCTGGCGAAGAGAGCACGGAGCGACAGGTAATCGACGTCGAAGGGACAAAGACGCAGGAGAGCGGGTGACGCCCCCGGCCTCCAAGCCGCAATCCGGGCGATGGCGGAAGCCCCGTCGGGCGGAGGCGGGTGATCCTGCCCGCTCGTCATCTATCCAAGGCTAGGGACTACTTCTGGGCAAGTGCACGCATACGATCAAGGATGAACCACGCGGGAAGGATGCCTTGCGGGTGCATCCAGGTGCGGAGCTGCCGTCCCTTTGGGAAGGGATCAAGGGATGAGGTCGGTGAGATCGAACCCGCCGAAGCCCCACCCGCCGGTGTCGTCCTGCTTGAGCGCAGTGTCGAGCGCTGCCGCCGATGCGACGAGCAGGAATCGGAGGTCCGCGGACGTCGTTCCGGTGATCTCGAGGACGTAGTGATCGGCCGTCGTAAGGCCCTCATGCAGGAAGCCGGCCCACTTCTTCGTGACGCGCGCGATCTCGGACCCGTCGGCGTCGTGGATCGCGAAGTCCCACGAACGCCAGTTTTCCGCGTCGATCGACCCCAGCAGTTCGCCACCGGGCTCGCGAAGCGCAAACCGCTTCTTGCCGACGACGTTCTCCTGAACGATCGCTCCGCGAGCCTCACCGTTGCCATCGCGGATCTGCAATGTGGACTTCATGATCTTCGCGGGCCGGATGATTTCGAGCAGCTTCGTGCCGTCTGCCTCATACACGGAGAGTCGGTGTGTCAGGAACTGATCCACATCGCTGACGAAGCGAAGCAGCTTCTTCGTCTTCGACTGACCCTCCTCAAGGCTCCTTATGCGTAGACCGAACAGGAACCAAGGACGCCGCCTGCCAGTTGACCTAGCTAGACGATGTGTGAACCGCCTGCCGTACTTGAAGCACTCCAAAGGCGCGCGTCGGCGTGGCCGCTCCTGAAGTTCGGATCACGCGGGCGGTGCAACCCCACCTGTTCGTGCCCGACCGCCCGCCGACGATGCTCACGACCAATCTCGGCGACCTCTCGGGCGCCGTGGGGGCGGCCCTCCTGGCCAGCCGATAAGCGGGACACTCAATCACGGATCGCCCCACCCGGCGCCACGCGGCGTCGATATCCCGGACGACCCCGCGTTCTAGGCCCCGACCTCCGCCGTTTCCGCCCGAGTCGCCGCCGCCGTTCGATACACGGCCAGCTCGTACAGCACGAGGAGGATCACTAGAACGAGGAACCACCCCAGCGAGATCGAGGCGACGAGCAGGATGATCGCCCCCACGATCGCCGCGGCCAGCATCAGCGCGTCTCGGTGCCCGCCGACCCAAACGGCCGCCGCGCCCGCGTCAGCGCCACGCACGGGCCCGACCCCCGTCTGGCCGACCTCTATCACCCAGGCACGGAGCCGCACCGCCCAGCGGTAGGGACCGGTGAGGAGCGCCACGATCATGATGATGAAGAGCACCCAGAGGATCCGCTTCGTCTCACACGGTGTGGATCGACGTCAGGATCGGCGAGACGATCGAGGGGACCGACTGCACGACAGGCGGGACCGCCGCTAAGAGCCTGCGCCGGGTCGTTCGGCAGTGGAGCCGATCCATGTAGGACATCGGGTCGGCCGTCACGAGCTCGGGACGATCGGGCAGGCGGGTAGAACCGCTTCGCAGCCGGCGCCTTTTCATCCTGTCCGGGCGATGATGCCGCGCCCGACGCGTGGTGGGATGCGTCGGAGGGATGCCCGGCACCTTTCCAAGAGGCCGAGTGTCCAGGCCGAACAGGAGGCGAAACTTATGGTTGCTGGGATGATCGAGCACCCGAGCGTGGAGAAACGGAAGGCTCATGGCAAGGACTCGCGCCAGCAGGTTCCTCCGTCGAGCCATACGGGGTGGACACCGGCGGCGGATCGGCCGGACCCCGTGGCCCTGCTGGAGGAACAGGACGCGACCCGTGAGTCGGACCTTGTGCCCGTGCGCCACGGACGGATGATGGTCTCGCCGTTCACGTTCTACCGGGGCGCGGCGAAGATCATGGCCGCCGACCTCAAGGACACGCCGAGGGCAGGGCTGACGACACAGCTCTGCGGCGACGCTCACCTGTCGAACTTCGGTGTGTTCGCCTCGCCCGAACGGAATCTCGTGTTCGACCTGAACGACTTCGACGAGACGCTGCCGGGCCCGTTCGAGTACGACGTGGAGCGCATGTCCGCGAGCTTCACGATCGCCGCACGCAACAACGGGTTCACGAAGGCCGATGCGCGCGACGTGACGCTCACCTCGGTGAGCGCCTACCGGACGGCGATGGCCGAGTTCGCCCAGATGGGGACGATGGACATCTGGTACGCCCACCTCTCCGAGCAACAACTCATGGCGGCCATGGAGAGCTTCGCTGCGCCGCAGAAGGATGCGGACAAGAAGCAGAAGAAAGCTGCGAAGGCGGAGGTGAAGACGGCGAAGAAGGCTGCCCAGAAGGCCCGCACCCGCGACAGCCTCCAGGCGCTCTCGAAGCTCGGCGAGCTCGTGGACGGCCGGTACCGGATCGTGAGCCAGCCGCCGATCGTCGTTCCCGCCCGCGACTTCCCCGCGGCATACGGCTTCTCGATCGACGAGCTGCAACAGGCGGTCCACGAGCAGTTCCGCGCGTACCGGTCCACGCTGCAGGATGACCGGCGGCACCTGCTGGAGCGTTTCGAGGTGATTGACATGGCTCGCAAGGTCGTGGGCGTCGGCAGCGTCGGCACGCGGGCGTTCATCGTCCTGCTCCAAGGACGCGACCAGAGCGACCCGCTGTTCCTTCAAGTGAAAGAGGCGACGGCGTCGGTGCTGGAGGACCATCTGCCGAAGAGTCGCTACAAGCAGCACGGCGAGCGCGTCGTCCAGGGTCAGCGGATGATGCAAGCCGTGAGCGACATCTACCTAGGATGGACGAAAGGCGTGCAGGAGAACCGCTTCCTGTACTGGCGCCAATTGCGTGACATGAAGGGCTCGGCGGTGATCGAGTCGCTGACGCCCTCCGCCCTGTCGTTCTACGCCCGCCAGTGCGGTTGGACGCTCGCTCGTGCGCACGCTCGATCGGGGGACCCGATCACGATCGCCGCGTACCTGGGCAAGGACGATGCCTTCGATCAGTCGGTCACGGACTTCTCCGAGCGGTACGCAGACCAGAACGAGCAGGACTACAAGGCGTTCGTTGAGGCGATCCGATCCGGACGCCTGGAAGCGATCGAGGGCGTTTGAGCGGGACCGTCGTATGCCGGACGTCTCTGATGGCAAACGGGAGCCACGATCGCGCCGCTCTCGGCGACTGATCGAGGCCCTGTACTCGCCGAACAGCTATGGGTCGGTGCTCGTGCTGATCCTCATCACCTATGGCCTGTCGGTGTCACTCACGACGCAAACGTGGGCGGCCTCATTGGTCCTGGCCGTACAGATCGCGACCGTGGTGATCATCCTCCGTATCTCGCGGGCGCCGCGATCGGAGCCTGGCGCTCGCTCGCTAATCCTCGGTACAAGGGGGGCGGTTCGATGGCGGACGTGAGGATCGAAACTGCAGAACGCCTGGGCGCCGAGGCCCCAGCTGGGGCGTTCCTGTTCGCTGGCAGGGGGTGCAACGACCACACCTGACTCCTGGGCGTCGCTTCGACCCGAAGACCCGGTGATGCCACGATGCGTTCGATCATGTGGAGGACCGCCTCCTCCCTCTCAAACAGACGGCCCACCACCCTCTCGATCCGCCTACAAGGCTCCTTGTGCGTTCACCGGTCCCCTGGGGGTGCCCTCCGGGACGTGCCCTTCGACGAACTGGTGCGCCCCCTCCAGGGACGGCTCGATCGAGACAGCACGCCGCTTTTCGGCTGGCTGTTGTAGCCGCTTTTCGGCTGGCTGTTGAACAAGCCATTGTAAGGTCCGCCGTTCCAGCGCAAGGCCGCAGAGGTCCTGACGGTCAAAAGGACCTACGGCCCCGAGAGCAGGGTCGCCCGGCGGTAAGGCTGAACACATGAGCCAAGGGCGGGGGAAGCCGGGAGAACCATGCTCGGAAGGTCTGAAACGGCCGATCCGAGCAAGCCGAGCCGGAGAGTCCCCCTAATCGCTTTCTTCGCCGGCGCTCCCACACGGGAGGGAGCGTCGCATGGGCTATTCCGACGCCTTGATGTGAGGGCGACCTCAAGAGGGTCGCCCCTGAAGGCGGCCCCAGAAGGGCCCAGAAGGAGGGCCTACGATGAAGGCCCACAGGTGGGTGACGACCGCTCTAACGATGGTCGCCACCATGATGCTCGTGCTCGGAGTGCTTGCCCCGAGCGCGATGGCGGGACCCAAGCCGCCGAAGGCGTGGAGCATTTACCAGGACAAGCTGGGCCCGTATACGGTCACAACGGCGGTCCCCAAGGGACAGACGTTCGTGTCCGGGCCGTATGTGACCCAGGCCGAGGCGCAGGCGATCCTGTCCACGCCCCCGACCGTCGTCCCCGCGACGACGCCGACGAGCCCGGATGGGAACAACGGCTGGTCAAGATTGACGTGCTGTTGGACAGGACGGTTACGGACGCGCCTGGCGTCAAGGCAGGCTACATGCAGGTCACTGGGCCTGGTCGCGGACCTCTGGGGGAAGACTCGGTCCGTTACCCGAGACACCGGCATGCCGAAGACGAGGTCGCGCGATCGGAGCAACTCCAGCAGGATTAGGACAGGGGGCCGCGCGCCACGCCGGATACAGAAGGGGTCTCGGCATCGGCGCTGGTGTGAAAGGCGATGCATTCATCAAAGCCCTCAGGAGTGTCGCTGGCACGATGTGACGACGGAGCGGGACTTCGCGCGGATCGTGGAGACTTTCGAGACCGCCGTTGAGAGGAGAGCCGCTGCTCTTCTCATCGGGTTCGCCCTCCGCGGCCGCCCCCACGCGCGTCGTGTGGGCCGACGTCTTGCTGATCCCAGCTGGGGTCGTGCCCCCGAGCAACTCCCGCCAGGCGTGGCGCCCAGCACCAGAGCCTTCGACACGAGACTGTCTGGATGTGCGTTCGTGGAGAACCCGGACGCGAAGGCCAGCGAACTGCGACCGAGCCGATTCGCAGACCGGCCATGGTTCCTGACGGACTATCCGTGTCGCGTCTCGTGGAGAGAGTTGGGCCAGGTGGCCGAACGCCCCGTTTCGATGGACAACTAGCGCTCTGGTGAGGGCTTCCGGAGGTGGTTGGGTTGGTCACCTGGCTGGTCGATGACGCAACTGGTGAGCGATGGCGCGGAACGGGATCAGGAGATATAGCGCGATGGCGAGGTAGAGCACGACAGCTGCGGCCGGAACGAGCAAGCCGATCGCGATGGTCACGGCGTAGAAGGCGAGGCTCGGGTTGAGCTTGGAGGTGATCGCCCGGGCGTCGTCGTCAGCGAGATCGCCCTTGGTCAGTCGTGCCGAGACCGCGTAGTGCCAAAGGACGCTCCCCAGGCCCGAGATCGCGAGCAGGTTCAACCCATACGCGGTGACGGCGATCCGCTCGGCTCCCGTCTCCCGCAGGTATTCGCCGAGCATCCGGGTCGGGAACGGTAAGACCGAGACGAACAGGAGGAGCAGCAGGTTCAATCGGAGGAGGACCGAATCAGCCCGGTCGAGGTACTCGGTGATCGTCGAGTGGCTGAGCCACGCGGCGCCGATCGACGCGAAGCTCACGAGGTATGCGAGGTACGTCGGCCACTCATCGATCAATCGGCGACCGACGCTGCCACCGGTCACCGACGGCGCCACCAGATCAAGCACCAGCAGCGTGATCGCGATGGAGAAGACGCCGTCGCTGAACGCTTCCATGCGAGCGGTCCGCAAGTTGAGGCGTTTGCGCTGTCCAGCCGGATCGTCGGTGCTCAAGCGGTCAGCATAGACGCGGAGCGGCAGGACCGAACGCCCGAACGGTGGACGCTCGTCGGGGATCGGGCGAACAGGGGGGAGGTCCCTGCGACCTGGGTCCGTTGACCCCTGACATGGAACGAGCCAAGGCTATATCGTCAAGGAAAGCCCCGTTGGGGGGGCCGGGAGCGCGCGCCGACGTGATCGACGCCGAGAAAGGGGAGCGGGATGAGCGAGAAGGACACGTTGATCGTCCTCGCAGGGTCCTACGACAGCGTTTCGGACGCCGAGGTCGACTACGAGGCCGTGAAGGCGCTGTACGCGAACGCGGGGGTCGGGCACGACTTCGACGCCGCGGTCCTTGAGCGTGGGGCCGACGGCAAGGTCAAGGTCGCCGACAAGCACGAGGCGTCCACGCGGCACGGTGCATGGGAAGGTCTGGCCCTCGGGGCCGCGGCCGCCATCCTTCCGGGGATCGGTCTGGGCGTCGGCATGGCCGTGGGTGCGGGCATCGGAGCCGTCACCGGACACATCAAGGGCGGCATGAAGGACGATGATCTCAAGGAGCTCGGCGCAGTGCTGGACAAGGGCCAGGCCGGTCTGATCGTGATCTACGCGACGAACATGGCCGACCAGGTCGCGGCGAGCATCAAGGCGGAGAACCGCTTCGTCTCCCAGGAGATCGACGCGAACGCCGACGAGCTCGCCAAGCAGCTCAAGGCCGCAGAGGGCAACTGAGGACGGACGCGAGGGCCGAGTTCCCGACAACGTTCGCTAACGGCGATGTCGGGAACGCGGTCGGCGTCCGGCAGGGTTGACGACGAGGAGGTCATGGTGCGCACCCGAACGCGTCCGCTCGGCCGCGCGATCACGGTCGCGGTGATCCCGGCCCTTCTGCTCCTGGGTTCGTGCAGCGATAGCGTGTCGCCGGTCTGTTCGGACGCCCAGAACCTCAAGGACGCCGTGCAAGGGCTCACCCAGGTGGACGTGAAGACGGGCGGCATCGATGCCCTGAAGACGGCGGTGAACGACGTGAAGTCCGCGGCCGCCGCGCTGGGCACCGAAGCGAAGAGCACGTTCGGGTCGCAGGTCAGCGCGATCCAGGCGCAGATCACGGCACTTGGGGGGGAGATCGATCAGGTGACTGCAGGCGCGTCGGTGGTCTCCGTCGCCCCGGCCGTGGCCTCCTCGCTCTCCCAGTTGAAGACCGCGTTGTCCGATCTCGAGTCGACGGCTCAGTCGCAGGACTGCAACCTGAAGTAGCCACAGGCACCAGTTGAGTTGATCTCATAGCTCTATCGGTCACCGACGGCGCCACTACGGAATCTCCCCCATGGGGGCCTCGCGGGCAGGAACCCTTCTTGCTAGTCCGCCAGGGCGCGTGGCGCCGGGCTGCCCAGCACCCTCCCCGCGTGGCGTCGAAAGAGGCTGAGACGGGTGAGCGCCGATGGCCAATGGCCACGGCGGTCTTGGTGGCCGGGCTGCTCCGATCGACCCTGCCGTCCGAGCTGAGGTTGCATGACGGGCGTCCGGTCTTCGCCATCCTGCTTCTCGTGCTCGTCATCGCGCTCATCGTCGGCGATCCCGGACGCATCGATCGCGAGACGAGATGGCTCCGCGTCCTGACGGGGGTGCTCATCGGGCTCATCACGGTCGTCAACGGCGGATCGTCGGTCCGTCTCGTCGTCAGCATCATCTACACCGAACCGTTCACCCAGAGCGCACGAACCCTGCTCGCGGCTGGCGGCGCCATCTGGCTGACGAACGTGATCGCGTTCGGACTGTGGTATTGGGACCTGGACCGAGGCGGCGCGGCCGCCCGCGCGGCGGGCTCGACTGTGCCGCCAGCGTTCCTGTTCCCGGAGATGTCGAGCCCGGAGTACGTGCAGCGGAACTGGTCCCCGACGTTCGTCGACTACCTGCACCTGGCGTTCAATACCGCGATGGCGTTCAGCCCGACGGACGTCTCGGCGATCAAACCGTGGGCGAAGCTCATGATGATGGCGGAAGAGGCGATCTCGGTCGTCGTTGGGATTCTCGTGATCGCTCGGGCGGTGAACATCTTGAGGTAGGGCTGTGCGCTGGCCGACCATGCATCGAGCCCTGTCCGGTTTCGCGGCCGCCCCGGCCCCCTTCTCTTCTCCCTTCGCATCAAGTCAGATCCCAGCGCCTTGACGGGCTCTCGGCATCATGATTGCCCTGGTGGAGCTGGAGGAGGAAGAGGAGGAGGAACTGGAGGAGTGGTTGGTCGGCTCCGGAGGCCTATCCCCCAGCAAGAGCAGAGGAGCCAAGGCGAGCCTTCTTGGGTTTGCCCGCACTCATTGCTATCGGCTCTCCAACCTCAATTCCTGCGAGCGGTCTCGGTCACGCGGGCGGGCGGCAGGTCCCAGTCGTAGACCACTTCCGTGGACAGGATGATGTCCCAAACGGATCGGTTTCGCGGGCTAACGATGACCCAGAGAAGCCCGATGGGGAGCACCACGTAGAGGATCGCTCGCGCGAAAGATCTAGCGCCACCGATCGGACCGTCTGCCTGCCCCTCCAAGCGCAGACCAGCGATTCGCTTCCCGATGCTCCGCCCAGCCCCACTCCAGGAGAGAGTCAGGTACGCGATTGCAAGCGCACACAAGGTGAGCCCGGAGAACCATGGAGCCGGCGCTGGAAGGTGGAAGCCGCGCAGTGGATGAGCAATAAACGGAACGAATCCCACGAACAGGTAGATACCTATCCACGTGAGCGCCACCAACAAGGCGTCGAAGACGTCAGCGGAGAGGCGGGTGACAAAGCCCGCACTCCGGCCCTGCATTGCTCTCGCGGTTGCGTCCGCCGTTCGGCTCATCGACCGACCCTCTTGGGGGGGTTTCCGCGGGGGCGGGTCGGCCCCGCGCACCGCGTCCTTCCTTCGGAATGCACGATCGATCAGATGTCTCAAGAACTGGTCCGCGTTCATGCCGCCAACCCGAATCGCATCGACGGTGTCCCCCGCGACCGTGACCGTCGATTGACGGATGAGCTCAGTCAACTCGACCTCGTCGATGACGCGCTCGGTGATCGCCGTGAGGTCCAGCTGCTCGATCACACGCTGCACGATGGCGGTCAGATCGATCTTCGCGAGCACCGCGTCCGTGATCGCGGCGATGTCGACTTCGTCGATCGCGGCTTGGCTGATGGCGGTCAGATCGACCTTCGCGAGCACCGCGTCCGTGATCGCGGTAACGTCGACTTCGTCGATTGCGGCTTGGCTGATGGCGGTCAGGTCGAGGTGGGCGATCACCGTCCGCGCGAGAGACTCCAGGTCCACACTGCCGACCAGCTCATCAAGGTCGATACGCGGCGCGACCGCAACAGCGACCTGCGTCGCAACGTCCAGAGCGAGATCGGTTGCGGACGACTCGCCCGTCTCCAGGGTGTCTCGCCCGCGCTCACTCCACGAGGACATATCCGCTCGTAGCCGCTCGCCTGGTTCGGGGACGGGCACGTAGCGGAGTGCGGCGGTCGCTCCTTGCTCGACGGCCGATGCGACGGACGTCACGGCGTCGATCGCCCGTCGGGCGACCTCCGCACCAACTCCGAGTGCGGCGAGTGCCAGGAGCTCCAGGCCCTCGGATGAGGCTCCGCTCCCTCCGGCTCCGGGGGAAGGCCGGGCGGTGTCAGCGGCACCCAGACGCTGCAGTCCCGCCCCCTCGGCTCCGGATTGGTCAGAGGCTCGATCGTCTCCCATTCGCAAGGATGGTAACCCGTTGTCGGAAGCGCGAAATCGCCGAACAGGCAGCTGGGGTGTTCTCGATATGGGGCCCCGACATCTCAGGATTCCCTGCTAGCGGAGCCTTCGATGTCTGGTTGCCGATCGGGAGCGGTTTCCGGGGATCGGCGGGCAGCTGTAACGGACGGCCCGGGGGCGCCCGCAAGGGGGACCTTGTACGGCTTCGTGAGGTTCGGCGATGATGGAGAGGCTTGGGAGGAGAGGGCGCGGTGCGATCGACGGTGTCTCGCGGTGACGCGTCGGTGCATTTACCGGATCTCGGCAAGATCCGAGTCTTCGGAACGCCGGCACGTTCATCGATGACGCTCGAGGTTCGGTGGTTGAACCCTGGGCCGGTTCCAAAGCCGATGGTTGACTGGCTCGGCCCCTTCGTCGACTGGATCGAGCGGCGGGAGGACCGCTATCTCGTCGATCCCGCCGTGCCCGATCTCGGGGTCAAGATCAAGGACGCAGTCCAATTCGACCTGAAGGTGTTCCGCGGCAGCCTGGGGAGGCTGCAGGTTCCAGGTGCCTGCCGAGGCCGTGTGGAGCTCTGGGAGAAGTGGTCCTTCCCCCTTCACGCCAGTGCGTTGCCTCCCGCCGATGCTGCTGGTTGGCTCGCGCTGGGAAAGACCCGACGGCGACGGTCGTTCGAGGTCGGTGAGGACGACGCGGTGGAACGACCGATGGCCGAGGCGGTGGAGCCGGGATGTTCGATCGAGCTGACCGAGATCGCGATCGGTGAGGAGCTCTGGTGGACGCTGGGCCTCGAGGCGATCGGATACCGCGAGTCGCTCGAGCGGAGCCTACGATCGACGGCCAAGGCGTGCTTGCGAGGGCCGTCGCCCGATCCGGGGTTGCTCAGTCTCCGCACCTCGATCTCGTATCCGCGGTGGCTCCATCGCTTGGAGGTCCGCACCCAGGCGACATGAAGATCTCCCCGACTCACGAACATCCGGGGAGTCACGGGATAGGAACGACCGCGAAGTCTCGAGACCTCGAGACCTCTGCCTCCCGCGGACGGAGCCGGTAGAGTGCAGCCGATGTCTGCGACGCCGAGCGGAGCGGTGATGCAGAAGTCCGCCACAACGGTGCTGCTCACGCTGTGTGCCGGCCAGTTCCTGATGGCGCTCGACACCTCGGTCATGAACGTGGCGATCGCGACGGTCGCCAACGACCTCCACACCACGGTGACGGGGATCCAGAGCGCCATCGTCCTGTACACGCTGATCATGGCGATGCTGATGGTCACCGGCGGCAAGGTCGGTTCGATCATCGGTCGCAAGCGCGCCTTCATGCTCGGGCTGGTGATCTACTGCTCCGGATCGTTGACGACGGCCCTCTCGCCGAACCTCCCCGTCCTGCTGTTCGGATGGTCGCTCCTGGAAGGGGTCGGCGCGGCGCTCATCATGCCGGCTATCGTCGCGCTGGTCGCCGGGAACTTCCCTCCCGTGGGGAGGCCCCGCGCCTATGGTCTGGTCGGAGCGGCCGCAGCGATCGCCGTCGCGGTCGGGCCGCTGATCGGGGGGCTCGCGACGACCTACGCATCGTGGCGATGGGTCTTCGCCGGCGAGGTCGTCCTCGGTGCGGGCATCTTCCTGTTCGCGCGCCGGATCGCCGACGCCCCGGTCAAGGTCCGGTCCCATCTCGACGTGCTGGGCTCCCTGCTATGGGCGCTGGGGATGGGGCTCGTGGTCTTCGGGGTGCTGCGCTCCTCGACGTGGGGCTGGATCCTCCCGGCCCAGGGAGGGCCGTCGGTGCTAGGGATGTCGCCGGTGTTCTGGCTGATCCTCGGAGGGTTCGTGTCGTTGAGGCTCTTCATGCAGCACGTCAGACACCTCGAGGCCGCGGGACGCGAGCCGCTCGTGAGTCCCGCCCTGTTCGCCAACAAGCAGATGACCGGCGGGGTCCTCATGTTCTTCTTCCAGTTCCTCGTGATGATGGGACTGTTCTTCGTGATCCCCCTGTACCTGTCGGTCGCACTCGGCCTCTCGGCGATCGACACCGGCATCAAGATCACCCCTCTGGCGCTTTCGATGCTGATCGCGGCCGCGGGCACCCCGAAGCTCTTCCCGAAGGCCTCGCCACGGCGCGTCGTCGACATCGGGTTCGCGGCGACCGTGACCGGGATCGTGGTCCTGATGAGCGCGATGGACGTGAACGCGAGCGCCTCGATCGTGACCATCCCGCTGATCCTGATCGGGATCGGGTTCGGCGCGCTGGCCTCCCAGCTGGGCAGCGTTACCGTCTCGGCGGTCCCCGACGAACAGAGCCCCGAGGTCGGCGGCCTGCAGAACACGGCAACCCAGTTCGGCGCCTCGGTCGGCACCGCGCTCGCCGGCTCGGTGATGATCGCCGCCCTGACGGCCTCGTTCCTTTCCGGGATCGCCCAGAACCCCGACGTGCCCAAGGACCTCTCCTCGAAGGCGAGCGTGCAACTCGCGGCCGGCGTGCCCTTCGTTTCTGATGCCCAGCTGGAGTCGGCCATGCAACAGGCCGGGATCGATCAGAAGACCACCCAGGCGGTCCTGGATGTCAACGAGCAGGCGAGGCTGGACGGCCTCCGATCGGCGCTGGCGCTCCTCGCGATCGCAGGCGTGATTGCGCTCTTCTTCACGAGGCGTATCCCGACGCGGCAGCCCGGGGCCGCACCTGCGGGAAGCGACCCCAGCCCGACGACGTGAGGGCCGGCTCGGGCTCGGACTTCGCCGCGAGGAAGTACTCGCGCTGCGATGGAGCGACGTCGACGACGCCATCCACGTCCGCCGAACGCTCACCTACGCGAGCGGGGAGTCCTTCTTCGGACCTCCAAAGAGCGAGGCGGGGGAGCGGGACCTGCCCCTGCCAGCTTTCGTGGCGCGTGCCCTCCACCGGCACCGAGTCGCCCAGGCGGAACGGCTGCTCATGCTCGGCGTGACACCCGAGCTCGTGATCGACAACGGCATCGGGCAGGCATGGCTTCCGGCATCGTTCTCGAAGGGTTGGCAGCGGTTCGCTACGGCCAACGGATTCGGCGAGATCAGGTTCCATGGCTTGCGACACGGCGCTGCAACCTTGTTGTTGGCGTCCGGAGTCCCCGACGCCGTCGCGATCAGCGTCATGGGCCACGCCGATACGAAGATCCTGCGCAGGTATCAGAGCGTCGTCGACGAGCTCAAGCAGGACGCGGCGAGCGGGATGGACGCGTTACTGGGGGATGAGCACCGTGGATGACCTCAAGCGGGATCCGGAGCGCCACTTCGGCTCCGCAACGATCAAGGCCACCTGCGGCGTCGACGTCTTTGGGTCTCCGGGCTCGGCAGCGCGTGGTCTACCGGACGATCCCGAAGAGGCTCGTCGACACACCGTCCTCCCCGACAGGCGACGCGCCGGCGAATGGTGCCCTCAGACGACATCTCTGATCGCTCGCGCAAGGCGGTGTGCTCATGCTGGGAGGTAGCGCGGCCGATACTGCCTCCATGGGCTCGCCAGAGGAGCAGCGCTACGCGATCGCGTTCGACCGGTCGGACGGCTGGGCGCCCCTCCCCCTCTCGTTCCTCTCGAATGAGCGAGCCGCCTCAGGGCCTCGGAAGGTTTGCGAGAACAGGGTGGATACGGGATGAGCGATGCCCTCGGTAGTCTGTCCGGGGCCGCGTATGAGCTGCTCCGCGTCGGGAGGGTGTACAGCCTCGGGTACGTGGTCTGGGGCGCTCTCAACGACACCGAGCTCGAGTACGCCCGTGCGGGGATGGCCTCCTTCGCGGAGGACCAGGACCTCCGCCATGAGTCGGCTATGCGCCGCAGCGAGAAGCTGCGAGCGATCGGCTCGGAGGCGACCTTCTTCTCGGGCCTCGCTCGCGTCGATGGGGAGTTCCGCTCGATCAGGGTTGCCGTGACGCCTCAGGACTTCGTGCTGCTCGATAACTGGAACCATGATCCTGAGACCGAGCTCGCACGCCTCCCCCGCGAGAGCATCACGCATGCCGTGATCGTCGACGAGAACGGTCTCGAGGTCGCCGACGCTCTCATCGACCCGATCCGTGAGCTCGAGACCCCGCAGGAGGAGCGGTATGCCGTGGTGCTGAAGCGCCACGACCCGAGCGGCGAGCTCCCGCCGGTCTCGTTCCTGTTCCGCTCGGGCGAGCCGGCACTTGAGTGCCGTGACCGTTACCGCCGATTCATCGGGTCGCATGCTTGATCGTTGGCGATCGCTGACCTAAGAGGACGTGTCCGGAGACATCCGCAACCTGGTGCGAGTAGAAGCGTCCGATGGCTTGTTGCGTTGCAGCGTTTGCGAGTCACCCCGGCGAAGGCCGATGCTGCGTCACGCCCGCCCGGCGGGGGAGCACTCGCTTCGGCGGTAAGGGGACCACTGGAGCGTGCCGAAACAGTCAGCGTGAAGGTATGTCCGCACTGCGCCGAGGAACTGCCGGACGAGGCGACCGTCTGTCCCGGATGCCACAAGGATCCAACCGTGGCTCCGGCGTGGGCCGCGCCGAGGCGGCCAGACGAGCCCTCGCCGAGGCTCGGCGACGTATTCGGACCGAACCGCGTTCTGCCGACCTCTGACCGAGTTCCCGCCCCTTACGAACGCCTCGAACCCGGGAGGGCTTTGGGAGAAGTTCCATCGACGGTGTGGCTGTCGCTCATCGTGTGGCTGTTCGGCGGGGTGTTCGGCTACGGCCTGTTCGCGATCACCGGGATCACGGGGCCGATCCTCGCGATCGCCGGTCCGGCGATCGGACTGATCCTCGGGATCGTCGGTCGCGGTCAGATCAAGTCCTCGAACGGGCAGCTTGGCGGACTCGTCCTTGCCAACATCGCGATCGCGCTGCACCTCGTCTCGCTCGTCTGGCTCCTGATTTCGTTCGGGCCGCTTCTGCAGACCTTGCTCGCGCGCTGACAGGACGTCAGGCGTTGCCGAGGGCGTAACCCGAAGTGTGACCCAAAGTGTGACCCGTCGAGGTGCCGCCAACTCGGGA
>JBAVEY010000127.1:0-6766 GCA_049587975.1 Actinomycetota bacterium | reverse complement strand
TCCGGGAGCGACACCGATGGTGGTGGGAAGGGCCAGGCCCGTGAAGGGGAACCCGGCCCTCCCACGACTCGGCAGTCCTTTCCGCCGGAGACAAGGCTGGTACACGCCGCGAGGCCGAGCAGTCCATTCCCGCCGTCGCGTCCAGCGACGGTTTCCGTGCCTACGCTACCCAGCCATCTTGATCCGCCCTCAAGGCTCCTTGTGCGTACACCTGGGGAAGAAGGCCTCCTGGGCGCAACCGGGACCCCGCGCCGCACGGCGAGCCCGCGGTGTAGGCGGTAAGAAGAACCGAACGCGGAGCCATCCTCAGGCGTTCATGGAGCGTGATGATCGAGCCGACAGACCTGAGCGCCGTGCCCGAGGTCGGCGAGGCCTCGATATTCGAGGAGTTCTTCCTCGCCCACCACGAGCGGCTGTTCCAGGCGCTCTACCTGCTCACCGGCGACCGATCCGAGGCCGACGACTTGGCCCAGGAGGCGCTCCTCCGAGCGTACGAGCGGTGGGACCGGGTCGGCGTGATGGACTCCCCGGCCGGGTACGTGTACCGCACGGCTCTGAACCTGCACCGTAGCCAGCTCCGCAGGCTCATCGTTCGGGCTCGCGGCGTCTTCGCTTCAATCCCGGCCGAGGATCTCAGCGGATCAGTGGCTGCGAGCCAGGACATCCGAAGGGCACTCGCGCAACTCGCTCGCGGCCAGCGAGATGCGTTGATCCTGGTCGAGTGGCTCGGTCTGGGATCCGAGGAGGCCGGGCGGGTGCTTGGGATCGACGCATCATCCGTGAGGGGCCGCCTTCATCGGGGCCGTGCCTCGCTCCGCGACAAGCTGGGAGACCATGATGAGTGACCTGCGGACGATCCTGGAACGAGGCGTCGGGGGCGCGACTCCTCCGCCTGATGGGTTCGAGCGGATGCTGCGCCGCCGCGACCGCAAGCGCCGAAACCAGCGGATCGGCGCGATGACACTCGCGATCATCCTCGCGCTCGTGAGCTTCGTGGCCCTGACACGTGCCTTCCGCACCACCGAGCGCCCGGCGGACGAGCCGAAGCCGAAGCCCCAGGGGATCTTCTCGAAGGTCGGCGGCTGGATCACGTACGGGAACGACCGGGGGATCTGGGCGGTTGACCCATCGCATCCGGACGACCGCGATAGCCAGATCCAGCTGAGCACGGAACGAGGAACACCGTTAGCTTGGTCGAGTGATGGCTCGAAGCTGCTCATCTTGGGATATGAGCGTGATCCGATGCAGCCGCATCGCCTCTTCGTCCTCAACGCGGACGGCTCCGAGACAAACCTGGCCACGATCGGGGGAGCCATCCTTCACGGAGGCTTCGTCAGCAGAGGTTCGTTCTCTCCCGATGGATCCCGGGTCATCTATACGGAGCGAGCGTCCATTTACGTTGTCGACGCGCAGGGGGGAACGCCGCAGATCCTCTTCACCCCAGAACGTCGCTGGTCCCGATCATGTGGGTGTTTCTTCCGCCACCCCTGGCCGTTCAACCCGACCTACTCGCCCGATGGAACTCAGATCGCGTACACGGATGGCATCGGGGACAACAGCCACCAACTCCGGGTGATGAACGCCGACGGGAGCGGGACGCGGGTTCTTGTCGACGAGCGGAACTCCCACATGATGCACAACGTCGCCTGGTCTCCCGATGGGGAACGACTTGTGTTCGGCCTCGGGACATCCGTCGGGATCTATGTTGTCGGCTCAGACGGCTCGGGACTCACGCTTCTCATCCCCGGCGCAACGTATCCGAACTGGTCACCGGACGGGTCCCGTGTCTCGTACCAGCCCTGCGACTCATATTCGCGTTGCCGGTTGCAGGTCGCGGATGCGGACGGGACGCATGTCGTGGAGTTCGGCCACGGGCGCTCGGGGCCGTGGAACCCACTTGTCCAACCAGATCCGGAGGTCGCCAAGTCTCCGACGCAAGCGAGGAGCCGACGTTGACCTCGACGCTGCTCTTCGTAGTGGCCTTGATGGCCCTAACTGCAATGGCCATCCTCATCCGTCGTCGGATCGAAGGGCGCTCGCGACCCTAACGAGGGAGAACATCGAAACCGGGAGAACAGTATTGCGTCGGTTGGATGCAGCGCAGCAAGGATGCCGGTTCCGGCGGGAAGCGGCCTCGCGAGCTGGCCGTGGCCGCGAGCCCGAGAGTCCATCCGCCGTCGCGTCCAGCGACGGTTTCCGTGCCTGCGCTACCCAGCCCTCTCGATCCGCCGATAAAGTTCCACGTACACCGCCTGGCCATAGGCCGAGAGCGCCGGGGCGCGTGAGGCCTCCATCTGGGACCGATCAAACAGCTGGGAGCGTCGCGTCCAGCGACGGTTTCCGTGCCTGCGCTGCCCAACCCTCTCGATCCGCCCTCAACGCTCTTATGCGTAGACCTGCGAGCAGCCCGTAGGGCTACGCGGAGTGCGATTACCCCGCTGGCTGCTGCGTGTCGGGTAGGCACGACTTCACCGAACCACGGGGGAAGAGGCCTATGAGGTGGGTGCCGTCATCGCCGATCGCGATGTTCACCGTCGCACCCTTGGGGACGACGGTCCCGGCTGGCGGGCTCTGCTGAACAACAACGCCGTTCTCGTCGGAGGCGCAGACCATCCGACCAACCTTGCCGACTCTCAGGCCAACGGTGGCGAGTTCGTGGCGAGCCGCTGCCTGCCCGCCGTCTTCGGTCCCCAACCCCAGCAGGTTCGGCACATGCCTGTCCTCGGCATGACTGCGAGCGTAGTACCCGATCCCGAAGGCTCCAGCGATCAAAACCACGCCTACGATCGCGAGCAGCGCACGACGCACGAGATGACGATGAGCCCCTCGTTACGAGCGGTCAACCACCCGGATGCCGCGTGGGCGCGTGACGCCGGTCACGCGACGAGAACGTTTACATCCGATCCGCGGACAACGGTCCTCAATGCGTTAGACCGACTGAGTCCTTGCTAGACAGCCCTCACCTCTAAGGGGTCTCGCGGATCGACTCCACGAGTGTCCTGAGGGCCGCCTCGTCAGCCTGCAGACCCGCCTTCATCGAGGCGAGGAGGAGGTTCCCGCCCACCTGGAACCACAAGAACGAGAACGTCGGCCCCCCGCCTGTGGCGCTCCCCTGGGCGAAGTCCTCCATAGACAGCGGCGGCGCGGGTGGGGATTCAGGAGGGACCTGAACGTTCTCAGGGTCGTTGTCCGTCGAGATGATAAGTGCGACACCGTCAGGTGGCAGAACGAGACCGCTGGTCTGGATCGGAAGACCGGGGTCGATCTCAGGCGCTGGCAACTCCACGTTCGAAATCTGGGTCCCGACAGCGGAAGCGTCGCCCTTCGATGTCTCGAAAGACAGGACCTTCCACCCCTGAGGTATCTCAGCCGACCATCCCGCAGCGTCTTGGTAGACCTCCCCCGAGCGGGCGGCAGGTGTGTTGGCGGTGCACCCGGTCGCGATCACGGCAATGACAAGACCCGATACCCGCAGAGCGTGTCGGAACTCCATCGAGGCAGTGTCTCCCATAGGGCCCGCCTGCACAGACAGCGCACCGTCTCGATCCGCACCGTCTCGATCCGCCGACAAGACTCTAGTGCGTAGACCTGGGCAAGGCTCAGGCCGCTCGCTGGAGCATGAGGCGCTCCGGTGCTGGGGCGGGACTTACTGACCGATTGCGCCGCGAGCGGCCTTCGGAACCTCTGTCGAGATCGCCGCCCACACGAACATCACGATCGAGGGCGCATAGAGGAGCCCGATGCCTCCAATCAGAAGCACCGAGGCGGTGGCCGCTGTGAGTAGGGCCGACGCGACAAGCACGGTTCGTCCATGTCTCCAGATCGCGAGTAGAGCGCCCGCTAGGGCCGGGATCAGGATGACGAAGACACCTGGCTTGCCGATGGCGATGATCCGCAGGATCAGGACTGCGGTCAGAGCGATAGACAGCGCGGCGGCGGCCCGAGCAATCCGGTTCGGCATGAGAATCGACTCCCAGGGGTGGAGCCTACTCCGCGATTCGGCGGCTGGTGGCCACGCTTATTTCTCGGGGCGCGTGACTCCCCTGGCAGTGGCGCGGGACCCTCCAGCGACGCTTTCCGTGCCTACGCTATCTGACCCTCTCGATCCGCCCCTTCCGCTCCACGTAGACGACACACGATCCCCGCGGCCGTGGGTCGGCCTGCTGCTCGAGTTCGGCGACGACGGCCGCTGTCGATCCCTCCGCGAGTACTGGCACTTCGAGGGCGGGCCTGCTGGAGCCCCCGCCCGAGTGGGGAACGTGAGCTCGGCGCAACCCCGGCGGGGTCGGTATCGTCGACGGCATGGAAGAGGCCCGCGCGTACGTCGCCGAGAACACGAGAGAGCGTGAGCGCCTGCGCGCGCTGGTCGAGCGCCTGACCGACGACGAGCTCAGCCTGCCGGTGAACGAGTACTGGACCGTGGCCGCGATCTTCGGCCACATCGCGTTCTGGGACGCCCGCGTGTTGTCGCTCGCGGACAAGCTCGAGCGAGCTGATCCGTTCACCTCGTCGGATACCGAGCCCGAGGACGTCGACTGGATCAACGACGCATCGCGCCCGCTGATCCACGCAATCCCGCCCCGTGAAGTGGCCCGCCTGGCGCTGCGGATCGCGGAGGAGACCGACGCCCGTGTGGCGTCCCTGCCGGCGGATCGCCTGTGGCCGCGCGACCCGGGCAGCCCGCTCTACGCGGTACGAGCTTCGCACCGAGGTGAACACCTCGACGAGGTCGAGGTGGCCCTCGGGCGCCGTTCGACGTGACGACCTTCGCCCTGATCCACGGCGCCGGCGACAGCGGGTGGTACTGGCATCTGGTCGAGCCGGCCCTGCGCGAGCGCGGGTACGACGTGGTGGCCCCGGATCTCCCGGCAGACGAGTCGGCGAACCTGCAGGCCTACGCCGACACCGTGATCGAGGCGATCGGTGACCGAACCGGCGTCGTGGTGGTCGCGCAGTCGTTCGGCGGCTTCACGGCACCGCTCGTGTCCGACCGGATCCAGACCGTGCTCCTGGTACTCGTGGCCGCCATGATCCCCGCGCCGGGCGAGCCGCCGGACCACTGGTGGGCGAACACCGGGTACACACCGGTCGCCGACGTCCCGCAAGACGACGTGATCGCGACCTACTACCACGACGTCTCGCCCGAGCTCGCGGCCGAGGCGTTGCGCCGCGGGCGCGAGCATCCCTCGGGACGGGCCGGACGCGAGCCGTGGCCGCTTCGAACGTGGCCCGACGTCCCGACGCGCGTCCTGCTGTGCCGCGAGGACCGCCTGTTCGCCCCGTCGTTCCTGCGCCGGGTCTCGCGGGAGCGACTCGGCATCACGCCCGACGAGATCGACAGCGGCCACTGCGTCGCGCTGAGCCATCCCAAGGAGCTGGCCGATCGCCTCGTCACGTACGTGACGTCCTGACGGCGCGCGGGGCGATCAGCGCGAGCTGCACCGAAGGGACCCGGGTTCCTCGCGCCGGGAGGCGTCCTTGAGAGAGCTCCACGAGGCCCCACCGGACCCCGTGGGCGGATGATCACCCCGGGAGCACCGGGGCGAGCTCGTCGTCCGAGAAGCCGTAGCGGCGCATCAGCGCCAGATGGTCGGGTGTACCAAGGTATCGGCCGATCACATCGTCGAGCGCTGCCGTCAGGTCTGGCAAGTGTTTGCCGACGGCGAAGGCGCCGACTGGCGCTCGGGCCGACCGAGACGTGGTCGCAACGGCCGCCAGCGTCGAGTCGTTCGTCCGCTCGACGAGCGCCCGGTTGCCAATGGCGGTGCTCGCCGAGGCGTCCACCGCCCCCCTTCGGACGGCCTCCACCGCCGCCTCTTGATCGGGGAACTCGACGATCTGGTCGGCCGGCACACCGGCACCGATAGCCGTCTCACGCTGAACCTGACCCGCGACAACCGCGAGCGTCGCATGGGTGGCGGCGATCGCCTCGTAGCTGGTCATCCGCGCGACATCGTGGCGGCGGACGATTAACCCATCCATTACCGCCCAGATCGGCCGGCTGAAGTCCACGACCTCGGCACGAGCGTCCGTGACGAAGATCGCCGCCGTCAGGTGCCAGCGTTGGTCGACCAGCCCAGGGATGCTCGTGGAATGTCGTCCGGACGTAGCTGATGTCGCCGACCCCCGCGCTCGTGAGGACGTGAAGCACCACGTCCATGTCACACCCCGACGGCCGCTCGCCCGCCCGCCCCGAGATGGCGAATGGAGGCTCGTCGAGGTACGCGACGATCGTGGTGTCTCGCCACGGCGGAAGGCTCATCACGGTCCGCATCAATCGACGACGGCCAGCGCTTCGACTTCGATCCGGTAGCCAGGCTCGGCCAGCGTCTCGACGCCGACGATCACGTCGGCCGGCTTGTGGTGGCCGAAGACCGCGACCCGCGCCTCCGAGATGACGGGCAGGTACTCGACGCGATGCCCGACCACGTAGATCGTGAGCTTCGCCACGTGATCGGGGCGAGCGCCGACAGCCGCGAGCGCTCGGCCGACGTTGGCGAACGCTTGGTGGACCTGCGCCGCGAGATCGTCGTCGCCGACGAGGTTCCCGTCAGCGTCGTCGGCCACCTGACCGGCGACGAAGACGAGCCGGCTGCCCGTCGCGGCGACGACGTGTGTGTAGCTCAGCGGTGAAGAGAGCCCTTCGGGGTTGATCAGCTCGAGCGTCATCGAAGCGAGCCTCCGTTCTCAGACGATGTCGCCGCTACGCTCGCATGAAGCCGCGCCGACTGCCATGGCATGGAGCCGATGGGGGTTGACGAGCGAT
>JBAVEY010000126.1:0-1815 GCA_049587975.1 Actinomycetota bacterium | reverse complement strand
GTCCTGTACATCGCGATGCGCTACGTCGAGGGATCCGACCTCAAGCAGGCGATTCGCGAAGCGGGCCGACTCGAACCGTTGCGCGCATCTGCGATCGTCGACCAGGTGGCGAGCGCCCTCGATGCGGCTCACGCGCGAGGCCTCGTCCATCGCGACGTGAAGCCGGCGAACGTCCTGCTCACCCCCGACGACCACGTGTACGTGTCGGACTTCGGCCTGACGAAGCGAGCCGTGTCGGTGAGCGGCCTCACGGAAACGGGCCAGCTCATCGGGACGATCGACTACGTTGCGCCCGAGCAGATCAAGGGCGATCCCGTCGACCAACGCGCAGACGTCTACTCGCTCGGGTGTCTGCTCTTCGAATGCCTGACCGGCCATGGCCCTTACCCGCGCGACATCGAGGTGGGCGTGCTGTGGGCGCACGTCGAAACCCCTCCACCGACGCTGACGGAGGAGCGTCCCGACCTGCCGCAGGAGGTCGACGATGTCGTGTCCCTCGCGATGGCCAAAGACCCTGCCGAGCGCTCTGCGGCAGCGGGTGACGTTGCAGCGGGGTTCCGAGCGGCCGTTGGCCTCGAGGCCCCAGCGGCTGGACGGGTGGTCCTGCCCGGCCCGAAGCCGATGCCGAGGGCCCGGCGCCGGAGAACGCTGATCGCGGCGGTCGTCGCAGGCGGCGCCCTCATCGCGGGTGGGGCCGCCATCCTCCTCGGTCAGAGGGCCGGAGCCGGCGATGTGGTGCCGGCCGCGAACTCGGTCGCGAGGATCGACGCGAGCACGAGCGCGTTCGACGAGGCGGTACGCGTCGGTGAGAATCCAACCGGCGTGACGATCGGCGAGGACGGCGGCGTGTGGGTGATCAACGAGGGGGACTCGACGGTGATCCGGGTCGATCCCCAGAGCAGCGAGGTCATCTCGACGAAGTCCACGCTCGGCATCCCCACTGGGATCGCGACCGGCGAGGACGTGGTTTGGATCACCAACGGGTTCGGCAGCCAGAGCGGGACCCAGGTCGTAAGGGTCGACCCGACCGACGACTCCGTCGAGGTCGCCTTCCCGTCGGACGACGCGAAGGCGATCGTGGTTGCGTTCGGCTCGATCTGGCTCGCCGACGCCCATCGCGACCGTGTGCTCCGGTACGACCCCGAGGACCTGTCGGTCGAGCCGAGCGTGATCCCCGTCGACGACGATATGGTCGCCGACGAGGCTCCCCGCGCGCTTGCGGTGGGCAGCGGGGCGGCAGAGGGGATCTGGGTCGTCAACCAGCTCGGCGACACCGTCGTCCGGATCGACCCCGAGGCGAACGAGGTCGCCGACAGGATCCAGGTCGACGCCCCCACGGCCGTCGCGGCGGACGACTCCGGCGTTTGGGTGACGAGCGAGATACTCGACCGCGTGCATCACCTCGACCCGGTCGAGGGGAGGGCCCTACGGACCTACCAGGCGGCCGACGGCGTACCCGACGGGCCGACGGTTATCGCGATCGCTCCGAGCGGCGTGTGGGTCGGCAGCGACCTGGACGCAACGGTCGCTCGGATCGATCCGGATACGCATACGATCGACGGGCTTCGGCTGGGTGGGATCACTGGAGGTATCGCCGTCGACGGCAACGGCGACGTGTGGGTGACCGTCCGCGCTCAACTGGCGTAGGGGAACTGAGGAAGCCATGCGGAAGCACACGCTCGCGACGATCGCGGTGCTGCTCGTCGCGAGCGCGTGCACCTCCGCGGGCGAGGAAACAGGTGGAACCTCACCCTCGGCCGATCAGACACCGCGCGGCGGGACGTTGCGCTTGGCGGCGCCGGACTCACTCTCGCT
>JBAVEY010000125.1:0-18397 GCA_049587975.1 Actinomycetota bacterium | reverse complement strand
GCCGGGAGCTGCTCGAGCTGCCGGGGGTCGGTCCCTACACGGCCGCCGCGGTGGCATCGATGGGGTTCGGAGAGCCGGTCGCCGTCGTCGACACCAACGTCCGGCGCGTCGTCGCTCGGGTCCACCTCGGGATCGAGGGTCACGATGCACGCGCTCGCGAGGTCGCCGCCCTCGCCGACGCCTGGCTCGATCGGAACGACCCGGCCACGTGGAACCAGGCGGTGATGGATCTCGGGCGCGAGGTGTGCCGGCCGAACCCCAGATGCGACGTCTGCCCGCTCGGCGGCGTCTGCCGGTTCCGGCGTTCGGGCGCGACCGCCGGGCGTCGGCCGAGACGGCAGGGGCGATTCGACGGTTCGAGCAGGCAGGTCCGAGGAGCGGTGGTGAACGCGTTGCGCTCGAACGCTTCGCTGACGTCCGCGCAGCTCGCCCAGGAAGTGGGCTTCGCGCCCGATCGCATCGAGCAGGCGGTCGAGGCCCTCGCGCTCGAAGGGCTGCTCGAGGTCGAGGCGGGAAGGGTCCGGCTGTCGTCCTGAGATCCGCGGGATGGGCCCGACCTCAGCTGGCCCGCAGGGCGGGCACGACCTCGGCGGCGAAGAGCTCCGTCGCGCGCGCGGCGGTGTCGAGATCCATCCCCGGGTAGTGGAGCCGCACCACCAGGTGCAGGTCCCGGTCGGCGAACGCGCGCACCAGCGGCAGCAACCGATCGAGCACCTCCTCGGGGGCTCCGGCGGGCGTCGACAGGCGCAGGTCCGACTCGGCGGGGTGGGCCGGCTCGAGGTGGTCGAGGTCGGGGGTGTCGGCGCCCTTCCCCCACGCCTCGTAGGTCCCGAACTGCTGCACGAGCCCCTCGTGGATCAGCGGCCACGGATCGCCGTCATGCCAGGCGAACGCGTTCTGGAGCAGAACGACCGACAACGCCCTCGGGTCACGGCCTACGCTGGTCGCGCCCTGATCGACGAGCCCTAGGTTGGTCCGTACCTCCTCGGGGCCGGTCTCGTCGGTGATGTACCCGTCGGCGAGACGTCCGGCGCGAAGCACCGCCTTGCGGTCGTAGCCGCCGAGCAGGATCGGCGGCCCTCCGGGTGACGCCGGTGGCGGGGTGATCCTCACGCGGTCGTACCGTAGCGTGCGGCCCTCGAACGAGAAGCGCCGCCCGGTCCACGCGCGTCGTAGGACCTCGATCGTCTCCTCGGTCCGGGTGCCGCGCTCGCCCTTGGCGGCGCCGAACATCCGGAACTCCTCGTCGCGCCACCCGTTGCCGATCCCCAGGAGCAATCGCCCGCCCGAGAGCTGGTCGACGACCGCCGCGTCCTCGGCTACACGGAGCGGATCGTGCAGCGGCGCGAGCACCACGCCGGTCCCGAGCTGGATCCGGTCGGTAACGGCCGCGAACGCGGCCAGCACCGGCAGCAACGAAGGAAGGTAGCCGTCGGAGGACCCGTGGTGCTCGCTCACCCACGCGGAGTCGAACCCCACGCGTTCGGCGAGCCGGACGAGCTCGAGCGTGTCCCGATACTCCCGCTCGAACGTGCGCTCCGAGTTCGCCGGGAGCTGGGCCGTGAACAGCCCGATGCCGACGCGCACGCTCATCGCCGAGACGTTACACGGCCACCTCGCGTGGGAGGGGGATGATTCGCCCGTGCGCATCCCGCTCGACGAACGATCCCCGCGGCCGCTCTCGGATCAGCTCGCGGCGACCCTCGCCGAACGCATCCACCGCGGCACGCTCGCACCCGGCTCGCGCCTCCCGACCGTCCGGGCGCTCGCCGAGGACGTCGGTCTCGCGCCGAACACCGTCGCCAAGGCATACCAGACGCTCGAGGCCGAGGGACTGATCGAGGGTCGCGGGAGGCGGGGCACGTTCGTGGCCGAGCGTCTCCCCGCTCGCCCAGCGCGCGCTGAGGCGCTCCTCGAGGAGGCGGCACGGGCGTTCGTCGCGCGAGCACGTCAGCTCGGCGCCTCGGATGCCGATGCCGGCCGAGCCGTTCGTCGGATGCAGCGATCGCCCGATTGACGCTGGGGCGGCTCCGTCGTAGCCTGCGACCTTGGTTCGAGTATGGGAATCATTCTCATCTTGTTTCGAAAGGCTAGACCCCTTGGCGGAGGTCGTCCCCCGGTGAAGCGATCGGCTCGCGCGGCGATCCCTCTTGCGGCCGCGGCGATGCTCCTGTCGGGATGCGGCTCGTCCGGCGCCGCCGAGGGGAACCGCGTGGCCGTGGTCGCGAGCTTCTATCCGCTCGCGGAGGCCGCCTCGCGGGTCGGGGGCGACCTCGTCTCGGTCGAGAACCTCACGCCACCGGGGGTGGAGCCGCACGACCTCGAGCTCGCCCCCGACGACATCGAGGCGATCGCGACCGCGGACGTCGTGCTCTACCTCGGCGGCGGGTTCCAGCCGGCGGTCGAGGACGCGGTTCCCCAAGCCGAGGACGCCGTGGCGGTCGATGCGCTCGCAACGATCGATACGCACGCGGCGCCCGCCAGCGAGGCGGAGAGGGGGCTGACCCTGGATCCGCACGTGTGGCTCGACCCGGCCCGCTTCGAGCAGATCGTTCGCGCGGTCTCCGGCGCGCTGGTCGAGGCCGACCCCGCGAACGAGGCCGCCTACGACGCCAACGCCAGGACGTACGTCACGGAGCTCGCCAAGCTGGACGACGAGTTCCGCGGGGGGCTGTCGGACTGTCAACGCACCACCATCGTGACGAGTCACGAGGCGTTCGGGTACCTCGCGGACGCGTACGGTCTGACGCAGGTCGCGATCTCCGGGTTGTCGCCGGAGGCCGAGCCCGATCCACGCCGGCTCGCCGAGTTGCGCGACCTTGTCGAGCGAGAGGGCATCACGACGATCTTCGCCGAGGAGCTGGTGTCGCCCAAGGTGGCCGAGACGCTGGCGGACGAGGCGGGGGTCACGGTCGCCGTGCTGAACCCCATCGAGAGTCTGACCGATGCCCAGGTCGAGGCTGGCGAGGACTACCTCTCGATCATGCGGCAGAACCTCGAGACGCTGCGGAAGGCCCTCGGCTGTGCGTGAGCCGCTCCCATACCCGGCGACGCTGATCGAGGCACGAGGCATCTCCTTCTCGTATGGCCGAGAGCCGGTGCTCGAAGGGGTCGATCTCGAGGTCCGCGCGGGGGAGTTCGTCGCCCTGGTGGGCCCCAACGGCTCCGGCAAGTCGACGCTCCTCCGGGTGCTCCTCGGCTCGCTCGAGCCGTCGTCCGGGACCGTGGTCCTGTTCGGGGATCCTCCGTCGCGCTTCGCGGATCGCGCCCGGATCGGCTACGTACCGCAGCGGCCCATCCTGGATTCGGAGGTGCCGGCCACCGTCGAGGAGATCGTGACGGCCGGACGGCTCGCGCGACGTGGTTGGTGGCGGCCGATGCGACGCGAGGACCGTGACTACGTCGGTCACGCACTCGAGTCGGTGGGGCTGCGGGATCTGGCACGGCGGCCGCTCAACGAGCTCTCCGGCGGACAGCAGCAGCGTGCGTTCATCGCGAGGGCGTTCGCGAGCGAGCCCGATCTGCTCGTCCTCGACGAGCCGATCGCCGGGGTGGATGCCGAGTCCCAACGCCGGTTCCGGGATTCGATCACGCATCTCATCGAGGATCACGGCGCCGGGGTGTTGCTGGTCTCGCACGAGCTCTCGGCGGTCGCACCAGATCTCGACCGCGTCGTGGTCCTGAAGCGCCGCGTCGTGTTCGATGGTTCTCCGGCGGATCTCGCGGCCTCGGGCGTGAGCCTCGGCGTCCACCCGGAGGACTTGCCGCTCTGGCTCGAGGAGCTCCGCTGATGCCCTGGCCGATCGACGCCCTGCCCTACCCCTTCGAGCTGGGGTTCATGCAGCGAGCCCTGGTCGCGAGCGTCGTCGTGGGCGTGTTCGCGCCGATGATCGGAACGTTCGTCGTCCAGAAGCGCATGTCGCTGATCGGTGATGGGATCGGGCACCTGGCGTTCGCCGGCGTCGGGGCGGGGCTGGTCTTCGGCGTCTCCCCGATCTGGGCCGCGCTCGCGGTGGCGATCGCCGGCGCTCTCGGCGTCGAGTGGCTGCGGTCGCGCCGAACGGCGTCCGGCGACCTCGCGCTCGCGCTCTTCTTCTACTCGGGGATCGCGGCGGGCGTGGTCCTCGTGAGCCTGAGCGGCGGGTTCGATGCGAACATCCTGACGTTCCTGTTCGGACAGCCACTCACGGTGAACGATCAGGAGATCGCCACCATCGTCGGGCTCGGGGCGGTGATCGTGGCGGCGATGCTGGTGCTCCGTCGCGGGCTGTTCGCCGTCGTGACCGACGAGGACTGGTCCCGGGTCGCGGGCCTTCCGGTCGGGATGCTCAACACCATGCTGGCCGTCATCGTGGCGGCGTCCGTGGTGGCCGCGATGCGGATCGTCGGCCTCCTGCTGGTCGCCGCCATGATGGTCCTGCCGGTCGCGAGCGGGCAGCTGTTCGCGCGCTCCTTCCGCGGGACGCTGTGGTGGAGCGTCGCGATCGGCGTCACGTCGGTCGTCGCGGGGCTCGCCGCGTCGAGGATCTGGGGGCTCGCGCCGGGCGGCACGATCGTGCTGATCTCGGCCGCGATCTTCGCCGTCGTCGCGATCGTGAAACGAGCGACCGTCCCGAAGCTCCAGGCGGAAGGGGCTGGGCTGTGAACGCCGAACTGCACGAGGCGGTCGACCGCCGGCTCCGAGCGATCGGCCAGCGGTACACGCCGAAGCGCCGGGCGCTGGTGGACGCGCTGGTGAAGGCGAGCCACCCAGTGGCCGTCCCGGACCTCGCGCGCCGGCGCGCGCTCCCGCAGAGCTCGCTCTACCGGAACCTCGCCGTCCTTGAGCAGGCCGGAGCGGTCCACCGCGTGATGACGCACGAGGAGTTCGGCCGGTACGAGCTCGCGGAGGACCTCACGCAGCACCACCATCATCTGGTCTGCCGCAGCTGCGGCGCGGTGGAGGACGTGACGGTCGCGCCGAGCCTCGAGCGGCAGGTCCAACGCAGCCTCGCGGACGTCGAAGACCGCACCGGGTTCTCGGCCGTGAGCCACCGTCTCGACCTCATCGGGATCTGCCGGAACTGTGGCTAGGGCGTCAGGTACGGGTGGTCGGGGCGCTCGACCGCGACGATGTCGGTGGCATCCACGATGACCTCGCGCCCGATCGGGAAGATCGTGCCGGTCACCTGGACCCAGTCCTCGTTCGCGAACTGCCCGGGCGTGACGTTCACGACGCGCACCTCGGCGATCGTCGCGTCGGCGACGCAGCAGGTCACGACGTAGCGGGCGAGCAGGAACTCGTCCGCCGGCGTGTCGTCGCGGATCGCGACGAACCCGACGAAGTTCACCGTCTCGCCGGCCCGCTTGGCGAGTGCGCGCTCGCCCTCGGGGCTGGTCTCGGCGGCTGCCACGTCGATCAGCGTGAGCTCGCCGCTACCGATGTCGCCGGCGGACGCCGCGAACCCCGCCCCCGAGAACCCGGCTCGTTTGCCGGCCGAGAACGTCCCGAGCGTCGTCACTGGCGCGAACAGCACGAGCACCACCGGCACGACCATCAGGGCCATGATCCAGAGCTCGCGCGCGGCGAGCGGCCTGGGGGTCGCGACACGGGCCGACGCGAGCCGGCCGACCGTGGCAGCAGTGAGGAGCACGGCGGCGATCGGCACGACCCAGTCCGTCCGGGTGGACAGGTAGAACGCCTCCCGGCCGCTCAGCCACAGGAACCAGAACAGCCCGGCCCACGCGGCGAGCACGACCGCCCCGGCGACCCCGCCAGGGCTCCACCGGCGGCGTGGTCCGGCCTCCGCCCGCAGGGCGGCACCGGTCCGCGCGACGACGGCGTCGCTCATCCGAACGCCACCCCTACCCAGAGCGCGCCAACCAGCGTCGCGACCGCCGAGACGAGCACCACCGTCCGCGCGAACCCGCGCCGGAACGTCCCCGCGTACAGCGCGACGAGCTTCAGGTCGACCATCGGACCGAACACGAGGAACCCGAGCATCGCTGAGGGACCGAACTGCACGAACGACGCGGCCACGAACGCGTCGGACTCGGAGCAGAGCGAGAGCGCCGCCGCGAGCGCCATCATCGCGAGGACACTGACCACCTGGCGTTCGGCGAGGCCGGTCAGCACCGAGGTGGGCAGGAACGTCTGGATCGCGGCCGCGATCGTGGCGCCGAGCAGCAGGTACCGCCCCATGAACAGGAAGTCGTTGCCGAGGTGCACGAAGAACCGGCGCCACCGGGCCTCAGGGCGTCCGACCTCCAGTAGGTGCTCGTGCTCCTCCTCGGGGTTCGGCTTGAGCAGCTCGTCCTTCGTGCGGTTGCCGACCACCCAGCCGACGGCGATCGCGACGAGCATCCCGAGCAGGAACCGTCCGCCGACCATCGTCCACAGCGTGGTCCGGCCGCGGAACGCGACGAACGTCGATGCGATCACGACGGGGTTCAGCACCGGCGCCGCGAGCATGAACGTCACGGCCGCAGAGGGCATCAGCCCGCGCTGCATCAGCCGTCGCGCGACCGGCACCGAGCCGCACTCGCAGATCGGGAACGCGAGCCCGGCGAGCGCGGCCGCGGGCAGCTGCAGCGGCCGTGGGAGCACCCCGAGCTTCTCGAACACACCGATCGGCACGAACACCTCGACCAGCGCCGCCGCGAGCGCCCCGAGCAGCACGAACGGCAGCGCCTGGATCAGCAGGGAGCCGAAGATCACGAAGAAAGTACGGACCCACGCGACCCGGCCCGGGTCACCGATGCTCACGACCAACGCGACCGCGACGAGCATCGCCGCCACGGCGACCGCGGTGCGACGGTCGGCCGGGCGGGGGAGCCCGGCGATACGGCGCGGCTCGGCGATCTGGGCCATGGAGCGGCCTCCTGCAGCTCGCTTCGGCGGGTCCGCTAGCAGTATCGGGCGAACGAGACGGCGAACCCCTGGAACGCGTCCGCCAGCATCCTCTCACCGTCGGGCCCGGTAGCCGAGAGCAACGCGTCGACGGCGACCTGCCCCGTCACCTGCTCGTCGCGGAGGACGGCCTGGTCCAGGAACAGCCCGCCGGGCACGGTGGCGGCCACCGCCGGCGCGTCTCCGGGAACCGCGTCCTCGACCGCGTCCACCAGTCCTCGGTCCGGGACCGCGAGCCGGTTCGCCTCCCACGATCCCGTTCCCGTCACGACGATCAGCGTGGAGCCGGAGGTGGCCCTCTCGGCCTCCGCGACGATCTCCCTCGTCGATCGATCCATCGAGCGGACACGTCCGTCCAGCACGACGCCCAGGACGTCGGGCACGTCGTCCGCACCGTAGCCGGTCGTGAGGTCCGCCTGGACCGAGAGCGGGACGGAAGCGCCGTCGGCGATCACCGCGTCGATCGGATCTTCGCCCGGGTACCAACCGCCGCCGACGATGCCACGATCGCGCTGGTCGGACGCGACCAGGCCGACCAACGTCGACGCGTTGGCGTGGTCGAGGTCGTCGGCCAGCGTCGCGATGATCTGGACCGGTGCATCGGGCGCGTAGGCCTGCACCACCCTACCCTCGCCGTTGCGGACGAACGAGCCGGTGATGCCGTGCTGCGAGGGTAGTCCCCCGGTCCCGATCGTCGTGAGCGTCGCGGCCGGATCGAGCGGCAATGACCCCGCTGCTCCCTCGAGCGTTCCGGCGCCGTCGTCGAGCAGCGACGACAGGAACGGCCAGTCCTCCGGATGGGTTTCGAGGTCGGAGGAGCCGACGCCCTTCCACGCGATCAGCAGGACCAGTCGCGGTCGGTCGCGGTTCGGGACGCCGGCCACCGCCGTTCCCGATCGCACCTCCGGGTGCGCTCGGTCGAATCCCAAGGCTTCGCTCACCGTCGGTGCGACGCGATCGAGCGTCGTCCCGTCTGGCACGCTCGCGCCATCGGCGATCCCGGCCCCCGCGAACACGATCGGCACCCGGGGGTCGACGGTCGGGTCGGTGGCCGGCCACGGGGTTCGCGAGCCGTCGACCTCCGTGTACACGGACGTCCCGTCGGCGACCGCGAGCACATCGGCCGAGCGCCCTTCGCGGAACCCGTTCACGATCTCGTCCTTCAGTCCGTCGGGGAGCGGACAGAACGGGACGCGAACGGCTCCGACGCTGGAGGCATCGCACGAACGACCGGCGCACGTTGCCGTGAGGACGGCCGCCGGGATCCCGATCGCGGCGAGGGCGACGAGCATCACGATGAGGCGCCGACCGGTCACGAGGCGCCACGCTATCGCGAGAGCGTCGGTTGGGTTGCCGTTCCGGACGGCGTCGTGTTTGGTATGCGCGCCGATGCCCTCCCGACGTCTGTTCGCCCTGCTCGCCGTCCTACTCCTCGTAGGCGTCGCGTGCTCGGGGCGGGACGTGCAGCTCCCGAAGGCGCCCCCGACCTCGCCGCCGGCGGCCGCCGTCGAGACCACCGGCAGCACCGGGCCCGAACCCGGAGCCCAGCCCCCGGTCGCGGGCGCGAGCCTGCGGACGGTCGCGTGCTCGATCCCGCACGAGTGGCTGCTCCGGACCTGGCGCGGCGACAGCGCCGATCGGAGCGCCGAGATCCAGATCCTGCCGATCGAGCCGAACTACGTCGGCTCGGGCCTGCCGCACGTCGGGCCGTGGGACTACGCGCAGGACGTCCCGATGTTCTGGTACGGGCCGGGGCACATCCAGGCGGCCGGCGTCGTCGAACGCCCGGTCACGCTCGCCGGCATCGCGCCGACGCAGGCGCAGCTGCTCGGGTTCCCGTTCCACGCGATCGACGGCTCGCCGATGACCGAGGCGATCGCGGGAAGCCAGACGCCGCCGCGTCTCCTCGTCACGATGGTGTGGGACGCGGGCGGGCGCAACGTCCTCGAACGCTGGAAGGACGACTGGCCGTACCTGAGGTCGCTGATCCCGCAGGGCGCGTGGTACGAGCACGCGACCGTCGGCACGAGCCCCACCTCGACCGCGCAGACCCATGCAACGATCGGCACGGGCGCGTTCCCCGATTCGCACGGGATCGTCGCCCACAGGCTCCGGATCGGACCCGACCTCACGACGCCGTGGGCGGACGGCCCCGCGTACCTGATCGAGCCGACGCTCGCCGACCTGTACGACCGCGCGATGGGCAACCGGCCGGTCGTGGGCGAGGTCGGGACCGTGAGCATCCACCTAGGGATGCTCGGGCACGGATCGATGTGGGGCGGGGGCGACCAGGACATCGCCGCGATCCGGGAGCAGGTGGGCGCGGACACGCTCGGCGCGGAGGGGTTCGAGTGGAACCTCTCGGCCGACCTGACGCCGTACTACCGGTTCCCCGACTACATCAACGACGTGGGTGGGTTCGCCAAGGACGTTCGGGCCGTGGACGCGAACGACGGCCGGATCGACGGCAAGTGGCGGACCAACGACATCGAGAGCCTGCTGCAGGGGTTCGACACGCCGGCGCGGGTCCCCTACCAGACGCGCGTGATCGAGGAGATGATCACGCGCGAGGGGTTCGGCGCCGACGACACGCCCGACCTGCTGTTCGTGAACTACAAGATGATCGACTACATCAGCCACGTGTGGACGGTGAACAGCCCCGAGATGCAGGACGCCGTGAAGGCGCAGGACGCTGCGCTGCAGCGGTTCGTCGGCTTCCTCAACGCGACGGTTGGGCAGGGGCAGTGGGCGATGGTGCTCACCGCCGATCACGGCTCGATCCCCGACCCGAAGGTCACCGGCGCGTTCCAGATCGCGGCCACCCCGATCCAGAACGGCATCAACGCGACGTTCGACACCGACGGCGACCAGACGCACATCGTCCAGCTGATCCAGCCGACACAGATCTTCGTGAACGAGGCCGAGCTCCGCCAGAACGGGCATACGCTCCAGGACGTGTCCGAGTGGATCCTCGGGCTGACCAAGGCCGACACCGCGCAGCCGGGCGTGGCCGTGCCGGCCGATCAGGCCGACGACCTGGTCTTCCAGGCCGCGTTCCCCTCCCGGATGATGAGCCACCTCCCCTGCCTCCCGGAGGCGCGCGCGTGAGGAGGCTCGCCCTGCTCCTCGCCGTCGGGCTCGTCGGGGTCGCGTGCACCTCGGACACCGGCGCGCAGACGCCGCCGCCGGCGGCGACCCCTTCCGGGCGGACGAGCGTCGAAACTGTGGCGCCGCCCGCGCCGGGCGCCCTGGCCGACGCCGCCTGCGCGATCCCGCACCAGCAGCTGCTGCGGATCTGGCGGGGGACCGACCCGGAGCGATCTGGGCAGATCGTGTTCGTCCCGCAGGAGCCGAACTTCGTCGGGACCAACTTCCCGCACTCGGGCCCCTGGGACTACCTGCAGGACGTGCCGCTCTTCTGGTACGGGCCGGGCATCATCCCGGCGCTCGGGCGGGTCGAGCGCCCGGTGACGCTCGCCGACGTGGCCCCCACGCAGGCCAAGCTCCTGCACTTCGGGTTCGACGCCCCCGACGGCCGGGCCATGCCCGAGGTCCCGAAGACCGACACCCCGCCCCCGCTGATCGTCACGCTCGTCTGGGACGCGGGCGGCATGAGCGTCCTGAACGCGTTCCCGAACGACTGGCCCGTGCTGCGCTCGATGATCCCCGACGGGATCTGGTTCGACCACGCGACCGTGGGCTCCTCGCCCTCGATCACGCCCGCGACCCACGCGACGATCGGCACGGGCGCGTTCCCGATGCACACGGGTCAGACCGACGCCGAGTTCCGCCTCGGCGACGACCTGGTGCGCGCGGGCGCCCTCGGGCCGGTGCTGCTGATGGAGCCGACGCTCGCCGACCTCTACGACCGCGCGAAGGGCAACCGGTCACTGGTAGCCGCGCTCGCGAGCGTGACCTGGCACCTGAACATGGCGAGCCACGGGTCGCTGTGGGGCGGCGGCGACCGTGACCTCGCGGTGCTGCGCGTGCCCACCGACGCTGACAACGAGGGCGCCGAGGGGACCACCTGGAACCTGCAGGGGACCTATCAGCCGTTCTACGAGTTCCCCGACTACGTGAACGACCTGCCGGGCCTGTCGGCGTATACCGACGCGATCGACCGGCAGGACGGCGCGCTCGACGGGAAATGGCGCGACAACTCGATCGCCCAGCTCGAGGGGGGATGGGCGACGCCAGCGCGGATCCCGTATCAGGGCCGCATGGTCGAGGACGTGATCTCGCGCGAGGGGTTCGGCAACGACGACGTCCCCGACCTGGTCTTCATCAACTCGAAGGCGATCGACCACGTGAGCCACATGTTCAGCGTGAACAGCCCCGAGATGCAGGACACGCTGTCCTGGCAGGACGAGGACCTCGGGCACTTCGTCGACTTCCTCGACCGGGAGGTCGGCGAGGGCCGGTACGTGCTCATCGTGACCGCCGACCACGGGGCGCAGTTCGACCCCGCGGTCTCGGGCGCCTTCCAGGTCACACCCACCGAGCTGGAACGCGACCTGAACGCCGCCTTCCCCGCAACTGGCAGCGGTTCGGTGTTCCAGGCCGTGCGCTCGAGCCAGATCTACCTGAACGAGGACGTGATGACCGCGAGCGGCTACACGCCCGAGGAGATCTCGCGGTTCATCCTGGACTACACCGAGGCGCAGGGGACCCCGGACGACGCGGTCCCGCTCCCCGCGGCGGAGAGCGCGAAACCCGTGTTCTCGGCCGCGTTCCCGATCTCGCTCATGCGGAACCTCGAGTGCCTGCCCGAGGCCCGGTCCTAAGGGATACCGGTGCATGCGTCGCGTATCCTTGCCCGGTCCCACGCTCGCCCGACGCCCGCGTGAGCCTGGGGCCACGAGGGGGATCCCGCAGACCGATGGCGCTCACGAAGGACCGGCCCGAGGCCGCCGTTCAGGCTCCCGAACCCATGCGGCGGGCGTGGCTCTCGAGCCCGCTCGTGCTCGTCGGCGCGATCGCGCTGCTCCTGCTCGCGTTCGGCTGGACCTTCCTGCAGGACCCCTCGATCAGCGCCCCCACGCGCGACCCGGCCTGGTACACCTGGCGCTCGAACCTGATGATGCACGACTACCCGGGCCTGATCGCCGGGGACTGGGGCCCGTTCTCGATGTTCGGCGGCGGGTACCGGGTGAGCGTGCCGCTGTTCGGCTCGATCCTTCAGCGGGTCGCGGGGATCGACCTGTACACGTTCAGCGCCTTCATGATGGTCGGTGTCCCCGTGCTGACGGGCCTGGCGCTCGGCGCGTTCTCGTGGCGGACGCACAAGGACCCGCTGCTCTTCCTACTCGTGATGCTGTCGACCGCCGCGCTGTTCATGACGACGCCGTACGTGGGCTACCTCGACAACATCACGGTCCTGTACTTCCTCTCGCTGATCCTCGCCTTCTTCGCCCCCGCGCGGACGTCGTGGGGCGCGCGGACGGCGATGTTCCTGATCGGCATCGCCGCCGCGTTCACGCACCCGACCACCTGTGTGATCTTCGGCTTCTCGCTCATGGCCGTGTTCGGTCTGCGCCTGCTGACGAGCCGGTTCCACCTGGGTCCGCCGCTCTCAGAGCTCGGGCCGTCGCTGATGTCCGTCGGGTTCGGGATGATCTTCGGCCTGTCGACGTGGCTGATCGCGCCGTGGGGCGTGAGCGGGTCGCTCGCCGACGCCGCGCTGCCACCCCCGTACACGAAGGAGGTCTTCCTCGACCGGCTGAAGGGGTGGGTCGGCTCCCTGCAGCCGGGGATCCTGATCCCGCTCGTGCTGCTCGCCATCGCATGGACGATCTGGCGGGCCCGGAAGGATCGTGCGCGCTCGGACGAGTTCGGAACGATCTCGGCGATGCTGCTGCTCCCGTTCCTCGGGATCTTCGGCTTCGTCGCGGCGACCTACCCGTACTACCGCTTCATGAACGCCACGATGGCGCTGTTCGCGCTCGGCGGGCTCGGCGCGTACGTCGCGATCCGGTGGCTATGGAAGCGGGAGGGCGCCGCGAAGGTGGCGGGCATCCTCGCGTCGCTCCTGATCGTGGCCTCGTTCGGCTACATCTGGATGCAGGGGCGCGAGATCTCGCACTGGGCCGACCCGGATAGCCAGTGGATCGACCAGCCCACGCGGACCGCGCTCGAGGCCGCGCGCGCGGTGGTGGAGAACGAGCCCGCCGACCGACCGATCGTGTTCGTCGTGAACTACGACGACACGTACCAGTCCTACGGCTGGTCCAAGACGTTCACGAACGTCTCGCGCACGGGCCTGCCCGGGGACGCCGTCAAGCGCTCGATGACGTACTTCGGAAGCGTCGAGGACCTGCTGGCCGACCAGCCCACCGTGCTCACGAACGCCACCTACAACAAGATGTCGCGCGCGTTCCACCGCGAGCTCACCGACCTGCGCGAGGAGTACGCGGGACCGCCGATCGCGTTCCTGGTGCGCCAGTTCAACGAGGGGACCCCGAACGAGGACCTGCTCGACCAGGCCCCGGACGACCTGGTGATCCTGGGCGACGACGTCGCGGTCGTGACGGGGCAGGGCCTCACGACGCCGTCGGACGCGGCGGTCGCCGATGCGCGCGCGGCCGAGGCGCAGGTCGCCGCCTTCTACGCCGACCATCCTGGGATCTTCGGCAACCTCGCGCACACGCTGTGGGTCGTGTTGGCGCTCGCGCTGCTGCTCGTGGTCCCCGGCGCGATCGCGGCCCGGTGGTTCGAGCTCGACGATGCGTGGCTGAGGATCGCGCTCGTTCCCGGCATCTCGGTCACGCTCACCGTGCTTTCGGGCATCCTCGTCGTCGCGGTGACCCGGGCGCCGTTCGGGGTCGCCCACGGCTGGGCGTCGTTGGCGCTCGCGACCGGCGTCGCGACGGGGCTGCGGTTCGGGTCGGCGCCGATCCTGCGCGTGCTGAATGGCTTCAGCGGCTTCTTCGACTCGATGTTCTCGGTCTTCTCCAACCGCGACTTCTCCGTCCTGGTCGGCATGCAGTACCTGGCGCAGATGGGGCAAGGCGTGGTGCAGGGCGCGATCGGCAAGTCGATCGCGTTCGGGGGTGAGAAGGGGTTCGACGTCTCGACGGTCCCGTCCGCGGACTACCTGTTGAAGGTGGTGCTCGCGCTCTACGTGCCGTACACGCTGATCTCACCGTTCATCGGGGTGTTCATCGACCGCTTCGAGCGGCGCAAGGTCGTGAAGTGGACCAACATCGTCGTGGCCGCGATCGTCGTGGCGGTGGCCGTGGTCGCGATGATCCCGCTGGGGAAGGCGACCACCGAGGGTGACGTGGGCGCCACCGTTGCGCTCGTGATCGGCCTGCTCGCCGCCCAGGGGTGCGTTCGCGTCGCTCTGGCGGTGAAGTCGGCGGCGATGCCCGACGTCCTGTCGGGCAAGGACCTGCTCCAGGGAAACGGGCTCTCGCAGGCCGGTGGGGCGCTGTTCCAGGTCGTGGGGATCGGGTTCGCCCTCGGCGCGGCGGCCGCCCTGCCCGCCTGGCTCGTCGTGGTCGTCGGCGCGGTCCTGCTCGCTGTGGCCGCGCTGGTCGCCAAGCACATGCGTCACGCCGAGGTGGCCGTGCACGAGACGAGTTTCGGCGCGGAGGCCTCGCAGGTGCTGCGGAACGTGTGGGCGGGCATCCGGGAGCTTGCGGCGCGGCCGCCCGCGGCGGTCGGGCTCACCTCGTTCCAGATGCTCCGGTACCAGTTCTGGGGATTCGTGTTGTTCACGTTCGCCCTGTATGCGAAGAACCTCGTACAGGGCGGAGACGCGAGCAACGTCGCGCTCGCCCTGTCCGGCGGGGGCGGGCTGGTCGGCGGCGCGCTCGGTCTGATCCTGGCGCAGAAGTGGAAGGACCGCATCCCACCGATCCGCCTGCTGCTCGCCTCGATGCTGCTGCTCGGGGCGGGGACCGTCGTCTTCGGCGCGCCCGTATCGCTCGCCGGGTTCACGGCGCTGCTGTTCGTCGGGTTCTTCTCGTTCTTCCTCGGCAAGATCTCCGCGGACACGATCGTGCAGCAGGCGATGCCGGACGACTTCCGGGGCCGCGCGTTCGCGCTGTTCGACATCGCGTACAACCTTGGCTTCATCGTGCCGGCGTTGATCCTGTCGTTCGTGTGGGTGGAGAATGACCCGTCGCAGGTTCGGACGATCCTCGTCGTCTCGGGCGTGGTGTTCCTCGGCCTGACGGCGCTCGTGTGGCGCTGGTCGCGGTCGATCCGTGACGGCTTCGCCCCCCAGGACGACCTCGTCGAGCTGGAGGCGTGATGGAGCGCGTCCCCACCCCCGACCCCATCGCCGAGGCGGCCGAGTACCAGCGGTACCTCACGGGCCTGCTCGGCGACGACGATCCGGCCGAGGTGCAGGCGGGAGCCCCCGACGCGTGGCGGGCGCTCGTCCTCGAAGCCGGGGCCCGCGTGTCCGAACGTCCCGAGCCCGGCGAATGGTCCGTGCTGGAGTGCCTGGGCCACGCCACCGACTCCGAGCTGGTCGTCTCGAGCCGGTACCGGTGGATCGTCGCTCACGACGAGCCGCCGTTGGTCGGCTACGACCAGGACCTGTGGGTCGACCGCCTGCACCACGGGCAGGACGACCCTGATGCGCTGCTCGAGACCTTCGAGGCGCTCCGGCGTGCCAACCTCGCGATGTGGGCGCGTTCGACCGAGGGCGAGCGGGCCCGGGTCGGGCAGCACAGCGAGCGCGGGCCCGAGAGCTACGACCTCACCTTCCGGCTCCAGTCCGGGCACGACCGCTTCCACCTGGACCAGGCGCGGCGGGCACTCGCCGCGGTCCGGGGCGCCTGAACCGCGCCCGGACCCCGGTACCGGCTTCCATGGGCCGACCGGCCCTACGGGTGGCCCGCTCCACCCAGCAACCTGGAGTCGGAGGAAGGAGGCGACATGGACAGCCTCGTCTGGGTCGTCGGTGCTGCCGCGATCGTCCTGTTCGCGATCGCGATGGTCGTCTGGAGGCCGCGGCACCAGCCGTAGCGATCGCGCAGCCGGGAACCCATCCTTCCGTCTGTGGGTCGCTGCATGACTGGCGGCTTCGGGTAGGTTGGCCCGCGTGCGCGAGGTTCGCAACGACGACGCGACGCTCTTCTGCGAGGTCGAGGGGGCGGGTGAGCCGGTCACCGTCTTCGCCCACGGCCTGACGAACAACCGCAACGAACTCGCGGCGTTCACGCCGGTCGTGCCGGGGACGAAGGTGCGGTTCGACTTCCGCGGGCACGGCCGGTCGAGTGCGCCCGCCGATCCGAAGGCGTTCCGGTTCGAGGACTTCGCGCGCGACGTGGACGCGGTGGCCGGGGCCTTCGGGGCCTCGGTCGCGGTTGGGACGTCGCTCGGTGCCGGCGCGATCGGCAACCTCGTGTGCCGCGTGCCCGATCGCTTCGAGCGGATGGTGTGGCTCCTACCGGCCGGGCTCGATCTGCCGTTCGGGCTCGCCGCCCGCTACCACCTGCTCGCGGAGGACCTCGTGGGCAAGACCCCCGAGGAGGCGCTCGAGTCTGTGTTGAACGACCCGGCGCGTGCGGCCGCGTACCTGGAGACCCCGTGGCGCCTGGAGCTCGACCGCGTGATGTGGCAGCACGACGACCCCGACGGGCTGTCGAGGGCGATCCACGGCGTCATGGAGGACTGGCCGATCCCGGTCCGCGAGCTGCTGCGCGACGTCCGCATCCCGACGATCATCGTGACGATCGAGGGGGACGAGATCCATCCGGCCGAGCTCGGAGGGATCCTCTCTGCTCTGCTGCCGAACGCGGAGCTGATCGCGTTCGAGAGCCAGGAGGACCTGCTCCGGCGGATCCCCGAACTCGTGTCGCGGATCTCGGCATTCATCGCCGGCGGTGGCTGACCCGGCGGGCCGGCTCCGGGTTCAGGCGGCCGGCGCGGTCGGCGCGGACGACCGGTCCCGACTCCCCAGCTCGAAAGGCTCGCGCGACTCCTCGATCGCATGCTTCGCGAGATGTAGGCCGATTCCGGACGCTCCGTAGAGCGGGGTGACGGAACGGTCGATCCGCCGGAAGCTCGCGAAGACCTCGGCCCGGTGAGCGGGGTCGATCCCGATCCGGCTGTCGACCCAGACCCGCAAGCCCGACTTGTCGCTATCGGCACAGACGGTCACCGCCGAGCGATCAGGTGAGTGCATCAGGGCGCTCTCGAGCAGGTAGGACAGGATCTCGACGATCCGGCTGCGATCCGTGGTGACGGTGCCCTCCGGGATGGCCAGGACGACACGTCCGGTGACGCCGAGCCCTGCTGCGACGGCGCGAACCGTCTCTGCCAGATCCACCTCGTCGATCCCGATCGATCGGTCGTCGATCCACCCACGCGCTTGCCGGCGTTGGGCAGTGGGAGCGTCGTGGCCCTCATCTCCACCGGCACGAACGGCATCAGCCGCGCCATCGCGGACCCGACCATCGGAACGCGGCTCGTTCTCTCGGAGCATCTCCAAAGTTGTATCGGCGTGCTCGGCTCCGGCCTGAGCCAGGTTCACCCCTGAGCCCTTCGCGCGCAACGGTCGGTATGGCTGGCCCGTAGGGGAGGTTCATCGTCGGCTAGGCTCTCGGGGTGACCGAGGAGCTCTGCGCGACCGACGCCTACGCGCGTTCGTGCGAGGCGACCGTCCGGCAGGTAGGCGGGGCCGGCATCGTCCTGGACCGGACGGTCTTCTACGCGAGGAGCGGCGGCCAACCGGGCGACACGGGGGTCATCCGGTGGGACGGGGGCGAAGCCCGGGTGGTCGATACCCTCAAGGAGGGTGGCGAGGTCCACCACGTGGTCGAAGCCGACGGACCTCCCCCCGGTACGGCGGTGACCGCCGAGATCGACTGGGAGCGCCGGCACACCCTGATGCGGACGCACACGGCCCTCCATGCGCTGTCGGCCGTTGTCTTCCGCGACTACGACGTGAAGGTCACGGGGGGGAACATGGAGCCCGGCGCCGCACGGATGGACTTCGAGCTCGAGACGATCGACGCGGAGTTCGGGCGGCAGGTCGAGGAGAGGCTGAACGCCGAGCTCGCGGCCGATCGTCCCGTACACGTGTCCTTCCTGCCGCGGGCCGAGGCGCTGGCCGACCCGGACCTGATCCGCACGAAGGTGAACCTGATCCCGGAGTCGGTCGACCCGATACGAGTGGTCGAGATCGAGGGGCTCGACAAGCAGGCCGACGGCGGCACCCACGTGTGCTCGACCGCCGAGGTCGGCCGCGTCCGCGTCGCGAAGACCGAGAACAAGGGCAAGGCCTTCAAGCGCATGCGGATCGAGCTCGCCTGAGCGTGGCCCACCCGTCCAGGAACGATCCCACCGGACCGACCGACCCATCGGCCCCGAGCGACCCGCAGCCGCACCACGATCTGCTCGGCGGCGCCTCGGCGGCGACCTCGGCCATCCTCTTCGGCACCATCATCATCTGGGGCCGCCAGGTCCTCGAGCGCGGCGTGCCCGTCGAGACGATGCTCTCGATCCGTTTCGCGATCGGGGCGTTCGTCCTGTTCGTCGCGCTGCTCGTCA
>JBAVEY010000124.1:0-2736 GCA_049587975.1 Actinomycetota bacterium | reverse complement strand
GGGCGGGTCACCGACGCGATGGCCCAGCTCACGCCGGCCGAAGGCGCGGGCGCGACGGTGATCTTCTCGGCGCACAGCCTGCCGGTCCGAACGCTCGAGGACGGATCGCAACGGTGCCTGCGCTGCCAGGGATGCGAGGACTCGTGCCGGTACCGCGACGGCCTGGCCCGGACGGCGGACCTGGTTGCGGCGGAGCTCGGTCTGCCCCGCCACACGATCGCGTGGCAGAGCGCCGGACGGACCGACGACCCGTGGTGGGGCCCGCCGATCGCGGACGTGATCGAGCGTCTCGCGTCAGAGGGCCGCCCGGCGGGGGTCGTGTGCTCGGCCGGCTTCGTCGCCGACCATCTCGAGATCCTGTACGACCTGGACATCGAGGCGAGGGCGATCGCCGAGCGATCGGGGATGCGGCTCGTGCGCACCGAGATGCCGAACGCGGATCCCGCGTTCGTGCGCGTGCTCGCGGACGTCGTCCGGGCGCACCTGGCGGTTGCGGAGGGCTGAGGTCGTGGGCGATCGCGCGGTGGTCGTCGGCGGGGGGGTCTCGGGGCTCGCGACCGCCCATCGCCTCCTGCGGGACGGTCCGTCCCTCGACGTCACCGTGCTCGAGGCCGACCCGGCGGTCGGCGGCCGCCTGTCCACCGTGGTGGTCGGCGACATCGAGATCGAGGGTGGACCCGACTCGTTCGTCGCGCGCAAGCCCTGGGCCGTGGACCTGTGCCGAGAGCTCGGCGTCGAGCTGATCGAGCCTCGCGCACGCGACGCCTACGTGTGGACCGACGGCGGCCTCGTGCCCCTGCCGCGCAGCGCGCTCGGGATCCCGGCCGATCTGGACGAGCTGGTGAGGTGGCCGGGCCTGTCGCGCGCGGGTCGCGCCCGGGCGCTCTCGGACATGGTCCGCAAGGCACGGCCGGCCGAGTCCGACGAGTCGATCGGCTCGCTCGTGCGCCGGCGGATGGGGGACGAGCTCGCGGAAGGCCTGACCGGTCCGCTGCTCGGCGGGCTGTTCGCCGGCGACGTCGACCGCTTGAGCGTCGAGGCGTCGTTCCCCGAGCTCGCGCGGTGGGAGCGCACGTTCGGCAGCCTGATCCGCGGCGCCCGGGCGGCGCTCGGTGCCGCGACGGACGCCGGTCCGATGTTCCTGCGCCCGCGAGGCGGTGTCGCGCACCTGCCGCAGGCGTTGCTCGGCTCGGTCGGGCGAGAGCGCGTCCGGGTCGCGACGCCGGTGACCGCGATCGAGCGCGCCGGTGCCGCGTTCGTCGTTCGGACGGACGCCGGCTCGCTGGCGGCCGATGCGATGGTGCTCGCGACGCCGGCGTTCGTCGCGGCGGACCTCGTCCGTGGGGTCGACTCGGCCGCAGCCGAGGCGCTCGTCCGGATCCCGTACGCGAGCACCGGGCTCGCGCTGCTCGTCTACCCCGAGGGCACGGCGGACGCGCTGCCGGACGCGACCGGGTTCGTCGTGCCTCGGGGCCGGGCGCCGATGACGGCCGCGACGTTCCTGTCGCGGAAGTGGCCCGAGGACCGGTTCGGTACCCGGGCCGTCTTGCGGTGCTTCATCGGGGCGGTCGGGTTCGAGGACGTCCTCGACGCCGAGGACGAGGACATCGTGGACGCGGTGTGCCGGCACCTGGCCGCGGTCTTGGCGTTGCCCGATCGGCCGGCCGCATCGGCCGTGGTGCGGTGGCCGCGTTCGATGCCGCAGTTCGAGGTCGGCCATCTGGAGCGCGTGCGGGCGATCGAGGCCTCGCTGCCACCGGGTATCTTCGTGAGCGGCAACGCGTACCTCGGGGTAGGCGTGGCCGACGCCGTCCGGAGCGCCGGCGGGGCCGCCGAGCGGGTCCTGGCTCACCTCGCCGGTGCGGTCAGATCGGAGAACGTGGGATGAGTGAGACCGTCTACGCCCTCTACACGTGTTTCAAGGCGACGCGCGCCTTCCGCGATCTCGACCTCGACGACGCCGCGCAGGAGGTCGAGAACCTGATGAAGGGATGGGACGGCGAGATGACCGTGCGCGGGATCTACTCGACCGTCGGGTTCCGCGCGGACACCGACCTGCTCATGTGGCTCGTCGGTCCGAGCCCGGATGCCGTGCAGGGCGCGCTCGTCGCCTTCCGGCGGACCCGGGCGGGCCGGGAGCTCGAGACCTCGTGGACGTTCATGGGCGTCGTCAAGCCCGCCGAGTTCACCGCCGATCACGCGCCGGCGTTCGTGAAGGGCGAGGCGCCTCGGCGCTACCTGTGCGCGTACCCGTTCGTCCGGACGCCGGAGTGGTACCTGCTGCCCGCCGACGAGCGCGCGTCGCTGCTGCGCGAACACGGCGAGGCCGGCCGGGAGTTCCCCGAGGTGCTGGCGAACACCACGAGCGCCTTCGGCATCAACGACTGGGAGTGGATCCTCGCGTTCGAGGCGGACGAGCTGGACCGGATCGTGGACTGCATCCGCAGGCTCCGCGAGGCTCAGGCCCGACGCTTCACCAAGGAAGAGGTCCCGTTCGTGACGGGGGTCCGCAAGGACGTGCGCGCCGCGTTCGCGGATCTCGCCTAGCTGCAGGCCCGCCGACGGGTGAGGGATCCTCAGTCCGTAAGCAGCGGGTCGAGCCCCAGCAGGTTCCGACCGTGCAGGTACACGGGCGCGATCGGGTCGAGCCCCAGCAGGTTCCGACCGTGCAGGTACACGGGCGCGATCGGGTCGAGCCCCAGCAGGTTCCGACCGTGCAGGTACACGGGTTCCGCC
>JBAVEY010000123.1:0-12049 GCA_049587975.1 Actinomycetota bacterium | reverse complement strand
AGCTGTTCCCGACCGACACCGGGGTGATCTCGCTCGACGACTGGAGCCGCTTCTTCGGCGGCGGCTCGATCTACCTGGGACTGTTCTGGAAGTCGGTGCGGATGTCGCTCACGGTGTCGGTGGTCGTCGTGCTGCTCGCATACCCGATCGGGTACTTCCTGGCGCTCTGCGTGCGGAAGCTGAAGTACGTGCTGCTCCTGGTCATCATCGTTCCGTTCCTCACGAGCTTCCTCCTGCGCGTCCTCGCCTGGAAGGTGATGCTCGGCGATCGGGGCGTGTTCAACTCGCTGCTGGTCTCGCTCCACCTCCGCCCCGCCAACGACCCCATCGAGTGGCTGCTCTACAGCCAGTTCACCGTGATGTTGGTCCTGGCCTACGTGTGGATCCCCTTCGTCGCGCTGCCGATCTTCGTGAGCCTGAACAACCTCGATCGCAGCCTGCTGGAGGCGGCGAGCGATCTGGGGGCCAGCCGCACGCGGACGTTCCTGCGGGTCACGCTGCCGCTCAGCCTCCCGGGGCTCGTCGCGGCCTTCGTGTTCGTGTTCGTCCCCACGATCGGTGAGTTCGTGACCCCGCTGCTCGTCGGGGGTACGAGCGGGTACATGTACGGCAACGCGATCCAGGACCTGTTCACGCGCGGTCTGGACTGGCAGAGCGGCTCGGTCCTGGCGATGTTCCTGCTGATCGTCGTGGCGGGCCTGATGGCGTTGTTCGGACGCTTCGTGCAGGTCCGGACCGTGGCGGCCGACTGATGGAGATCGCGACCTCCCGGAGCGGGCGGGTCGGGCTCACCATCTTCTTCTGGCTGCTCGTGATCTTCCTGTACCTGCCGATCGCCGTCCTCGCGCTGTTCTCGTTCAACGATGGCGACCCCTCGTTCCCGTTGGCGGGGTTCACCACCCACTGGTACGCGGACGTCCTGTCGAACCATATCCTGGTGACCGCCCTCGGCCGCAGCTTGGTCGTGGCGACGGTCTCGAGCGTGATCGCGGTGACGCTCGGCGTCCTGACCTCGTTCGCGCTCCTTCGGCGGCGGTTCTTCGGCAAGCCCATCGTCTCGGCGCTGGTCTTCTCGCCGCTCGTGATCCCCTACCTCGTCTTCGGGATCTCGTTGCTCCTGCTGTTCACGCTGGTGGACAAGGTCCTGACCGAGTCGTTCGGCGTCTACATCGGTCTCGGTCTCCACTCGGTCGTGGTCGGGCACGTCGTCGTCGCGCTGCCGTACACGATCCTGACGATCATGCCGCTCCTCGAGCGGCTCAGCGTGTCGCTCGACGAGGCCGCGAAGGACCTGGGGGCGAGCCCGCGCGAGACCTTCCGGCGTGTCACGCTGCCGCTGCTGATGCCGGCGCTCGTCTCGGCGTTCCTCGTCGCGTTCACCCTGTCCTTCGACGAGTTCGCGATCGCCTCCTTCCTCGCCGGCACGCAGCAGACCTGGCCGGTCTACCTGTTCGCCCAGCTCCGCGTCCCGAGCCTGCTCCCGCAGCTCATCGCCGTCTCCTCGGTGGTGTTCATCGCCTCGATGCTGTTGGTGCTGTCCGCGGAGATCGGTCGCCGCCTGGCCGAACGCCGGTATGGGAGCGAGTACACGGCACGCGGCATCGCGTAGCGTTCGGCCCTTCGCGAGCGAGCCGGTAGGCTGGAGGTCCATGCCGGCCCCCGCCACGATCGCCGAGCTCCGCGCCGCCGGGTTCCCCGACCGGAGCGTGAAGGAGGAGCTCCGTGCGAACCTGCTCGAACGCCTTGGGGCCGGGGCGCCGCTGTTCCCGCAGGTGGTCGGGTTCGGGGACTCGGTGCTCCCGGTGCTCGAACGCGGGATCCTCGCCGGCCACGACCTCGTCATGCTCGGCGAGCGCGGTCAGGCCAAGACCCGGCTGATCCGCCAGATCGTGGAGCTGCTGGACGAGGAGACCCCCGCGATCGCTGGATGCGAGGTCAACGATCACCCCTACCGCCCGATCTGCGCGGCCTGCCGCGCGCTCCTCGCCGAGGAGGGTGACTCGGCCCCGATCCGGTGGATCGGGCGGCAGGACCGTTACGCGGAGAAGCTCGCGACGCCCGACACCAGCGTCGCCGACCTGATCGGCGACGTCGACCCGATCCGGGTTGCCGAGGGCCGGTACCTCGCGGACGAGCTCACGATCCACTACGGGATGATCCCGCGGACCAACCGCGGGATCGTGGCGATCAACGAGCTGCCCGACCTTCCCGAACGGATCCAGGTCGCGTTGTTCAACATCCTCGAGGAGCGCGACGTCCAGATCCGCGGGTACCGGATCCGGCTCCCGCTCGACCTGCTGCTCGTCGCCACGGCCAACCCCGACGACTACACGCACCGCGGCCGGATCGTCTCGCCGCTCAAGGATCGGTTCGGGACGCAGGTGCGGACCCACTACCCCGAGACGCTCGAGGACGAGATCGCGATCATGGAACAGGAGGCTCGGGCGTGGCGGAGCGACGTGCCGGTCCGTGTCCCCGTGTACCTCGAGGAGGTCCTCGCGGCGTTCACCGCCGAGCTCCGGCGCTCTCCGCACGTGAACCACCGCAGCGGCGTCAGCGTGCGCTATTCGATCGGCAACCTGGAGACCCTCTCGGCCGCCGCGATCCGCCGGGCCGCGCGAACGGGCGAACCCGAGGCGGTCCCGCGCGTCTGCGACCTGCCCGCCGTCGTGGAGGCCGGTCTCGGGCGGGTGGAGTTCGACACGATCGAGGAGGGCCGTGAGGAGGAGATCCTCTCGCGCGCCCTCAAGACGGCCGAGCTGCAAGTGTTCCGCCACCGGCTGTCCGGGTTCGACTTCCAGCCCATCCTGTCGCGGTTCGCACAGGGCTTCGAGGCGGAGACGTCCGATCTCCTGCCCGCCGGCGAGCTCCTGTCGCAGTTCGGGGAGCTGCCCGGGCTGTCCAAGCTCCTGCAGCGCCTCGGGGTCGAGGAGGAGTCGCCCGGCGTCGCGGCCTCCGCCCTGGAGTTCGCGCTCGAGGGGCTGCACCTGTCTCGCCGGTTGAACAAGGACACGACCGCACGGGCCGGTTCGAGCCGTTACCGGTCGGCCGAGACCGGCGCGTAGCGGCGTCGTTCGGCTCGCCACCCCGTAGGATTCGGCCGCCGTGACCGAGATCCACCGCTTCGTCGGGTTCGTCGTCGTCGCGATCTTCTCGATCGGGTGGCTGTTCGGCCTGGTCCTGTGGATCGCACGGCGGGACGCCGGTGCGTGGTTCTGGAGATGGCTCGTCGCCGCCCAGGTCGTGGCCATCGTGCAGGCGCTCCTCGGCCTGATCCTGCTGCTCCTCGGTGAGCGGCCGCCCACGTCGCTGCACTACGTCTACGGGTTCGGGCCCCTCGTGATCTTCGCGATCGCCCACGCGCTGGCCCGCGAGGAGGGGTTCCGGTCCAAGCCGTGGGCGCCGTTCGCCCTCGCGTCGTTCATCTCGTTCGGCCTGTCGCTCCGGGCCCTGATGACCGGCCTCGGCATCGGCTGAACCGGCTCCCGTTCCGTTGGGTCCGGCGTAGGCTGGTCGGATGCGGGCCCGCTACTCACGCTGGGACGACACGCAGGATCCGTTCGGGCCCGAGCTCTCGGCCGGTGAGCTGCTCGAGGAGCTCTCCGACGACATGCTCTCGGGTCTAGGCGCCGAGGGCGCCCTGGAACGCCTGCGCCGTCGCGGGATGCAGGGGAACTTCAGTGGGCTCGACGCCCTGCGCGCCCGGCTGCGCGAGCGCAGGGCGCATGAGCAGGCGAACCTCGATCTGACCGGGCCGCTCGAGGAGCTGCGGGAGCGGCTGGACGACGTCGTCGACCGCGAGCGGTCGACGCTCTCGTTCCGCGCCGAGGACGACGCGCGTATGCGCGAGGCGTTCCTCGACGCGCTCCCGCCCGACGTCCCCGGCCGGATCGGCGAGCTGAGCGACTACCGGTTCGTCGACCCGCAGGCGCAGGCGGCGTTCGACGAGCTGATGGAGCACCTGCGCGAGCAGGTCATGGGCGCGTACTTCCGGAGCATGGCCGAGGGGCTGCGCTCGATGTCGGCGCAGGACCTCGCTCGCTTCCGCGACATGCTGGCCGAGCTGAACGAGATGATCGAGCGACGCGAGCGGGGAGAGCCGTACGACTTCGACGGGTTCATGCAGCGGTACGGCGATCTGTTCCCCGGCGACCCGGAGACGCTCGACGAGCTGCTCGAGCAGATGGCCGCGCGGATGGCGGCGATGTCCCGCCTGCTCGCCTCGATGTCCCCGCAGGAGCGCGCCGAGCTCCAGGCGCTGGCCCAGCAGGTGCTGCAGGACATGGACCTGGCGTTCGAGGTCGACCGCCTGGGGTCCAACCTGGCGTCAGCCTTCCCCCAGATGCCCTGGGGCGAGCCGGCGCTCGCGGGCGGCGACGAGCAGCTCCCGCTGTCGGCGACCATCGATGCCATGGAACGGCTCCACGACCTCGAAGAGCTCGACCGCTCGCTCCGGGGCGACTACCCGGGGGCCTCGATCGACGACGTGGACGAGGAGTCGCTGCGCTCGGCGCTCGGCGAGGACGCCGTCCTCGACCTGCGGCGCCTGAAGGAGATCGAGCGGGCCCTCGAGCGGGCTGGCCTGGTCTCCCGGGAACGCGGGCTGCTCGAGGTCACGCCCAAGGGCGCCCGCAAGATGGGGGAGCGAGCGCTGGTCCGGGTGTTCGAGCATCTCCGCCGCGACCGGGAGGGCGTGCACGAGGCCCGGGAGGCCGGCGGCCTTGCCGAGCCGACGGGCGCGACGCGGCCGTGGCGGTTCGGGGACGCCGGGCAGATCGCGGTCCAGCGGAGCGTCTTCAACGCGGTGGTCCGGGGGGGACCGGGCGCACGGGTGCGGCTCGAACCCGACGACCTCGAGCTGCTCGAGGCCGAGCAGCGGACCGAGGCGGCGACCGCGCTGCTGCTCGACCTGTCGTTCTCGATGCCGCTCCGCGGTCACGACGTCCACGCGAAGAAGATGGCGCTCGCGCTGCACGCGCTGATCGAGGGCCGCTACCCGCACGACACCTTGTACCTGATCGGCTTCAGCGACTACGCGCGCCAGATGCAGCCGAGGGAGCTCGCCGCTGCGGGCTGGGAACGCGTCTACGGCACGAACATGCACCACGCGTTCAACCTCGCGGGGCGCCTGCTCTCGCAGCATCCACGCGCCACCCGCCAGGTGATCATGGTGACCGACGGCGAACCCACCGCGCACCTCGAGGGCGACCGGGCGCGCTTCTCGTGGCCGCCGATCCCCAAGACGATCCGCCTCACGCTCGCGGAGGCATCGAAGCTCGCGCGCGCGGGCGTGACCCTGAACGTGTTCATGCTCGAGGACTCGCCGGGACTGATCGGTTTCATGGAGCGGCTCGCCGAGCTCACTGCGGGGCGGATCTTCCTGATGGACGACCGCGATCTGGGAACGTTCGTGCTCCGGGACTTCGTCCGGCGTCGCGCGTCCTAAGCCGTCGGGCCGGCGCCTCCGACGGCGCGGTCCCACCAGAGCGTCGTGACGGCGTGCTCGGAAGGCCCGGCGGCCCACAGCCCGTCGCGCTCCCTCAGCCGGTCGCCGAGCGCGTCGGCGAGCTCGGGGTCTCGGTCGGCGTTCAGGCACAGGCGACGCCGGACCAGCGCTACCGCATCGTCGCGGCGCTCGAAACCGCCAGGACGCGGCGAGCGCGACTCGTCCGTGCGTCGGACCGGGACGCCGAGCTCCGCGATCGCCGCGGCCGCGAGGCCGGAGGTCGGTCCGGAGGGCCGCGCGAGTCCGTGGAACCGCGACCAGAGGTCCGCCATCCACGCGAGCGGGTGCACCGCGGTGATCTCGATCACGACGCGGCGCCGCGCGTGATCGTCGAGCGCGCGCACGAACGGCTCGAGGTCGCCGACGTTGTACAGGACGTGGCCGCACACGACGACGTCGGCCTGCCCGACCTCGGAGCTCACCTCGGGCCACGGCCCCCCGACGACGGCGGCCTCCACGCCGGCGTCCCGCGCCGACCGCAGGAAGCCCTCGAGCATGTCCCCCGAGGCGTCGACCCCCGTGATCAGGGTCGCACGGGTCGCGAGGGGGAGCGAGGTCGCTCCCCCGCCCACCCCCACGTCGAGCACCTCGCCGCCCGTGCCGAGCGCGTCGAGCACCAGGCGGGTCGTGGCCGTCGGGGTCTCCCGGGTTCGCTCCGCCCGGTGACGGAACAGCTCCGGGGCGAATCCCCACGGCGACTCGGGGGCGTTCGCGAGGATCTCGTCCGGGATCGCCCAGGCCGCGAGCTCGCGCCGCCAGCGCTCGAGCGCGCTCACCCCTCGAGTTCCGCGAGGATCTCGTCCGTGTGCTCGCCCAGCCGGGGCGGTGACCGGCGCGCCGGCGGCGTGCGGCCGTCGACCCGGATCGGGTCGGCGACCAGGCGCAGCGCTCCCCGTCGGGGATCGGGGATCGACTGGACCGCGGCGGCGCCTTCGGGCGAGGCGAACACCTCGTCGAGCGTTCGCACCGGCGCGCACGGGACCGCCGCCGCCTCCAGGGCCACGAGCCACTTGGCGGCCCCCCGCGTCGCGAACGCGGCCGACAGGGCCGGGATCAGGACGTCGCGGTTGCGCACGCGCGCCGCGTTGGTCGCGAACCGCTCGTCCGCGGCGAGGTCGGGGCGCGCGATCACCTCGCACGTCCGCTCGAAGAGCCGGTCGTTGCCGGCGGCCAGGATGAACGGGCGGTCGGCCGTCTCGAACAGCTGGTAGGGGACGATATTGGGGTGGGCGTTGCCCATCGGCTCGGGGACGATGCCACCGAGCAGGTAGTTCGCGGCCTGGTTCACCAGCGCGGCCACGCTTGCGTCGAACAGCGACACGCTCACCAGCGAACCCCGGCCGGTCGCCCGCCGGCCGAGGAGCGCCGCCTGGATCGCGTTGCACGCGTAGAGGCCGCAGACGACGTCTAGCAGCGCGACGCCGACCTTGGTCGGCTCGGCTCCGGGGTGCCCTGTGAAGCTCATCAGCCCCGAGAGCGCCTGCACGATGATGTCGTAGCCCGGACGGGCGTCCCGTTCCCCCTCGCCGAACGCGGTGAGCGAGCAGAACACGAGCCCCGGCTTGTCGGCGGTGAGGGTGGCGTGATCCAGGCCGAACCGTTCCATGAGCCCCGGCCGGAAATTCTCGACCACGACGTCGGACGTGAGGGCGAGTCGCCGTGCCGCCGAGCGCCCTTCGACGGTGGCCAGATCGAGCGCCACCGAGCGCTTGTTCCGGTTCAGCGCCAGGAAGTACGCGGCGTCGCCGCCGACGAACGGGGGACCCCAGCCCCGGGTGTCGTCGCCCGTGCCTGGGCGCTCGATCTTCACGACGTCCGCGCCGAGGTCTCCGAGGAGCATCGTCGCGAGGGGCCCGGCGAGCACCCGGGAGAAGTCGGCCACCCGGATGCCCGCCAGCGGCAAGCCGGTGGGGGCGTCCTCGTCGGGTGCCAACGGGCTCCTCGGGGAGACGGACGGAGAAAGAGCGGCGCCGCCGGAGCCCGAAGGCTCCAGCGGCACCATGGGAGTTGTACACCGGCGCCGCTCGCACCGTCAAATCGAGGAGCGGGTTTTGTCACTTTGTTCTTCGCCTCCCACGGTCACGATCGGGCGGCGCGCGGGCCGCCCGCGCCGGCGGCCTTCCGAGGCAACGGATGGGGGTGGCGCGGGAACGCCGAATCGGACACGATGACGTGCGTGAACGAGGAGAGCCTCCAGCGGGCCAACGCGTTCTTGGCCGCCGTGGCCGCCCGGGCGACGCCCGGGGAGCTCATCGACCTGTCCCCAGCGGAGCTCGGCAAGCAGATCGGCGTCGTGGAGCCGCTGGCGGCCGCCCGGGCGGTCCGGGCGCTGCTCGCCCGGCGCAGGCTCGAGGCCGTCGACGGCCGGTACCGGCTCCTCGACGTTCGGCCGATCGAGGCCGGCGAACGCGAGCAGGTGCCACGACCCCGTCGGGCCGCCCGTCGTCAGCCCCGAACGCCGCCGTCCCAGGGATCGAGCGGACGGGCGACCTACTCCGAGATCGGGCGAGAGGTCGTGGAGCGGACGATCGAGCTCGGTCGCGAGGCCGGCACGCTGCGGGGGGCCCTGCGGGCGGCTCGGGAGGAGGCGCGGGAGGCCAGGGAGGCTCGCGAGGAGGCCGAGCGCCGGGCTCAACAGCTGTCGGTGCGGGTGAAGGAGCTCGAGGCTCGCGCCGAGATGGCCGAGACCAACCTACGGACCCTCCTCGCGGCGGCGAAGGGCACCGGACGAGATGCCACCCTCGGCGACACCGAGATGGAGGCGATCCTCGGGGTCCTGAAAGGGGAGCCCGGCGAAGCGGGTGACGGCGGAGCGCCCTAGCCCTCAGTGGGTCCCCGCGGACGCGGCGTCCGGGACCATCCGGTCCTGCCGGAACCGCGTGGCGGCGAAGGGTTCGATCAGCCCGGGGGTCCGGCCCGTCGCGATCAGCTCGGCCATCGTCTGCCCGAAGATCGGCGCGCCCTTGAACCCCCAGGTCCCCATGCCCGCCATGAGCCAGAACCGTTCGACCTCGCTCGCGCCCAGGATCGGTGAGGAGTCCGGCGTCATGTCGCACAGGCCCGTCCACTGGCGCATCGCGCGCGCCGTCCTCGCGAACGGCAGGATCTGGATCGTGCGCTTCGCCGCCTCGCACAGGAACCCGAAGGTCGAGCGCGTCGAGAACGTGGGATAGGGCAGGACCTCGGCCCCGATCAGCAGCTCGCCGCGGGCGGTCTGCGAGACGTACACGTACAGGTCCATCGACGAGACGAGGCCGCGCAGCACGGGGCGGTACGGCTCGGTGACGAACGCCTGCAGCGCGTACGTCGAGATCGGCACGCGCACCCCGGCCATGGCCGCGACGACGCTCGTGTGACCGGCGACGGCGCTCACGACGTGACCCGTTTCGATCGATCCGGCATCCGTCCGCACGCCGATGCACCGCCCGTCCCGAACGTCGACCGCGGTCACCGTGACGCCTTGGTGCACGTGGACGCCGCGCCGCGCGGCGGCGGCGGCGTAGCCCCACACGACGGAGTCGTGCCGAGCGAACGCTCCCGGCGGATGGTACGAGGCGCCCACGACCGGGAGTTCGCCCCCGCCGGTGAGGTCGACCTGTGGGCAGACCTTCGAGATCTCCTCGGGCGTGAGGATGTCGGTCCGGACGCCGAACGCTCGATTCAGCATCGACTTCTCCCGTTCGACCTGCAGGGAGTCCGGCGTGTGGCACAGATCCAGCTCACCCTGGTTGGTGAACAGCACGTTGAAGTCGAGCTCCTGCGAGAGCGTCCGGTAGAGCTCCAGGCTCGCCTTGTACAGGGGCACGGTCTCCGGTGTGTTGTAGTTGGAACGCAGGACCTGCGTGTTGCGGCCCGACGCGCCGGAGCCGACGTACGATCGTTCGAGGACGGCGACGTCGCGGATCCCGTGGTACTCGGCCAGGTGGAAGGCGAGCGAGAGGCCGTTCACCCCGCCGCCGACGATCACCACGTCGTAGTGGGACCGCAGCTCGGGCTGCTCGAGGAACCGAACCGTGCGCAGCAGCCCGGTCATCGTAGGAGCTCAGCGCAGTCGGCCTCGATCCGCCCGCGCAGATGCGCGGCGAGCGCGGACGGAACGAGGAGGTCGAGGCGGTTTCCCTCGACGAGGATCCGCACGCCGATCCCGGCGACCTCGCCCTGGACGAACCCCCTGTCGGGCAGGTCGAGCTCAGACAGCCGGGTGAACGCCTCTCGCGCATCGGGCCCGTCGAGCGTGTGGGCGGCCCACCCGTCCGAGACGTCGAGGACGACCGCGTCCGGATCCGATCGTCGCACGGCCGGCACCAAGGCGGCGACCGAGACATCGCCGATGATCGCGACCTCGGCCGGCTCGACCCGACACGCGCCGGGGAGGCCGGCGACCCGTTCGCAGGCATCCGGGGACGCGAGCACGCTCGTGACGACCGGCCACCAGGTCCGGAGCTCAGCCACGGACGCGGGTCCCCTCCGGATCGTAGAACGGGGTCGGCACGACCCGCGCGGTGGCCGCGCCCGCGACGAGCTCGGTCGGGAACCCCGCGTTCTCGCCCCGGAGCCAACCGAGCCCGATCGCGCGGTCGAGCGCCGGCGAGCGCTCGGCCGAGGTGACGCGACCGACGATCGTCCCGCCCATCGTGAGGGGCGTCCCGCGGAGCTCGGCGGGGTCGGCGGGTGCGCCGTCGAACTCGAGCCCGGCCAAGCGTCGGGTCGTCCCCGTCGCGGCGAGGCGTTCGAGCGCGGTCTTGCCGACGAACCACGGCTTCGTCATGTCCACGGCCCACCCGAGCCCGAGCTTGGCCGGCGTGTCGTCGGGCAGCGCGTCCTGCCCGAGGTAGACGTGTCCCTTCTCCAGGCGGAGGATCTCGAGCGCCCGCAGGCCGAACGGAGACACCCCGACACCGCCGCCATCACGCACCAAGGCGTCCCACAGCTCCCTGCCGCGGGAGCGCGGGTGGTGCAGCTCGAACGCGAGCTCGCCGACGAACCCGCTGCGGATCGCGCGGCACGGGACGCCGGCCATCGCGATCTCCGCGTGCCCCGGGTACGGGAGCGTGACGGCGTCGATCGGATCGGACGTGAGGGGTTGGAGCAGGTCACGGGCCCCCGGGCCGGCGACCAGGATCGCCCCGAGCTCGGAGGTCCGGTCGAGCACGTGCACGTGCAGGTCCAGGCGATCGCCCCACTCCCGAAGTCGGGCGTCCATGCGTTCGGCCCCGCCGGAGGTCGAGGTGAGCAGGTACGAGCCCTCCCCGAGCGCACACAGCAGCCCGTCGTCGACGACGTACCCGCCCTCGTCGAGCGCGAGGACGTAGCGGGAGCGGCCAGGCTCGAGGTCGGCGATCCGGCCGGGGAACACCGCGTCGACGAGCGACGCGGCGTCGCCTCCCGCGATCAGGAACCGTCCCAGCGTCCCCACGTCCATCAGGCCGACGCGCTCGCGGACCGCCCGGTACTCGTCGTCGGGGTCGCCGTAGGAGAGCGGTCGCTTCCATCCGCTCGACCAGCCCAGCGTCGCTCCCGCCGCGACGTGCACGTCGTGCAGGCCGGTCCGTTTCTCGGTCACCTCGTGCACGGAGGAGGCGAGCGTCTCCAGCGCGACCGGCCGAAGGGGCGGTCGTGACGTGGTCCTGGTGCCCGCGGGATCGCCGGCGCGGTCCCGCGCGAAGCAGGCGAGCGCTCGTCCGCACGTCGCCCCCCGGCAGGGGCCCATCGTCGCGGTGGAATACCGTTTGAGGAGCTCGGCCGAGCGGAAGCCCTCGGCCCACGCTTGCTCGAGATCGTGCAGGGAGACGTCCTCGCACAGGCACAGGGTGCCGCCGGCGAGCCGGGGGTCGTCCGCGTCGACCGCCGCGTCCCCCACGACCCGGACGGCTTCGCCGTCCGCCATCCGCGCCAGCTCGTCTCGCGGCGCGAGGCCGGTCGAGAGCACGAGCGCGTCGCATGCGATCCGCCGCCGCTCCCCGCGCTCGCGTACCACGACCGACCGAACCCGCGCCCGCCCGCGCGCCTCGATCAGCTCGCCGTCCGGGATCGCCTCGGCCTGCTTCGGCACGTCGTCGACGAAGCCGGAGGGCACGATCGCCGCCGCCACCGAGGTCCCGGCGGCGATGAGCGCGTGCAGGTGCTCGAGCCCCTCGAGCGTGGATGCGACGACGATCACCCGACGGCCGGGGGCCACGCCGTGCCGGGCGGCCATCGCGGCCGCAGCCCGTCCGAGCCAGACGCCTGGCAGGTCGTTGCCCGGGAACAGCTGGTGCGTCTCGGTGGCCCCGGTGGCCACCACCACATCTCGGGGGTGCACCTCGATGAGCTCGCCGGTGCTCGCGAGCGGCACCACGGGGCCGTCGAACAGCCCGAGCGCCGCGTGGTGCTCGTAGATGTCGATCGAGGGGTTCGCCCGGACCGTCCCCTCGAGCGTGCGGATCGCGTCGAGCGTCGGACCGGGCGGGACGCGCGAGCCGATGGCGAACTCGTCGCACAGCACCACGCGCTCGCCGTCCGCCGCGGCGTCGAGCGCGGCCGACAGGCCGGCGATCCCGCCGC
>JBAVEY010000122.1:0-6137 GCA_049587975.1 Actinomycetota bacterium | reverse complement strand
TTCTCGCTCGGCGTACCCCGTGCCTTCACGGTCTCGTGGGACGGCGAACGTGTCGTCTACCTGCGAACCAAGCGCGGGGACGACCCGGTCAGCTGCCTGTGGGTCTTCGACGTTTCGCAGGCGAAGGAACGGCTGGTGTTCGATCCCGGGGAGGAGGAGGCCGAGGGGGACCTCACCGATGCCGAACGCGCCCGCCGCGAGCGGGCGCGCGAGCGCTCGTCCGGCGTCACGGCGTACGCGACCGACGACGCGGTCCGGCGGACGGTCTTCACGGTCGGTGGCCGGCTGTTCCTGGCGGACCTGGTCGACGGCGGCGCTCGCGAGCTGAGCGCGCCCGGGTCGGTCGACGACCCCCGCCTGGATCCGGCCGGCGAGCGCATCGCGTTCGTGGTCGACGGATCGCTGTGGGTCCGCGACATCGAGGGCGGCGTGCGCGAGCTGGCCTCGCCGGACGCGCCCGACACCTCTTGGGGCCTGGCCGAGTTCATCGCGGCCGAGGAGATGCACCGGTTCCGCGGCCACTGGTGGTCGCCGGACGGCTCGAGGCTCGCGGCCGCGCACGTCGACGAGCGCGACGTGCAGGTCTGGTACATCGACGACCCGACGGATCCGGCCGAGCCGCCGCGGGCGGTCCGGTACCCACGGGCGGGCACGGACGACGCCGTGGTGACGCTGTGGGTCTTCGACGTGTCGAGCGGCGAGCGCGTCGAGGTCCGATGGGATCGCGAGGCGTTCCCGTACCTGGCCCGCGTCCACTGGGGCGAGGGCGCGCCCCTGCTGCTGCTCGTGGAGACGCGCGACCAGAAGACGGTGTGGCTGCTCGAGGCCGACGCGACGACCGGCGACACCACGATGGTCGCCGAACGGTCCGATCCGCAGTGGGTCGAGCTGCCCGAGGACGCCCCGATCCGCCTCTCCGACGGCCGCGTCGTCGACCTGGTCGAGGACCGGGGGTCCGACACCTACCGGCTGACCGTCGGCGGCGAGCCGGTGACGCCGCCTGGACTGCAGGTCCGCGACGTGCTCTCGGCCGAGTCGGGCGTGCTGTTCCGAGCCTCGGACGGAGATCCGACCGAGATCCACCTGTGGCGATGGGCCGCCGAGAGCGGGCCGGTGCGCCTGTCCGAGGAGCCCGGCGTCCATTCGGGCGCGGAGGGCGGCGGGGTGCTCGTGCGGGCGTCGGGGACGGGGCACTCGGCGCGCTCGACCGCGGAGGTGGTCCGGGTGGGTTCCGGCGAGGTGGTCGGCTCGATCGAGAACGTGTCCGAGGTCGCCGTGATCGAGCCGCGGCCCCGGTTCCTCACCCTCGGCGAACGCGAGTTACCCGCGGCGCTGCTGCTCCCCGGCGGACGCGAGCCCGACGAGCCTCTGCCGGTGCTGATGGATCCGTACGGAGGCCCTCGCGGCGCGCGCGTCGTCAAGGCCGCCGGCGCGCACCTGACGTCGCAGTGGTTCGCGGACCAGGGGTTCGCGGTGCTGGTGGTCGACGGGCGCGGGGTGGACGGACGCGGGCCGGCCTGGGACCGGGAGGTGTATCGGGACTTCACGGTGGCGCTCGAGGACCAGGTGGACGCGCTGCACGCGGCGGCGGAGCGGTTCGCCTTCCTCGACCTGGGACGGGTGGGGATCCGAGGGTGGTCGTTCGGCGGCGAGCTCGCGGCGATGGCGCTGCTGCGACGGCCGGACGTGTTCCACGCGGGTGTGGTGGGGGCGCCGGTGACGGATCAGCGCCTGTACGACACCTTCTATACGGAGCGGTACATGGGGCTGCCCGAGGAGGAGCCCGAGGCGTACCGGCGGAGCTCCGTGGTGCACGACGCGGCGTCCCTGTCGCGGCCGATGCTGCTGATCCACGGGCTGGCCGACGACAACGTGTTCGTCGCGAACACGCTGCGGCTGTCGGCGGCGTTGTTCGAGGCGGGGAGATGGCACGAGCTCGTGCTGATCCCGAGCGCCACGCACCTGACGCGTTCGACGGCGGTGACCGAGAACCTGCTGCGGGTGCAGATCGATTTCCTGCGGCGGAAACTGATCGGTTAGCGGGTCTGGAGCCACCAGGGGCTCCAGCGAGGGCGCAGGGCGTCCTCGCACGCCTCGAGGTCGCCGACGAGTCGCGTTCGCGTTGCGGCGTCGATGGTGTCGAGGAGTTCGAAGGTCGGCTGCAGCGCTCGTACGCACTGGGCGGCGCGGGTGCGTCCCTCTCGGACGAGCCGGACCCCGAGGCTCCCCCCGTCGAGTCGCCACGTCTCGACCAGGTGGCCGCGGCGCAGTTGGTGGACGAGATGGTCGGCGGACTGGCGCGTCACGAGGAGCCGGCGGCCGATCTCACCGGGGTGGAGCTGACCGGCGTCGTGGAGCAGCTCCATGACCTCGTACTGGGCGAACGACACCCCGAGTTCGAGCAGGGCGTCGGTGAAGCGGGACCGCAGGATGCGGTGGACGCGTCGTTCCTGATCGACCAGCCGTCTCGCGGTGGGTGGCGCTGCCTGCACGAGTGCGTTGTACCGCGCGGGGATGACACGGGAGCCTCGCCCGAGTGCGGCGTTCGGTCGGGGGGAGATGGGTACCCTTCGCTCGAGCGCACCCGTCACGGTTCTGACAGACAGAACCCTGACGCCGCGAACCTTTGGATCCCCTTCGCTGTCAGGGTTCTGACAGACAGAACCCTGACGCCACCGCTCGAGCGAGCGGCCGCCTCTCCGCCCCCGAGCGCGCCCGACCCCCCCGCCGAACCCCCCCCACCCCGCTCCCAAGCCGCTCCCAACCCCACTGCTACCCTCCAACCCATGCCCATCGTGGTGCAGAAATACGGCGGGACCTCGGTCGGCGACACCGACCGCATCCGCGCAATCGCCGACCGGATCGCCCGCTCGCGCGAGCAGGGCCTGGACGTCGTCGTCGTCGTCTCGGCGATGGGGGAGACCACCGACGACCTGCTCAACAAGGCCGCCGACATCACGCCCACCCCCGAGCCACGCGAGCTCGACATGCTCCTCACCGCCGGCGAACGCATCGCGATGTCGCTCCTCGCGATCGCCGTGAACGCCCGCGGCTGCCGCGCCGCGTCCTACACCGGCTCACAGGCCGGCATCATCACCGACACGCACCACGGCAAGGCCCGGATCGTCGAGATCCGCCCACGACGGATCAAGGAGTCGCTCGACGCGGGCAACGTCGTCATCCTCGCCGGCTTCCAGGGCCTGTCGACCGAGTACGACATCACGACGCTCGGTCGCGGCGGCTCGGACACGACCGCCGTCGCGATGGCCGCAGCCCTCGGCGCGGACGTGTGCGAGATCTACACCGACGTCGACGGCGTCTTCACGGCCGACCCCCGGACCCACCCCGAGGCCCGCCGGATCGACCGGATCTCCTACGAGGAGATGCTCGAGCTCGCCGCCGCGGGCGCGAGGGTCCTCCAGCTGCGGTGCGTGGAGTACGCTCGACGCCACGGCGTCCGCCTCCACGTGCGGAACTCGTCCGGCGACGGCAACGAGGCAGGGACCTGGGTCATGGACCAAGAACCGAGCGCCATGCTCGAGAGCGCCCTGATCCGCGGCGTCGCCCTGGACGCCGAGGAGGCCAAGGTCACCCTCGACGAGGTGCCCGACCGCCCGGGGATCGCCGCCGCCGTCTTCAAGGCCGTCGCCTCCGAGAACATCCACGTCGACATGATCGTCCAGAACACCTCGCACGACGGCCGAACCGACCTGTCCTTCACGGTCCCTCGGGCCGACCTCCCGAGGCTCGAGGCGGTGCTCGCCGGCATCGTCACCGACGTGGGCGCCATCCGGTTCGAGACCGACGCCGGTATCGCCAAGCTCTCGCTCGTGGGCGCCGGCATCAAGAGCAACCCGGGGGTGGCCGCCGACATGTTCGACGCGCTCGCCGCCGAGGGCATCAACATCGACATGATCTCGACCTCGTCGATCCGCATCTCCTGCGTGATCAGGGCCGAGGACGGCGAACGCGCGGTCCGGGCGGTCCACCAGCGCTTCGGCCTGGACGGCGCGGAGCGGCTCGACGAGGAGCGCTGACGGCGCGATGGTCGTCTGCCCGACCTGCCGAGAGGTGAACGAGGAGGGCCGGGCGATCTGCCAACGCTGCGGCGCCTCCCTCACGCCCGACGCCGTCGCGCTCCTGCCGCGCCGCGACCCGGGCGAGCGCCCCCCGATCGAGATGCGCAAGCCCCCCCAGCCCTCGAAGTGGCGGCCGCTCATCGTGCTCGGCGTGCTCCTCGGCGGAGCGCTGGCCGTCGGCGCCTTCGTCCTCCTTAGGCCCGACCCCTGCAACGAGACGAACTTCGAGTCCGAGAACTTCGGCTACTGCCTCCTCGTCCCCGACGGGTGGGAGGCCGGCCCTGCGCAGTTCGGGGCGGACGTGACCCTGGACCAGTTCGCGCCGCCCACGGGCTCGGCGACCGTAGTCGTCGAGGCCGTCGACCTCGAGACCGGGACCGCGCTCGACCAGTGGTCCGAGTTCGTGCGCCAGCGCGACGAGCAGGCCGGGCTGACGCCGGGGCCGGCGAGCGAGGCCACGCTCGACGGCACGGACGCCCTGCAGTGGGACGTGTCCGTCGATGCCGCGGGCGGCGACCGCTACCTGATGCGTGAGGTCGTCACCGTGAGCGACGACGTCGGCTGGCGCGTCACGCTGAACGATCTCCAGGAAGGGTTCGACACGAGCGCCGTGGCGTTCCGGAACATGCTCGACTCGTTCCAGTTCGCCTAGGGCGCTCAGCCCTCGAACTCGTCCCGCAGCATCCCCATGTAGACGATGTCCCAGCGCGTGCCGTCGAGCAGGACGTGCTCGCGCCCGCGCCCCTCGAGGCGGAACCCGAGCTTCTCGTACAGCTTCATCGCGCGCTCGTTGAAGGCGCTGGTCGTGAGCCAGACCCGGTGCAGATTGAGCTCGTTGAACGCGTACCGAAGCGCGAGCACGATCATCTCTCGGCCGTAGCCCTGTCCCCAGTCGTCCTGCCGGTACACCGACAGCCCGAGCTGCGCGTTGCCGTCGATGTGGTTGATGTCCATGAGCCCGATGCCGCCCACGAGCCGGTCGTCGGCGACGGTCCGCGCCGCGAAGTTGATCGTCCCCGGCGAGGCCTTCACCCACTCCTCGAGCCGCTCCCGCGCGCTCTCCCGGTTCATCGGCCACACGGGCCGGAAACCGGCGAGCCGGGTCCCCACCGGATCGTCGAACCAGGCGGCGAACACCTCCGCGTCGGCCTCGGGGTCGATCGCGGCGAGCCGGACGAGGTCACCGCGATAGCGCAGGTTGGTCTCGGGCGAGGGCGGCGGTGCGGGTTCGGCGGTCATGGCCCGGGCATGCTACGAGGTCGAGCGGGCAGCGTTCGGAGCTCAGGCGGGCGAGTCCGCCGGCCGGGAGTGGTCGTGGATGTGCGCCTCGCGCCGATGCTCCTTCTCGACGTCCTGGTGCGGGATGTGCACGTGCTCGAGCTCGGGATGGTTGTGCTCGTGGGCGTGGGTGGACAGCAGGTGTCCCCAGTTCTCGCCGCGGTGCAGGTAGTGGGTCACGTGGAAGTGCTTGTGCCCGTGCTTCGTCGCCTCGTGATGGTGGCTGGCCCGCGTCTCGAGCTCCTCGACCGCATCCATCTCGTCCATCGCAGCCTCCCAACGCGTCGCGTCCGACCCTTCGAACTTACCCCCGAGGCGGGAAGCCCCGCCAGCCATCGCCGGTACCATGGGCGCCATGCGCGTCGCGATCGTGGGAGCCACGGGTGCCGTGGGACGGACGATGCTCTCGATCCTCGAGGAGCGCGACTTCCCCGCGGACGAGCTCACCCTGCTCGCCTCCGAACGCACCGCCGGCACCCGGCTGCGGTTCCGGGACCGTGAGCGCACGGTCGGCGTGCTCTCGCTCGAGGCGCTCGAAGGGGTGGACGTCGCGCTCTCGAGCTGCGGGAGCCAGGTCGCCAAGACGTGGGTGCCGCAGGCCGCCGAGGCCGGCACGGTCTGCATCGACAACTCGAGCGCGTTCCGGATGGAGCCGTGGGCCGAGCTCGTGATCCCCGAGGTGAATCCCGAGGCGCTCGAGCGGGGCGCCAAGGTGTATTCGGTGCCGAACTGCACGATCATCACCGCGCTGATGGCGCTCGCGCCGCTGCACCGCGCGGC
>JBAVEY010000121.1:0-43181 GCA_049587975.1 Actinomycetota bacterium | reverse complement strand
GAGATCGCCCATCGCCGAGAGGGCGTCCTCGAACAGCCGGTCGACGCGGTCGTTGAAGCCGGCCAGCTTCCTCGCGACGCCGATCCTGGCGCCGCGGAGGCCGTCGGGGACGACGAAGGCGGTGTAGTCCGGTTCGGCGCGAACCCCCTCGGTCGCGGCGTCGCGCTCGTCGGCGCCCGCGAGGGCCGAGAGCAGCGCGGCGGCGTCCCCCACGGTACGTGCCATCGGACCCGCCGTGTCCTGCGAGTGCGAGACGGGGATCACGCCGGAGCGGCTCACCAGCCCGACCGTGGGCTTGATGCCGGCGATGCCGTTGACCGAGGAGGGACAGACGATCGAGCCGTCGGTCTCGGTCCCGACGGCCACGGCGCACAGGTTCGCCGAGACCGCAACGCCGGAGCCCGAACTCGAGCCGCACGGGCTCCGGTCGCGGGCGTAGGGGTTCCGGCACTGGCCGCCGCGCGCGCTCCACCCGCTGCTCGAACGCGTCGAGCGGAAGTTCGCCCACTCGGACAGGTTCGCCTTGCCGAGGATCACGACGCCGGCCTCGCGGAGGCGCTCCACCACGAACGCGTCGCGCGCGGGCGTCACCTCGCCGAGCGCGAGCGATCCCGCCGTGGTCTTCATGCGGTCGGCCGTGTCGAGGTTGTCCTTCACGAGCACCGGGATGCCGTGGAACGGGCCGCGGACGTGGCCCGAACGGCGCTCGGCGTCCATCGCGTTGGCGATCTCGAGCGCGTCGGGGTTGATCTCCAAGACCGAACGGAGCGTCGGATCGACCTCCTCGATCCGGACGAGATAGCTCTCCGTCAGAGCGCGTGCGGTTCGCGCGCCCGACGCCATGGCGGCCTGGAGGTCCGCGACCGTCGCCTCATCCATCTCGAACGCGTCGCCCTCGGTCACGTCCGGACCCTAACCCATCGTGGCGAAGACCCGAGGGCAGGGAACCGCAACGATCGGGCAGGTCGGCGAAACGGCGGCGACGTTCGCAGGAAGCCTGGGCTCCTTGCGGCTCACACGATCGCGAACCTGTGCGTCGACGTCGCGTACGCGTACGTCGATCCCCGCGTGCGGTACTCCTAGCCGGGCCGCCCCCGCGCAGTCACTGCCTGCGTGCGACGCCGCGTCCCGAGCCCCCGAGCAAACCGAGGTCGATCGCGACGCCGATCACGATCACCACGATGCCCATCGCCTCGATGCCGCCCGTGACGGTCGTGAACTCGTTCTGCGCGATCGCGTAGGCGATCGTGGTGGTCGGCAGGAAGATGAAGCCGAGCAGTCCCCACCATCCGCTCGAGAACGCGGTGTTCAGATAGTCCGTGAACAGCCACAGGATGAACAGGATGAATCTGGGGGTGATCAGGGCGACCAAAGCGAAGAGGCATCCCACGACGGCATCCTAGCCGGGGTCGCTAGGGATGCTGCGAGCGAGCGAGGACGCGATGTCGGCCACGACGACCGTGCGGGGCTGGATCCGGCGGTTCCAGAGGACGAGCTCGGGACCGTCGCGCCCGTCCGTGACGATCGAGATCGTCCCGGTGTCGAGCCGTAGGTTGGTCGCGTTCCCGATCGGGAGGTCGAGGAACCGGGCGGCCAGGGCGCGGAAGCAGTGGCCTTGGCCGAACAGGACGCGGTTGCCGCCCAGCTCGCGGAGCTCCTCGATCAGCGCGTCGAGCCGCCCGGCCATCTGCTCCGGCGTCTTGCCACCCGGGCAGCCATCGCGGAACAGCTCCCATCCGGGTGGGTCGCCCGGATCTGGAGGGATCAGGCCCTCGAACCCGCCGTAGTCGTACTCGCGCAGCCCCTCGTGGATCAGCATCCGGTCGCCGAACCCGGCTAGGCGAGCCGTCTCCTGCGTGCGGAGCATCGGGCTCGCGAAGATGTGGTCGAAGCGGCGGCCGGCCAGCAGCTTGCCGATGGCGACGGCCTGGAGCTGTCCCTCCGGCGTGAGCGAGATGTCCGTCGTCCCGGTGTGCTGCCCGGAGATCGACCACTCGGTCTCGCCGTGCCACACGAGCCAGATCGCCATCGGTGCCGAAGCGTAAGCCGAGACGCGGCTCGGGGGGAGGACTTGCTCGAATCGAACGTATGTTCTATCGTGCCGGGATGGCCCCCGAGCCCCTGTTCGAGATCGCGAGGCGGCGGTTCGACACGCCCGAGTTCCGCGGGATGGAGTTCATCGAGGCCGAGTGCAAGACGATCATCAACCACGTCCCCGGCAACTACCTGCCGTTCAGCTGGAGCATCAACCCGTACCGAGGTTGCAGTCATTCGTGCTCCTACTGCTTCGCTCGTCCCACCCACACGTTCCTCGACATGAACGCGGGTCGAGATTTCGAAACGAAGATCGTGGTCAAGATCAACGCCCCGGAGGTGCTTCGACGCCAGCTCGCGGCCAAGCGGTGGAAGGGCGAGGGCATCGCGATGGGCACGAACACCGACCCTTACCAGCGGGCCGAGGGCCGGTACCGGCTGATGCCCGGGATCATCCGGGCGCTCACCGACTATCGGAACCCGTTCTCGATCCTCACGAAGGGGACGCTGATCCTGCGCGACCTCGAGCTGCTGATCGAGGCCGCTCGGGTCACCGACGTCTCCACCGCCTTCTCCATCGGGACGCTCGATGAGGAGGCGTGGCGCAGGAGCGAGCCGGGGACCCCGCACCCGCGCAAGCGGGTCGAAGCCGTTCGAGCGCTGAACGAGGCGGGCATCCCGTGCGGGGTGCTGATGGCGCCGGTCCTTCCCGGCATCACCGACCATCCGCGCCAGCTCCGGGAGGTGGTCGCGGCCGCGATCGACGCCGGGGCGACCCACGTCTCTCCGATCCTCCTCCACCTGCGCCCGGGCGTACGCGAGGAGTTCCTGCCGTGGCTCGCGGCAACGCACCCCGAACTCGTCGAACGGTACGAGGAGCTCTACCGCAAGCCGTACGCGCCAGCGTCGGAACGGGACGCGCTCGGTCGCCGCGTGGCCGGCCTGATCCGCTCGCAGGGCGGCGTGCGAGCTGCCCCGGCGCCGCCCCGACGGTTCGCCCACTCGGTCCGCGGCGAGGGGAAGGTGGCACGTGGGGAGCAGCTCACGCTCGTGTAACGCACGGCATCGGCTACCCTGACGCTCCGATGCGTGGGCTGGACCGGATCCTCGAGCTGCAGGACCTCGACACGGCGATCGACCGCCTGGAGCACCGCCGCGAGCAGCTCGAGGCCGGCGAGGAGCTCTCGTCGCTTCGTAAGGAGATGGAGGAGGCCGACGCTCGCCTCGGCGAGCTCCGGCTGACGTCGGACTCCATCACCAGCGAGTCCGATCGCCTCGAGCACGAGATCGCGTCGATGAGCGACAAGCTCCACGCCGAGGAGAAGCGCATGTACGACGGCTCCATCGCCAACGCGAAGGAGCTCGAGGCGCTGCAGCACGAGATCGCGAGCCTGACCGAGCGCCGTTCGCGCGCCGAGGATGACCTGCTCGAGCAGATGGTCCGCAAGGAGGACGTCGAGGCGCGCGCCGCCGATGCGCAGCGGGAGGCCGAGGCGGCCCGCGGCCGGGTCGAGACGGTCGGCGGCGACGCCGTGAAGGAGCTCGATCAGGTCGCAGCCGATCTCGCCGCCAAACGCGCCGAACGCGGGGCTCTCGTCCCCGGGTTCGACGAGGAGCTGCTCGAGCTGTACGAGGACCTCCGCCGCCAGAAACACGGCGTCGGCGCGGGCCCGATCGTCGACGGCGTCTGTCAGTCCTGCCACGAGAAGCTCTCGGCGGTCGAGCTCGACCGCCTGAAGCGCACCGACGGCGTGAAGAGGTGTGAATACTGCCGGCGGATCGTCGTCTTCGCCTGACGCTGCACTGCGACGGCGCGGCTCGCGGCAACCCGGGTCCCGCAGGGATCGGCGTCCAGATCACGGACGAGCACGGTGAGGTCGTCGCCCAGATCGGCGACGGGATCGGCGTCGCCACCAACAACGTCGCCGAGTACACGGCGGCGATCCGTGGGCTCGAGCGCGCGCGCGACCTCGGCGCGACCGAGGTGCTCCTGCGCTCGGACAGCCGGCTGCTGATCGAGCAGCTCGCCGGCCGTTGGAAGGTCAAGAACCCCACGTTGCAGCGCCTCCACCGGGAGGCGCGCTCGCTGTCCGCCGGCTTCGAACGGGTGGCGTTCGAGCACGTCCGCCGCGAACGCAACGTCGAGGCCGACCGTCTGGCCAACCGGGGCGTGGATGAGTGGCTCGCCGGCGAGGGGGCTAGCTGGGAGCGACCTCCACCGTCCCCTCGTCTGTGGGAGGCGGGGGAGGAACCACGGTGACGAGGTCCTGCAACGGGAAGGCGAACCGGAGCGCCTTCGGCCCGGGCCCGTAGACGAGCGAGAGCACGCGCCCGTCGGCCGTTCGCTGCGCCGGGAACACCATCAACCCCTGGATGGTCGCGCCCGCCGGCACGACGTCGAGCGACGACGTGATCACACCCTGGACGTGTTCGAACCCGTCGCCCCGAGCGACGAACAGCGCCGAGACGTCGGGATCGAGCACGACGTCGTGGCCGCTCCGGTTCTCGACGACGACGTTGAACTGCCAGTTCGGCGGGAACATGAACAGGGAGTCCAGACGGATGCTCACGCCGTCCTGCGTCCGCTCCTGGTTCCGGAAGCGCTGGATGCTGTCGGACATCGGCACGCCGTTGCGGACCAGGTCCTCGATCAGGTAGGTCCCGGCGGAGGTCCGCACCAACGTGACGGGACCGTCCAGGACCCGAAGCAGGTCGATCGGGTCATCGTCCGCGGGATCGAAGCGGAACCCCACGGACGCCGACAGGCCGACGGACGCGACGGGGACGCGACGGGCCGTGAGCGCGCCGATGAACTCGACGTCGCGAACGTCCGCGACGCCCCGGATCGTCCCGTCGAACTCCCGATGCTGGACGTCGAGCCACTCGACCCATGCCGCGAGGTCGCGTCCCACGACGAGGTTCTCGAGCGGCCCGACGCCCTGGTCCGGCGAGGCGCGATAGGCCTCGACGAACTCGACCACGGCCTGCCGGGCGGCGGAGGCCTCGAGCGCGGGGTCGGAGGCGAGCTGCGCTGGCGCGATCGGAGCCGCGGGACCGACCGGCTCGTGAGCGCACGCGGCGAGCGCGAGCACCGGCAACACGACGATGGCGACCCGGGCACGCATGGATGGGGCGATGATACGGCCGGCCGGTTCTTCTCGGGGTACCGCTCGGGCGCCGCGCTCCTTCCCTCAGGCCCGGGAACGCCTCCTATACTGGGCGTGGAGGAGCCGGCCGGGCGGCCGCGGGCGGCGACGCTCGAGGAACGTCCGGACTCCGCAGGGCAGGGTGCTGGGTAACGCCCAGGCGGGGCGACCCGCGGAAAGCGCCACAGAGAACAGACCGCCGCGCGAGCGGTAAGGGTGAAACGGTGAGGTAAGAGCTCACCAGCGGGCCGGGTGACCGGCCTGGCTCGGCAAGCCCCACCCGGAGCTAGGCCAAGCAGGGAGCGTTCGAGGACGGCCCGTCCGAGCTCCCGGGTAGGCCGCACGAGGGCATCGGCCCCGGAGCGCTCGTGAGAGCGCTCAGACAGATGGTCGCCACCGGCCTTGCGGCCGGCACAGGATCCGGCGTACAGGCCGGCTCCTCCACATCCCTCAGACCCGCGCGGCCTCCGTCCCCTCGAGGGCTACCGCTCGCGGTGCGCGGGGCCGAGCGTCTCAGGTCGTCTGACTAGACCTTCTCCGAATAGGCGAATCACCGACCAGTGACCATACGGGCTTCTGAACCCAACGCCCAATCCCCTGCCAAGCGTCGGACCCGTCGGCCGCGGCAACAAAGAGCGACCCGGCGACGGTGCAGGCGACACGCGATCCGTCGGGCGAGTACGCTGCGTAGGAATAGACACGTGGGTCAGACGACGGGAGCTGCCGTAGTGTGCTCCCGTCGAGAGGGATCTCCACGCCGTGGGGTCGAGCTTCTCAGTGCGGGGAGCCTCGATCACCTCGCCAGGCAACGTGGTCGCCGATTCGTACCTACTTCAGGAGGTGCTCCATCTCCAGCCACTCCTTGGCGTGCCGCTGGCAGAGCCAACGCCCTCCTTTGACTTGTGACCCGTTCGATGAGATCAGGCGCGTCTATGCTGCCTGCACCTTCCAGATAGCCAGCCGACTTCCGTTCGCATCTTCTCCACTCGCACGGGCGGTCTCTTGGGCGCGGGATCCACCACCAGCGAGGGTTGTCCGTCAGCTTCGGTCCGAAAAGCCCATCGTCGTCCCCTCTGCCGTTATCGGCGGAGGCGCTACATCCTTGAGCGAGGGGGCCTCCGCGAAGGGGATGATGCTCGTCCTCGGCCTATCCGCCTCGGAGATGCGCGCAGCGGATCACGTCGTGCCGCCCAAGGCCACGGTGCATAACGAGCGGAAGTGCGACGACTCGGTCTCGATCACCGAGTACAAGGAGTTCGAGGGCGGCCACACTTCCCCGGGGCTCCTGGGTGGGAAGAAGTCGCTGACTTCGCCATCGATCGGGCTGAGCGTCACGGGGACTCACGGTGGCCGAGCACGCTACGGCAGACGATCCCGGCTCCGGGGGTTGATGTCCGGCTATAGGAGTCCAGTCACACCCCACCCACGCGTGCCGGGACCACGACTACGGGTCGGTGGGCCTCCACTCATAGAGGGCATCCGGCGTCCGTTCCTCGTTCCGGCCGCCATCGGTCTCCTCGACGAGCCGGAGCCCGTGGCGCTCGTAGAAGCCCCTCGCCGGGACGTTCTCCTGGAAAACCCACAGCCGGAACCCCGACGGCAACCGCTCCTTGGCACGCTGGAGCAGCGCACTCCCGATGCCGCGACGCAGGAGATCTGGACGGACGTAGAGATGCTCCACCATGTCTCCGTGTATGGCGAGGAAGCCACTGATCTCACCGTTCGTCTCAGCGACGTGCACGTCCTGATCGCGCAGGACGATGTTGGCGATGAAGTAGAACGTCTCCTCGTCCGTGTGGATGTTCGGGAGGAACGTCAGTGTTGCTTTGGAGGCGAGGAATAGCCGAGCGATCGGATCGGCATCCTCGCCTCCCGCTGGTCGGATCCGCAGCCGTTCGTTCACTCACGGAGTATGCCCCGGAGCTTCTGCGTTCGTGAATCGCGAACCGGCGTCATGCGCCCAGCTCGCCCTCAAGGAACTCGACCAACGTGTCCGGGGATCCCATACGCCCGAGGATGTTCTCCTCGACCATGCAATGCCACGCACACCACCCAAGCTGGATGAGGTACGGATCGACTGGATGGATCGCATCGCCCACTGGGCTGTGCCACGACATCGCGCAGTCCTCGATGAAGTCGATGATCTCCGCGTCTCCGGCGCGTGGACCGCCGACGGGGGTTGCGGAAGTCCGCAGCGCACGGACGCCCTTCCAGGAGACCGAACGCGGACCACAACCGCATCGTGTCGTAAGTATCGGAGCGCCTTCCGAGGTTCTGACCCCAAGCAAGCGGTGCTACCCGAGAGACGTAGGCCGTCCAGCGGTAAGGGTATGGCCGCAGCCGCGCCATGCGCCAACGAAGGCTGAAGGGCTGGAAGTAGACCCGGCAGGCTCGCCGTTTGTGTACGTCCATGTACGTTCCCGTAGCGTGGCCGGCGTCACCGTCGTGGGGTTCGCGGGCGTCTCGTCGTCGTCGAGGCGCACGTCGGCCGCGGTCTGGCCTTCGCTCACCCCGACGGGTCTTCCTTCGGAGGGGGTTAGACGAGCGAGACGAACCTACGCGTTGCCATGCGTGCCTGGAACATCACCTTAGACCGTCTACCAGGGCCTTTATCTTCCCGGCGTGGTACGAGCTCCGCACGAGCGGCCCGGCCTCGACGTGCGCGATACCGAGCGACTCCCCGAGCTCCTTCCACCGCGCGAACTCTTCGGGGTGCACCCATCGATCCACGGGCAGGTGATGCTCGGTCGGGCGCAGGTACTGGCCCATCGTCACGATGTCGCAGCCGGCGTCGGCCAGGTCGCGCATGGACCGCGGGATCTCGTCCGGTCGCTCGCCCATGCCGAGGATCAGGTTCGACTTCGTGACCTGCCCCGCGCGCAGGCGCTTGGCGATGCGCAAGACCTCGAGCGTGCGGTCGTAGCCGAAGGCGGGTCGGATCCGATGGTGCAGCCGTCGAGGAGTCTCGAGGTTGTGGGCGAAGACATCCGGTTCGGCGGCGATCACGGTCGCGATGTCCGGCTCGCCCCCTTTGAAGTCGGTGGGCAAGACCTCCACGCCGCAACCCGGGACGGCCTCGCGGATCGCGCGGATCGTGGTCGCCCAGATCCGGGCGCCGCCGTCGAGCAGGTCGTCGCGCGCTACCCCGGTCACGACGACGAACCGCAGACCCATCTCGCGGACGGCATCCGCGATCCTCGCGGGCTCGTCCTCGTCCACCGGATCGGGCCTGGCGGTCATCACGTCGCAGAACCCGCATCGCCGCGTGCAGCGGTCTCCGAGGATCAGGAAGGTCGCCTCTCGTTCCTCCCAGCACTCGGAGATGTTCGGACACATCGCCTCCTCGCACACCGTGTGCAGCGACCGGGTGCGCATGATGCCCTCGAGCTCGCGGTAGTTTGGCCCGCGCTGCAGCCGAACCTTGAGCCACGGCGGCTTGTGCTCGGTCGAGGCCGGCGTCCCGCTCGTCGAGACGATCGGGAGATACAGTCGGCGCCGGAGCGGGTTGTGTTCCCGGACGGCCATCCGAGCCAGTCTAGCCCGCGGCCTCGCTCGCGACGCCCGCCGGCGAGCCGTGACCGACTCCTTCCCTGACCACGGCCATGGCTGTGCCTGGAGGTATCGGCCTCATCGGGGGCGGCCCAGGTCGGAGGGGGGACCCGGAGGCGGATCGCGGGGTTGTAGCGGGTCCGGAACTAGAAGCGGGCCAGCTCGAGCATGTGTTCGGCCACCTGATCGGCGTTCGGCATGAACGCGTGCTCGAGGTTGCTCGCGAAGCCCATCGCCGGCACGTCGGGTCCGCCGATCCGGACGATCGGTCCGTCGAGGTCGAACAAGGCCTCCTCGGCGATCGTCGCGGCGATCTCCGCCCCAGCGCCGTAGGTGCGGTTGTCCTCGTACACGACCATCGCCTTGCCGGTCTTCCGCACGGACGCGAGGATCGTCTGCTTGTCGAGCGGGTTGATCGTGCGGACGTCCACCACCTCGACCGAGACGCCCTGCTCATCCTGCAGCCTGGCCGCGGCTTCGAGGCACAGGTGCATCGAGAGCCCGTACGCGACGGCGGTCAGATCCGCGCCCTCGCGCTTCACGTCGGCGGCGCCGATCGGCACCTCGAACGGCTCCTCGGGAACCTCGCCCTTGATCAACCGGTACGTCCGCTTGTGTTCGAGGAACAGCACCGGGTCCGGGTCCTTGATCGCGGCCCGCAGCATCCCGGCGGCGTCGTAGGGCGTGCCCGGGACGACGACCTTCAGTCCCGGGACGTGCCCGTAGAATGCCTCGATCGATTGGGAGTGGTAGAGCGCCCCGTGCACGCCGCCTCCCCAGGGCGCCCGGACGACCATCGGCAGCCCGAAGTCGCCGTTGGTCCGGTACCGCATCCTCGCGACCTCGGACACCATCTGGTCGAACGCGGGATGGATGAAGTCCGCGAACTCGATCTCGGCGACGGGAAGGAGGCCGTGGAGCGCCATCCCGACGGCCAGCCCGATGATCCCCCCCTCGGCCAGCGGCGTGTCGACCACGCGCTGCTCGCCGAACTCGTCGAGGAAGCCCTGCGTCACCCGGAAGACCCCACCACGGGTGGCGATGTCCTCCCCGAGCACGACGATGCGATCGTCCGCGGCCATTTCGTCGTGCAAGGCGTCGTGGATCGCGGTGACCACGTTCTTCTCGGTCATGCGACGTCACCCTCGAAGAACACGTGACGCTCGAGCGTCGAGGGATCGGGGTCGGCGGCGCTCCACGCCTCGTCGATCTGCGCGTCGACCTCGGCCTTGGTCTCGGCCCACACCGCGTCGATCGACGCCGCATCCATCAGGCCCAGGTCCGTGAGCGTCTGGGCGAACCGGGTGATCGGGTCGTGATGCTTGGCCTCCTCGACCTCCTCCCGGGACCGGTAGGACCGGTCGTCGTCGTCGGAGGTGTGCGGGAAGAATCGGTAGGTCTTCGCCTCGATCAGGGTCGGGCCCTCGCCCGCTCGGGCGCGCTCCACCGCGGTCTTCATCGCCGCGTACGAGGCGAGGACGTCGTTGCCGTCGACCACGACGCCGGGGAAGCCGTAGCCGGCGGCACGGTCGGCCACGTTCTCGATCGCCATCTGGAGCGGTTGCGCGACGCTGATGGCGTAGCGGTTGTTCTCGCAGACGAAGATGACCGGGAGCTTGTGGATCCCGGCGAAGTTCAGCCCCTCGTGCCAGGCGCCCTCGCTGGTGGCGCCCTCGCCGAACCAACAGCCCACGACCGCGTCCTCGCCTCGGTACTTGGTCGCGTACGCGATGCCGGCGGCATGCGGCACCTGGGTCGCGATCGGGGAGGAGTGGCTGATGATCCCCAGTCGCCGCGAGCCCCAGTGACTCGGCATCTGACGTCCGCCCGAGGACGGGTCGTCGGCCTTCGCGAACAGGCCGAGGAAGATCTCGTACGGCGTCATGCCCGCGAACAGGACCACCGCCACGTCGCGGTAGTAGGGGACCCAGACGTCCTGACCGGGACGCAGCGGCCACGCCGTCCCGACCTGGCATCCCTCGTGACCGGAGACAGGAACCACGAACGGCGCCTTGCCCTGACGGTTGAGACGGAACGCGGCTTCATCCACGAGACGCGCCGTCACCATCGTGCGATACATGGACCGGAGGTCGTCGGACGTGAGGCCGAGAGCCTCGTGCGACGGTTCCGTGCTTACTCGCGTCGCCACACGGCGAGTCTAGCATCGGGTCTCTCGAGGTCTCGGCGGCGGACGCGGACGCTGGCAGATGTCCGGCGCGAGCCTCGTCGGCGCTCGACGCCTGCTCTTGGAGCGAGCCAAGGTACCCTGAGGGGAAACGGAGAGGGAACCGATATGGCACAGGTGAGGGAGATCGACCCGGTGGTCGTCGAGGCGACCGATCAGAACTTCGTCGAGACCGTCGTCGAGGAGTCGAGGAAGCGACCGGTCGTCGTCGATCTGTGGGCGTCGTGGTGCGGGCCGTGCCGGACCCTCGGCCCGATCCTCGAGAAGGTCGCCGGCGAGCGGAACGGGGCGTTCCTGCTCGCCAAGCTCGACGTCGACGCCAACCCGTACACGGCGGGCCAGTTCGGGGTGCAGAGCATCCCGACCGTGGTCGCCTTCCGCGACGGTCAGCCGATCGACGGCTTCGTGGGCGCGATCCCCGAACCGATGGTGAACGAGTTCGTCGACCGGCTGATGCCGACCGAAGCCGAGCTCGAGGCCGAGGACGCGCTCGAAGAGGAGCTCGAGGGCCATCTCGACGACGCCGAGCAGAAGTACCGCGACGCGCTCGAGGTCGATCCGAACAACCGGGACGCGCGCGTCGGGCTGGGCCGGATCCTGGCCGAGACCGGGCGGGAGGCGGAGGCGCGCGAGATCCTCGCGCCGGCGCTGCCGGACCCGGAGGCGGAGCGGATCCTCGCGATGCTCGAGGTCCGGGAGTGGGCCAACGCGACCGAGCCCGGGACGCTCGCATCCGCGAAGCGCCTGGCGGCGCAAGGCAGGTGGCGCGAGGCCCTCGACGGGATGCTCGGCGCGCTCTCGGACGATCCGGATGCGCGCCAGGCCATGCTCGAGGTCTTCACCGTGCTGGGCGACGATGACGAGCTCGTGGCCGAGTACCGGCGCAAGCTCGCCGCGGCGCTGTTCTGATGGCTGGGCCGTGATGGCGGGCGACGTCCACGACCGGATCCGCGACTACTGGGACCGGGACTCGCACACGTACGACGAGACCCGCTCGCACTCGATCTCGGATCCGCTCGAGGCCGCCGCGTGGCGGCAGGCGATCGCCGAGGCCCTGCCCGAACCCGGCTCGACCGTGCTCGACGTCGGAGCCGGAACGGGTGCCCTTTCGTTGCTGGCCGCCGAGCTCGGGTACGAGGTGACGGCGCTCGACGTGTCGCCCGGCATGCTCGGCCGGGCCGAGCTGAAGGCGAAGGAGCGCGGGCTCGACGAGCGGATGCGGTTCGTCGTGGGTTCGGGGACCGAGCCGCCCGAGGGACCGTTCGACGCCGTGATGGAGCGCCACGTCCTGTGGACGTTGCCCGACCCCGTCGGCGCGCTCGCTCGCTGGCGCGAGGTATCGAGCCGCCTGGTGCTGTTCGAGGGCCTGTGGGGCGAGGACGACCTGCGCCGGCGCGCGAAGGACCTCGCCGCCGGCTGGCTGCGCAGGTTCATGCGCGTGCCCCACGATCATCACGCGCCCTACCCCGAGGAGGTCCTGGCCGAGCTCCCGCTCGCGCGCCTGCCCTCGCCCGTCCCGCTGATCGACGCCGTCTACGAGGCGGGCTGGTCGGCGGTCCGGATCAAACGTCTGCGGGACGTGGAGTGGGCCGCCAAACTCCACGAGCCGTGGCCGCTCGGATCGCTCGAGCAGCGGCCGCGCTACACGCTCGTGGCCGGCGCCTGATCGGTCGAGGCTCGCGCCGGTCCTCAGCGCCGTACCGTCCAGAACACATCGGTCGTGTACGGCATGACGATCTCCTCGCCCCCCAGCTCCGGGTCGCTGGCGAGGAGCTCCTCCACCTCCGCGCGGACGCGCTCGCGTTGGTCGTCGGGGGCGGCCGCCACGTAGCTCACCGACAGCACCCGGTCCATGAACGCCTCCGGCGTGACGTGGTGCACGTGGTACGCCACCCGGTGATGGAGCGGTCCGAACAGGTCGGTGTGCCCGAACGCCTCGCGCCACCTGCCCGAGCGGTACCGAGGCGTCCCCTCGCCCGCCAGCCTGTCGAAGATGGCCGTCAGCCGCTCGGACCAGTCGGTGGCCTCGTCGCGGACGTTCCAGATCAGGCCGAGCGTGCCCTCCGAACGGTGTACGCGGTGGATCTCCGGCAGCGCGAGGTCCCCCTCGAACCAGTGGAACGACTGGGCGGCGAGCACGGCGTCGGCGGAGGCGTCGGCCGTGGGGATCGCCTCGGCCGTGCCGTCGAGCGTCGTCACGGTCGGGCAGTTGCGCTCGAGCGCGGCGCGCATCTCGGCGACGGGTTCGACGGCGGTGATGCGTGCCCCGGTATGGACGATCAGCTCGGTGAACTTGCCCGTCCCGGCGCCGAGCTCGAGCACGTCGCGATCCTGGCCGATCGCGAGCTCGCGCACGAGATAGCTGACCGCGTCGTCCGGGTAGTTCGGACGGCCGCGGCCGTAGTGTTCGACGGCGGCGGCGTATCCGCGGGCGGCGGCGTGGTGGAGCCGGTCGTCGGGCACGCGTCAGATCGCCGAGGCCGTGGGGACCGGGGCGGCCGGCGACGGCCACAGGCCTCCTTCGGCCCGCAGCCGGTGCCCGAAGACCTCCCCGAACCGGCGGGCGACGAGGGGTGCCATCTCCTCGACGGTGATCTCACGGCCCGCGAGCATCGAGAGCGAGGTGACGCCTTCACCCGCGAGGCCGCACGGCACGATCGCGTCGTACCACGAAAGGTCGGTCGTGCAGTTGAGCGCGAACCCGTGGAGCGACACCCGCATCCGCATCAGCCGGACCCCGATCGCGCACACCTTGCTCGGTCCCGACCACACGCCTGTCTGGACGTCGCTGCGGTGCAGCGCGATGCCCACGTCGCGCGACGCGCGGATCACGACCTCCTCCAGATCCCGGACGAACCGGAGCGCATCGGGCCGGGTCCCGAGGTCCAGCACCGGGTACCCGACCAGCTGTCCCGGACCGTGGAACGTGAGCGAGCCGCCCCGATCGATGAACCGGAGCGCGGCGCCGGCGGCCGCGATCCGGTCCTCGGTCCAGACGATGTGGTCCGGCCTCCATCGCCGGCCCGCCGTGTAGACCGGGGGGTGTTCGAGCAGGATCAGCGTGTCATCCGCCTGGCCGGCCAGACGCCGTTCGGCGAGCGCGTGCATCGCCGCGTTCGCGGCGTCGAACTCGACGAGACCGCCGGGCCTGATCAGCCGTGCCATGGGGTCAGAGCGCCAGGTCCTCGGCGAAGTCCCACGTCTCGAGGTTCCGCTTCACCCGTGCGAGGAATTGCGAGGCGAGCGCCCCGTCGATCACGCGGTGGTCCCACGACATCGAGACGTAGACCATGTGCCGGATCGCGATCGTGTCGTCGATCACGACCGGCCGCTTCTCGACCGTGTCGAATCCCAGGATGCCGGTCTGCGGCTGGTTGATGATGGGGACCGAGATGAGCGAACCGAAGGGCCCGGGGTTCGTGATCGTGAACGTTCCGCCGTGGACCTCGTCCGGCTGCAGCTTCTTCGCCCGCGCGCGGGTGGCGAGATCGTTGATCCCGCGGGCGATCCCGAGCAGGTTCATCGTGTCGCAGCCCTTCAGGACCGGGACGATCAGCCCCTCGTCGTAACTCACGGCGATCCCCACGTTCACGAAGTGCTTGACGGCGATCTCCTCGCCGCGGAGCTCGCTGTTCACCATCGGATGCGCGAGCAGCGCCTCGGCGACCGCTCGCGTGACGAACGGCATGTACGTGAGGCTGAACCCCTCGCGGGCCTTGAACGCGTCCTTGGTCCGTTCGCGCAGGCGAGCGACGTTCTCCATGTTGACCTCGACCGCGTTCCATGCGCGCGCCGAGACCTCGAGGGACATCTTCATGTGCTGCGCGATCGTCCGTCGGATGTGGGAGACGGGCACGATCTCCTCTCCGCCCCCCACCGCGGCCGGCGCGGGCTCCGGTACCACGGCAGGGGCGGGTGCGGTCGTCAGCGTGGGTTGCGGGGCCGGCGCAGGTGCGGTTGCGCCCGCAGCGATGGTCGCCTCCGCGCCGCGCGAGGCGACGAACCCGAGCACGTCGTTCTTGGTGACCCGCCCGCCGGTGCCGGTCCCGGTCACCTGTCCGAGGTCGACCCCGTGCTCGGTCGCGAGCTTCCGAACGAGGGGCGACAGGATCTGCGACCTCGGCCCCCGATCCGGCAACGCCCCACCCGGCTGCGTCGAAGCCGCCATCTGCGACGGAACGGGCTCCGACGGAGCGGCGGGAGGCGGGGGAGCATCTGACGCGGGTGGTGCGGGAGCGGAGGGGGCATCGGCGCCTCCCGCGGTCGTGGTCGTCGCCTGAGCGGCCGCCGAGTCCGCCGAAGCGAGCGGCGCCGCAGCCCCCGCAGCTCCGGCACCACCCGCCCCCACCTCGCTGATCTCCGCGAGCTCGGTCCCCACCGCGACGGTCTGCCCCTCGGGCACCAGGATCTTCGTGAGGGTCCCCGCCGCCGACGACGGCACCTCGGTATCCACCTTGTCCGTCGAGATCTCGAACAGCGGCTCGTCGACCGCGACCTGATCGCCCTCCGCTTTCAACCACTTCAGGATCGTTCCCTCGATCACGGTCTCGCCGAGCTGCGGCATCTTGACGGCGGTCATCGGGCCTCCACGCTCACCAGGCGGACAGTTCGCGGACGGCGTTCTCGACGTTGGACACCTGCGGCAGGTACGCGTCCTCGAGCGGGGGCGAGAACGGCACGGGCACGTGCGGCGGCGAGAGCCGGACGACGGGCGCGTCGAGCGAATCGAAGGCCTCTTCCGCGATCAACGAGGCGACCTCCGCGCCGGTCCCGAGGTACCGCTGGCTCTCGGAGAGCACGATCGCTCGGCTCGTCTTGGCCACGGTCCCGAGGATCGCCTCGGTGTCGAGCGGTTGCACGGTGCGCAGGTCGAGCACCTCGACCTCGATGCCCTCGGTCGCGAGCGTCTCGGCCGCCTCGAGCGCGAGGTGGACCATCATCCCGTGCGCGATCAGCGAGACGTCCGCGCCCTCGCGCTTGATGTCGGCCCTGCCGATCGGCACGAGGTGGTCCGGGTCGTCCGAGACGACCTCCTTGATGCGCCGGTAGATCCACTTGTGTTCGAGGAACACGCACGGGTTGTCGTCGCGGATCGCCGACTTGAGCAGACCTTTAGCGTCGGAAGGGAAGGCCGGGCAGATGACCTTCAGTCCCGGCGCGTGCGAGAGCCACGGCTCGGGGTTGGTCGAGTGGAAGCTTGAGGCGCGGACCCCGCCGCCGGAGGGTCCGCGGAGCACGACCGGGACCGGGACGCCGCTGCGGTAGTGGTACCTCGCGAGCGCGGTCGTGATCTCGTCGTACCCGCTTGACATGAAGTCCGCGTACTGGAACTCGGCGACCGGGCGGAGGCCCTCCATCGCCGCGCCGAGCGCCGTGCCGACGATCGTCTCCTCGACGATGGGCGTGTCCATCACCCGCCGGGGCCCGAAGCGCTCGATAAAGCCCTCGGTCACCTTGAACGCGCCGCCGTACACGCCGATGTCCTCGCCCAGCAGGAAGACGCGCTCGTCCCGCTCCATCTCCTCCCACAGCGCTTCGGCGATCGCGACCAGGTACGTGGCCTCGCCCTGCTCGGTGCGCTTGCCCCGCGGCTCGGCGCCGTGGCCGGCCGCTCCCGCCTCGACCGTGCGCGTCGCCATCAGGTCTGCGTCCCTCCGCCGCGACCGGGCTCCGATGCCCAGTAGCCGTCGTCCGTGTATAGGCCCCTGGTGACGTCCCCCGGCTCGGGGAACGGCGAGGAGAGCGCGTACTCGTAGCCGGCCTCGAACGCCGCCCGGATCCGCTCGTCCAGCTCGGTCACGTCCTGCTCGCTGACGACGCCGCGGGAGCGGAGCAGCTCTTCGAACCGCTTCACGGGATCCTTGGTCTGCATGTACTCCTCCAGGAGCTCCTTGGGGACGTATTTCGCGGGATCGTGGCCCGCGTGGCCGCGCCACCGCAGGGAGACACTCTCGATCAAGGTGGGTCCGCCCCCTTCGCGCGCGCGCTCGACCGCGTCGTGCGCGATGCGGTAGACGTCGAGCACGTCCTGCGCATCGATCCGGACGCCGGGCATGCCGTAGGCCCCCGCGCGCTCGGCGATCGTCGGCACCGGGAACTCGAGCGGGTTGGGCGTCGAGTAGGCGTACAGGTTGTTGTTGACGACCCACACGACAGGCAGCTGGTGGATCGCCGACATGTTCAGTGCCTCGTGCCACCGACCGTTCGAGGTGGCGCCGTCACCGCAGATCGCCATCGCGACGCGTGGCTCGCCGCGGAGCTTGTAGGCGAGCGCCGCGCCGCACGCGACCGGGTAGGCGATCGGCAGATGCGACATCACGGTCCACGTCCGGTTCCCTTGCCAGTCGCCCACGTGGCTGTTGCCGTCGCGTCCGCGCGTGTAGCCGTCGATCCGTCCCCAGAACTGGGCCATCACACGGTTCAGGTCCAGTCCCTTGGTGAGCTGCGCCGAGAGGTCGCGGTGCGTCGGGAAGAGTGAGTCGTCCTTGCGGAGGGCGGCCGCGACGCCTACGTGGGTGCCCTCCTGGCCGCGCCCGGAGTAGATCGCGCCCGGCAGGCGTCCCTGCCGGTACAGCGCCTCCATGCGTTCGTCGAAGTACCGGCACAGCTTCAGCATGTAGAGCAGATCCGTCAGCTGCTCGTCGGACAGGCCGACGCGCCAGTCCTCGGCCGCCAGACGCTGCTGTTCCACCTTCGTCGCCACGTCACGCTCCGTGCAGGGGTTTGCCGGCGAGAGCGAGGAATGCCTCGCCGACGCCCTCCGACAGCGTCGGATGCGGATGGATCAGCGCGGCGACCTCGGCGGGGACCGCCTCCCAGGCGACCGCGAGCATGGCCTCGGAGACGAGGTCGGTGACGTGCGGTCCGACCATGTGGACCCCGAGCACCGGCCCGTCCTTGGCGGCCACGATCTTGACGAGGCCGCCCTCTCCCACGATGTTCGCCTTGCCCACGCCCTGGAGGTTCAGCCGTTCGACCTCGACGTCGTGACCGCGTTCGACGGCCTGGGCCTCGGTGATCCCGACGGAGGCGATCTCGGGGGAGCAGTACGTGACTCGCGGGATCTGCGTGTAGTCGATCTCGGGAACGGGGATCCCGGCGATCCGCTCGGCGACCGCGTAGCCTTCGGTGAACGAGACGTGCGCGAGCTGCAGCGGCGTCGCCGCGACGTCCCCGATCGCCCACACGTGCTCGGCGGTCGTCCGCAGCTGGCCGTCGACCTTCACGAACCCGCGATCCAGCTCCACGCCCGCTCCCTCGACCTCCATCCCGTCGGTGACCGGACCCCGACCGACGGCGACCAGGCAGATGTCGGCGGCCGCGGTCTGGGCCTTCCCGCCCGCCTCGAACGAGACCTCGACCTGCTCACCCGCGTCGATCACCCCGGTCACGCTCGCGCCGGCGTACGCCGAGATCCCGCGCTTGCGGAACGCGCGCGCGATCTCCTTGGACAGGTCCTCGTCCTCGAGCGGCGCCACGCGGGGCAGCGCCTCGACCAACGTCACCTCGGCGCCCATCGAGCGATAGAAGCTCGCGAACTCGAGCCCGATCGCCCCCGCGCCGATGATCACCGCCGATGTCGGGATCTCCGCGTACCACAGCGCCTCGTCGCTGGTGATGATGCGGCCGGTGACCTGCAGACCAGGCAGGAGCTTGGGGCGCGATCCGGTCGCGAGCACCACCTCCGTCGCGGTGAGCGTCCGCCCCACCACCTCGACCCTCGGACCCGGCTTCAGGACGGCCGAGCCCTGGATCACGTCGATCTTGCGGGCCTTCACCAGTCCGGTGAGGCCCGAGACGAGCTTGTCGACCATCTTGGCCTCGAACGCCTGGACCTGCGTCCAGTCCGGCTCGCCCGAGGCCTTGATGCCCCAGAGCTCGGAACGGTTGACAGTGTCCATCACGGCCGCCGACTGCAGCAGGGCCTTGGTCGGGATGCAGCCCCGCAGCAAGCAGGTGCCGCCGAGGCGCTCGTCGCGCTCGACGATGGCGACCCGCTTGCCGAGCTGTGCCGATCGCAGGGCGCAGGAGTAGCCCCCTGTCCCCGCGCCGATCACGACGACGTCGTATACGTCGGACATCCGAGCGGCCATGCTACCGCGGTTCCGTGCGTCCACTCCCCGAACGTAGGATGACGTCGCGATGGGCGACCCCGAGACGCGGCACGGCCCGCTCGAAGACCTCCATCGGAGCCTCGGCGCCAAGCTCGGACCGTTCGGCGGCTGGCTGATGCCGATCGAGTACGGGGGCGTCCTGTCCGAGCATCGGGCGGTCCGCGAGCGCGTCGGGCTGTTCGACCTCAGCCATCTCGGCAAGGTCGACGTCCTCGGGGAGTCGGCGTTCGAGGCCCTCCAGGGGCTGCTCACCAACGACCTGCGGAAGGTGGACGCCGGCAGGGCGCAGTACCACCATCTGCTGAACGATCGGGGTGGCGTCGAGGAGGACCTGTTCGTCTATCGCCTGGCCGAAGAGCGCTGGTTCCTGGTGCCGAACGCGGCCAACAAGGACAAGGTGGTCTCGGCCGTGGCCTCGGCCGGGGCCGAGGCGGTCGATCACGACGACTGGTGCTTCCTCGGCGTGCAGGGTCCGCGGTCGCACGCCGTGGTGAGCAAGCTGTGGCGGACGGCCGTGGAGCTGTCGTTCCGTGGCTGCCGCACGGTCGACTGGGAGGGAGCCGAGGTCGTGCTCGCGAGGACGGGATACACGGGCGAGCGGGGCTACGAGCTGTTCGCCGACGGCGCGGTTGCGACGGATCTGTGGGGCGCGCTGACCACGGCAGGAGGGCCGTTCGACATCGAGCCGTGCGGGTTGGGGGCGCGTGATGTCCTCCGTCTCGAGATGGGCTACCCGCTCTACGGGCAGGACCTGGGTCCCGAGCGCACGACGCTCGAGGCCGGCCTCGGCTGGGCGGTGTCGTTCGAGAAGGGGCCGTTCCGGGGACGTGAAGCGCTCGAGCGCCAGCGCGCCCTAGGTCTGCCGAGCCGGCTCCGGGGGCTCGCGACCATGGATCGGCGCCACATCCCGCGGGCGCACCAACCGGTCATCGCCGGCGACCGTATCGCCGGCGAGGTCACGAGCGGGACCTTCTCGCCGCTGCTGGGACACGGGATCGCCTTGGCCTATCTCTCGCCCTCGGACGCCTTCGAGCCGGGGACCACCGTCGAGATCGACATCCGCGGTCGTCGCGCACCCGCGGGGGTCGTGTCGACCCCGTTCGTGGGCCGCTCGCCGCGCTGAACGCGTTTGCCGGTCAGACCGGCTCGTCGACCGGAGCCGGGACCGGCGTGGCGGCCGCGATCATGTCGGCGACCGAGGAACCGTTGAACTCGGTGCGTCGGAGCAGACGGTTGAGCAGGAACGGCGCCCGGGGGGACGCGGGCATCACCGCCACCACGACGTACAGGCCCGAGCTCGGGATACCGACCTGGCGCAGGGGACCGTACCCGGGAGCGGCCACGAAGTAGGCCCATCGGGTCGGTTGATGGCCGACCGTGCAGATCCCGAGCCCGTGAGCCACGAAGTCGCCGGGCGAATCCGGCGCACCGTGCGCGAACGCGGGGAGGTGCTTCGCGACGACGTACTGGCGGGTCGCCCGGCATTGTTCCGAGCCCGTGAGCACGTCGAGCGCCGGCCCGGTGGCCGCGAGGTAGTAGTAGTCGGACGGGACGCCGACCGCGGTCCCGTCGATCCACATCGCGGCGAGCCCCTCGAGGGGCGGTCGGTCCGCCCGCCAGGCCTGGGGCGGACCGGCGACGATCCCCTGCCGTGGGTCATCGAGCGTGCCGGCGAGCCGTGGGTACCACTCGTCGGGGATCAGCGCCGAGACGGGTCCGGCCGAGACCTCCTGGAAGGGGCTCGGCGACTGTCGGATCAGCACCCCCGCCGCGTCCGGTCTCGGCGGCGAGATGGCCGCAGCGTCGCCGCACGCCACAGCGACGAGCCCGATCACGAGCGACCCGATGAGCTTCCGCACCCCGCCGATCCCAGGGCAGCATAGACCCGCGGTTCCCGATGCCGCCACCCGATGCCGGCCTCCCTCGCGTGGGTTAGCATCCGCCCCAACTGCATAGGTAGAACCCTCGCAGGGTGGTCCGGGCGGCGCTCGCCGACCGGACCGGACCGATCCCGGACGGATCCGGGGTCGTGAAGAGGGAAGCCGGTGAGAGACCGGCGCGGTCGCGCCACTGTGACCGGGGAGCGAACCCGACGGAGCCACTGGGACCGAGCGGTCCCGGGAAGGGTCGGGGGAGCGGTGATCCGGGAGCCAGGAGACCTGCCCTCGAGGGAACCCCACGGGTCGTCCTTCGCACGAAAGGAGACGCGCGTGAGACCCATCCGTACCACGCTCCTGCTCCCGCTGCTCGCCCTGTCGTTGATGGCCGGTGCCTGCGGAGATGGGACGGAGCCCGCGGCGGCCGCCGGGCCGACCTCAGCCCGCGGCTCGACCGACACCACCGCCTCGTTCCCGGTGACGATCACCGACGACGACGGCGTCCCGGTGACGATCGAAGCCGAACCGCGACGCATCGTGACGTTCGCGCCCTCGATGACCGAGATCTTGTTCGCGCTCGGCCTCGGGGGCCGGCTCGTGGGCGTCTCCGGCCCCTACGATGACTACCCGGCCGCCGCGACCCAGATCACGCAGGTCGGCGGGGCCGGCGACTTCGGCGTCGACCCCAACATCGAGCAGGTGGTGGGGCTCGAGCCGGACCTGTTCCTCACGATCGGGGGCGGGGACCAGTGGAAGCACCGCCTGCGCGACCTCGACGTCCCGGTCGTGACCTTGGACGCGTCGAACCTCGACGACCTGCTCGACGACATCGAGGTCGCCGGGCGGATCACCGGAGCGGGCGACGCCGCGGCCGCGGTCGTCGAGGATCTTCGGTCCCAGGTCGATGAGGTCGATGCGGCGCTCGCGGGCACCGAAGCGGTGTCCTGCTTCTACGAGACCTTCTACCCGCCCCTGTTCACGGTCGGGCCGGGCACGTTCATCTACGACCTGCTCGAGCGGGCCGGCTGCGACCCGGTGACCTCCTCGGCGGATCAGCAATATCCGCAGTGGTCGATGGAGGACCTGGTCGCCGAGAGCCCCGATGTGTACCTGGTCTCGTCCGAGTCCGGGTCCGGCCCGAGGGCGGTCGCGGCGCGGGCGGGCTTCGACGCGATCGCCGCCGTGGCCGACGGACGGGTGTTCCCGATCGACGCCAGCCTGGCCGAGCGACCGGGACCGAGGATCGTCCTCGGGCTTCGCCAGATCGCCCAGGCGCTGCACCCGGAGGCCTTCGACTGACGATGCGACGCGCCGTCCCGTACCGGCGGGTGATGCTCGGGCTCGTCGCCGCCCTGATCGCGGCGATCCTCGTCGGCGTGGCCGTGGGCGCGGTCTGGGTATCCCCTCTGTCCACGATCCGGCTGATCGGGTGGAAGCTCGGCCTGACCGGCCGGCCCGACGACGTGAGCCATGCGGCCGAGGTCATCGTCTTCCAGCTCCGCTTGCCCCGGGTGCTGCTCGCCGCGATCGTCGGCGGCGCGCTCGCCGCATCGGGTGCCGTGTTCCAGGGTCTGTTCCGCAACCCGCTGGCCGATCCGGCGATCATCGGGGTCTCCTCGGGTGCGGCACTCGGCGCCGTGGTGGTGCTCGTCACGGCCGGCGCCGGTTCGCTCGGCGCGTTCGCCGTACCGCTCGCGGCGTTCGTCGGCGCCGTGGCGACCGCGTTCGTCGTCTACCGGTTGGCCAGGATCGGTCCCGCCGTAAACGTCGCGACGCTGCTCCTCGCGGGGATCGCGATCGCTGCGGTCATCTCGAGCTTCATGTCGCTCGTGATGTCGTTCTCCGGCGAGGAGATCCGCGACATCTACGCATGGCTCCTCGGCGGTCTGGTCGCGCAGGGGTGGCGCTCGGTCGAGATCGTCCTGCCGGTCGTCGCGCTGGGGGTCGCCGGTGCGTGGCTGGTCGCGCACGAGCTGAACCTGATCTCGCTCGGCGAGGAGCGTGCCGCGCAGCTCGGCGTCGAGCTCGACCGCCTCAAACGGACCTCGATCGCCGTGGGGGCCCTGCTCGCGGCAGCAGCGGTCTCGGTCGCCGGCGTGATTGGGTTCGTCGGGCTGATGACGCCACATCTGTTGCGGCTCGTGATCGGCTCCGATCACCGTCGCCTGATCCCGGCGTCGGTGCTGGGCGGCGCGACCCTGCTGATCCTCGCGGACCTGATCGCCCGGACGATCGTCGCGCCTTCCGAGCTCCCGGTCGGCGTCGTGACCGCGCTCCTCGGCGGACCGTTCTTCATCTACCTCTTGCGCCGCGAGGGCAAGAAGGCGGGCGCACGTGCCTGAGGCGACGCTCGTCCTCGAACGGGTCTCGGCCACGTACGGTCGGGGACCCGTGCTGCGCGGGGTCGACCTGGAGGTCGGCCCGGGCGAGATCGTCGGGCTGGTCGGCCCGAACGGATCCGGCAAGACGACGCTGGTCCGCGTGGCCTCCCGGACGCTCCGACCCACCTCGGGGCGGGTCCGGGTCTCGGGCGAGGACCTGACGGGGATGAACGCGCACCAGGCGGCCCGGCTCGTCGCGGTCGTTCCGCAGGACGTCGTGCCGGCTTTCTCGTTCACGGCCCTCGAGCTGGTCCTGATGGGGCGCTCGCCGTACCGCTCTCGGTGGGGTGGGGGCACGCCGCAGGACTGGTCCCGCGTGCGGTCGGCCATGGCAGCGACGCAGGTCCAGCACCTGGCCGACCGACCGGTGGACGAGCTCTCCGGAGGCGAACGTCGGCGGGTGGTGCTCGCCCAAGCGCTCGCCCAGGAGGCCCCGGTGCTGATGCTGGACGAACCGACCACGCACCTCGACGTGCGGCATGTCCTGGATCTGCTCGCGATCGTCCGGCGGCTCGCCATGCGCGAGCGGACCGCCGTCCTGGCGATCCACCACGACCTGAACCTCGCGGCGTCAACGTGCGACCGGCTCGTCGCGCTGCATCGGGGCGAGGTGATCGCCTCGGGACCCCCCGCCGCCGTGGTGACGCCCGGACTGCTCCGCGAGGTCTACGGCGTCGAGGCCGAGGTCTCAACCGACCATGCGACGGGTCGCCCGAGCATTCGGATCGGGGTCCCGAGGGAGCCGGCGGCCCCGCTCGGACGTCGGGCGCACGTCGTCGGAGGCGCCGGACGAGGTGCGCCCATCATCCGACGCCTAGCCGAAGCCGGGTTCGATGTGAGCGTCGGGGTGCTCCACGGCTCGGATACCGACGCGGACGTCGCCGAGCGCCTCAACCTCGTCCGCGTGAGCGTGCCGCCGTTCTCGGACATCGATGCGGAGGCCGAGCGGGTCTGCCGGGGCCTGATGCGCGACGCCGACCTGCTCGTCGTTTGCGACGCCCCGTTCGGGCCCGGGAACGTGGCGAACCTTCGTCTCGCTCTCGAGGCGGCGCGAGCGGGGGTGGAGACGGTCCTGCTCGAACAGATCCCGGTCGAGGAGCGCGACTTCACGGGCGGGGAGGCCGAGCAGACCTGGAACGAGTTGCGGTCGTTCTCGACGGTCGTCCGGAGCTACGAGGAGCTCGCGTTGGTGCTCGGCTGAGACCACGTCCCCGCACTCGCGGGTGGCGTCGGCCCGGCAGCTGGTTCGCTGGCCGAGCCGGCGAGCGCATGCAGTTCCTCGAGGGGACCGGACCCGGGGTCCGGGGGCCGGCTCACGCGGTCACCCTGGTGCGCCGGGATCACGAACGACACCCGGGTCCCGCCCGACGGGAGCGGATCCGCCCACAGGATGCCCCCGTGCTGGACCACGAGCTGTCGCGCCATATGGAGCCCGACCCCCGCGCCCGCGCGCTCCTTACGCAGGATGTCCTCGCCCGCCGAGAACGGTTCCTCGAACGCCCTGGAGGCGGTCTGGCGCGCCATGCCTTCACCGTGGTCGGTCACCGACACCACGACGCCTTCGTCCATCGGGCGGCCCTTGAGCTGAACGGCCTCGTCCTCGGGCGAGTAGCGGCAGGCATTGTCCAACAGCTGCCGGACGATCTCGATGAACCGCATCGGGTCGGCGGACCCTCGGAGCGTTTCGGGGATCTCCCGTTCGAGCGTGACGGCCGGGAACTGCCTGCTGATCTCGGCGGCCACCTGTCGAAGGAGCGGCGCCAGGTCGATCTCCGAGACCTCGAGCGACAGCGTGCCCCGGTCGAGGTCGGCGACGATCAGCATCTCCTCGATGAGCATCGCCAGCTTCTCGAGCGAGGCTTCGAGCTGTCCGATGAACTCCTGCTCCTCTTCCTCGGGCAGGCCGCGGTTCTTGAGGACGTAGGCGATCCCTTTCGCGACGGTGACGGGGGTCCGGAGCTCGTGCGAGACGTTCGCGAGGAAGTCGGCCTTGGCGGTGGTCATCGACTCGAGCTGGGCGGTGACTTCGGCCACGGTGGTCTCGAGCGTGGCGACCCGCCGTTCCTCGTCGAGGAGCCGGGTCGCGATGTCGCCGGCGACCCGGGGGCTGAGCGCTACCGGTCCGGCGTGCACCGCGCGCATCGCTCGGAACACGGCGTCGGGGCCCTCATCCTTGGAGACGTACGCCGCGGCGCCAGCCTGCAGCATCTCCGCGGCAACGGTGGGGGAGGCATCGGCCCAGCAGATCACCTTCGTCTCGGGGGTGATCGCCAGCAGCCGTCGGACGAGTTCGGCCACGGAGAGGCTCTCGCTCTCGACGCCGGCGACGACCAGCTCCGGGCGGGTGCGCGCCGAGACCTCGACGGCGCGCAAGCCGTCGGTGACGGTCTCGATCTCGAGTGCCGCCCCGGACCTGATCAGGACGTACTGGAGCTGCGCGAGACCGTCGGGCGTGTCGCAGAGCACCACCTTCGTGGGCATCGTGTTCCAGGTATCGGCGGATGCCGGAGCGGATTGAGTGCGGGGGACGCCCGCCCGGACGGAGGACCTAGGCCTGCCGGGAGGACGAGCTACTCGACCAGGCCGCTGCGGATCGCGATCGCGACGGCCTGCGCGCGATCGTTCGCGCCGAGCTTCTCGAAGATCCGCTCGAGGTGGGTCTTCACCGTGTGGGGCGAGATCGCCAGGTCGTGCGCGACCTCCTTCGTGGTGGCCCCGTAGGCCACCTTCTGGAGGATCTCCTTCTCGCGTCGCGACAGCGGAGGGGCCTCCACGCGCTTCTCGGCGATCTGTACCTCTTCGATGAACGCCCGGGTGAGCTGCGGGTGGATCACGGCTTTCCCTTCGAGCGCGAGTCGGGCCGCGTTCACGAGCTCATCCGCGGAGGCGTCCTTGAGGAGGTAGCCGGACACGCCCGCCTGGATGGCCTCCGAGATCGAGGCCCGAGACTCGTCTACCGTGAACAGGATCACCCGGGTGTCCGGGGAGGCCTGCCGGATCGCCTTGGTTGCCTCGATGCCGTTCATGCCGGGCATCCGAACGTCCATGAAGACGATGTCGGGGGTGAGCTCGCCGACCTTCACGACGGCGTCCTCACCGCTGTCGGACTCGCCGACGACGACGACGTCGTTGGCGAGATCCAGCGCCGCGTGCAGGCCTTCCCTCGTCACGGGATGGTCATCGACGATGAGGATTCGGATGGGGCCCTCCTCCCGAGGCTTCGGATGAGTATCGGCCGTCAGCGTGTCCTCCTTAGGGACGTCCCTTAGGATAGAGGCAGACCTACTCCGAAGGAACGACCTCATATGGACGAGTCCATCTCCCACGATCATGCGACGGCCGAGGACCCCGCGCCGCTCGCGGCCGCCGACGAGAGCACGCCCGACAGCGTCTCGAACGGCGGTCCGGCCGGTGAGCAGGCGGTGCTCGACGCGCTCAAGCACGTCGTGGACCCGGAGCTCGGCATCAACATCGTCGACCTCGGCCTGGTCTACGACGTGGACATCTCCGAGGGGGGGGCGGTCCATATCGAGTACACGTTGACGACGATGGGGTGCCCGATCGGCCCGCTGATCGAGCACCAGATGCAGTCGTTCCTGGAAGGCGTGCCCGGCGTGACCTCGGTCGAGCCGGAGATGGTCCTTCGGCCGGCCTGGACGCCCGAGATGATGTCCGAGGAGGCCAAGGCCGCCCTCGGGTACTTCTGAGATCCTGCCGTACGGCTCGAAACCCCATTGACACTCGGCACGACCGGCGGTTGACTTGCACCTGCAATTCCCGAGTGGGGGAGTCGGATTCGTGGTTCGGACGCGGTGCGCCGGTCTGGTGGGGGCGATGATCCCGTCACGCCTGTGCTGTACGAGGCTCCGGCGTCCGATGGACGCCGGCGAGGTCCCGCGCTAGCCGAGTCCCGGACTACCATCGAAAGGGGGCCGCGCGGCGGCCCTTTTCGCGTTCCCGGGTTCTCGCGCTCCCGGGTTCGACGGATCCGGATCGGATGGATGGACGGAGGAGGAGGGAAGATGACTGGATACACCAAGCCGGAGACGCTCGTCGAGACCGACTGGCTCGAGGAGCACGTCGACGATCCCGCGATCCGCGTGATCGAGGTCGACGAGGACACCGAGGCCTACGAGAAGGGCCACATCCGTGGCGCGATCGGCTGGAACTGGACGACCGATCTGCACGCCGTGGTTGGCCGGGACTACGTCGACCAGGCCGAGCTCTCGGGGCTCCTGTCGAGGGCCGGCGTCGGCGCCGGCACGACCGTGATCCTGTACGGGGGCAACAACAACTGGTTCGCCGCCTATGCCTATTGGGTGCTGAAGCTCCGTGGGTTCGATGAGGTGAAGCTGCTGAACGGCGGCCGCAAGAAGTGGGAGCTCGAGAGCCGCGAGCTCACGCAGGACGTGCCCTCGGTCTCGCCGACCGGCTTCTCCATCTCGGGCCCGGAGCGCGGAGAGATCCGCGCGCTCCGGGACGAGGTGCTCGGCAAGGTCGCCGGAGCGGCCAGGTTCGTCGACGTCCGGTCGCCCGAGGAGTTCCGTGGCGAGAAGCTCGCCCCCGACCACCTCCCGCAGGAGCAGGCGCAGGTGCCGGGCCACATCGCCGGCGCAGCCAACATCCCGTGGGCGAAGGCGGCGAACGAGGACGGGACGTTCAAGGGCGCCGACGAGCTGAAGGCCCTCTACGAGACCGAGGGCATCACCGGCGACCGCGAGATCATCGCGTACTGCCGGATCGGCGAGCGGTCGAGCCACACGTGGTTCGCCCTCCAGGAGCTGCTGGGCTACACGAACGTCAAGAACTACGACGGGTCGTGGACGGAGTACGGCTCGCTCGTGGGTGCGCCCGTCGAGAAGGGCTGACCCCGGACGCCCCCGAGACCCGGACGGGCGACGCCGTCCGGGTCTCCACCCCGCTCCGGAACCTCCCCTAGGGGCTCGGTCGGACCTCGATGACGGCTGAGCCCAGGTCGACAGCCGGGCGGCTCATTTCCTACCCGTGAGGTGGACTTACCTCGCGAGGGGTGGGTATCCTGACCTGTGAGGCCGGGAGATCGGCCGATCTGCGGGGAGTGACCATGGCCGTCACACAGCAAGAGCATCTCCAGGAGCTCGCGAAGGGGTATCGCTTCGACTGGAAGGACGCCGATCACTCCGTCTTCGAGCCGAAGCGCGGTCTCTCGCCCGCCGTCGTCGAGGAGATCTCGGCACTCAAGTCCGAGCCGGACTGGATGCGGAAGTTCCGGTTGAAGGCGCTGAAGCACTTCGACCAGCGCCCGATGCCCTGGTGGGGCGCCGACCTGTCCGACATCGACTTCTCCAACATCTACTACTTCATCCGCTCGACCGAGAAGCAGGCCAAGAACTGGGACGAGCTGCCGGACGACATCAAGGGCACCTGGGACAAGCTCGGGATCCCCGAGGCCGAGAAGAAGTACCTCGGCGGCGTCTCGGCGCAGTACGAGTCCGAGGTCGTGTACCACAAGATCAAGAAGGAGCTCGACGACATCGGGGTCCTGTTCACCGACATGGACTCGGCGCTCCGCGACTACCCGGATCTGGTCAAGGAGTACTTCGGGACGCTCATCCCGCCCAACGACAACAAGTTCGCCGCGCTGAACTCGGCCGTGTGGTCGGGCGGCTCGTTCATCTACGTGCCGCCGGGCGTGCACGTCGACATCCCGCTCCAGGCCTACTTCCGGATCAACGCCGAGAACATGGGTCAGTTCGAGCGGACGCTGATCATCGCCGACGAGGGGTCGTACGTGCACTACGTGGAGGGCTGCTCCGCGCCGATCTACACGACCGACTCGCTGCACTCGGCCGTGGTCGAGATCGTCGCGAAGAAGGGCTCGCGGGTCCGGTACACGACGATCCAGAACTGGTCGACGAACGTCTACAACCTGGTGACCAAGCGCGCGGCGGCCCACGAGGACGCGGTGATGGAGTGGATCGACGGCAACATCGGCTCGAAGGTCACGATGAAGTACCCGTCGATCTACCTGCTCGGCAAGGGCGCACGAGGGGAGGTGCTCAGCGTGGCCTACGCCGGCAAGGGCATGCACACCGACGCCGGCGGCAAGGCGATCCACGCGGCGCCGTACACGACCAGCGTGCTGACCTCGAAGTCGGTCTCCAAGGACGGCGGTCGCACCGGCTACCGCGGCCTCGTCCGCATCGAGCCCGGCGCCCACCATGCGAAGTCGAACGTTCGGTGCGACGCGCTGATCTTGGACGAGGAATCGCGTTCGGACACATACCCGTACGTCGAGGTCGAAGAGGAGACGGCGCAGCTCGGCCATGAGGCGAGCGTCTCGAGGATCGGCGAGGACCAGCTCTTCTACCTGATGAGCCGTGGACTCTCCGAGGCCGAGGCGTCCGCGATGATCGTGAACGGGTTCATCGAGCCCATCACGCGCGAGCTGCCGATGGAGTACGCGGTCGAGCTCAACCGCCTGGTCGAGCTGCAGATGGAAGGCGCGATCGGCTAGGCACATCGCAGCACCACCCCGCAGCCGGCCGGCGCGTACCATCACCGCGTGGGTCCGCGGATCTTCGGGATCGCTGCGCTGCGAGCACCGGTCGTGGCCGTCATCCGGCGGGGCCCGACCGATTGGATGCACCTGTCCCGATGGGATCTCGAGACCCCCGCGTACGAGCCCGGCGCGTGGCTCCGCGGCACGATCTACCCCCAGCGGTGCGACCTGTCGCCGGACGGCCGGTGGTTCGCCTACTTCACGCTGAAGGCCTCGGCGGATTGGGAGCTCGGAGGCACGTACATCGTGATCTCGCGCCTGCCGTGGCTCACGGCGCTCGCCGGGTGGGGGATCGGCAGCACGTGGACGCGGGGGATGCAGTTCGTCGAGGATCCCGGGGTGTTCGAGATCGATGAGCCCGACCTCGGCGACCTCGCGGCGGTGCGGGGCCGCTTCGGGCTGCGCCTCTCGCGAGCGGACTCGTTCGCCGTCGAACGCCGACGCGGATGGACCGAGACGGCAGACACGCCCCCTCGTGACGAGGACGACGCCTGGGACGAGCGCCGTGGCGACCGCATCGTGATGGAGAAGGCCCGGCCGAACGCGGACGGCTCGGATCGCCTCACCGTCCGGGGCACGTACGCGGCGATCCGCGAGCTCCACGGGCACCGCACGGACGTGCGCTACGAGCTGCGTTCCGGCCGCCTCACGCGCAATCTCGAGGACGTGCAATGGGCGGAGTGGGATCCGATGGGCCGGCTGCTGGTCGCGACCTCCGATGGGCGGCTGCAGATCCGCGACGGCGGGGGTGGGACCATCCTGTGGGAGGCGGACGAGGGCGAGCTCGGGCCCGATCCGATGCCGCCGCCCGCCGAGGCGTCGACCTGGTGACCCCGGGGCTCGCGGAGGGGCCCGCCCGAGAGGGAGGGAGTAGGCAGATGAGGTACGTCGTCATCGCGCGCGATGGCACCGACCCGCAGGCCAAGGCGAGGCGCCTGGCCGTCCGGCCGGCGCACCTGGAGCGGGTGGGTCCGTTCGTCGAACGTGGCCGGGTCCTGCTCGGCGGCGCGATCCTCGACGATGCCGGCGACATGGTGGGCTCGGTCCTGCTCCTGGACTTCGCCACGCGGCAGGAGGTGGACGCCTGGATCGCAGAGGATCCCTACGTCACCGGCGGGGTGTGGAGGCACATCGAGGTCCGGGACTTCCGCCCCGCGGTGGGCGCCTGGCTGCCGGACGGCTGACCCATCCGAACATCGAATCCGACCTGATTGATAGGATTTCGTCCGTGACCACCGCGACCACCGGTTTCGACGAGCACGCTCTGTCGGCCCTGCCGTCGCTAGCGCCGTTCCTCGAGCGCATCCGCCGGCAGGCCTTCGAGGAGTTCGAGACGCTCCCGATCCCGTCGCAGGAGACCGAGGAGTGGCGGTACACGGACCTGGAGGACTTCGGCTTCGACCTGCTCCCGTTCACCGAGGGCGGCCGGGCCGAGAACCTGGACCAGGTGCCCGAGGAGATCCTCGCGGCCGCCGGCCAGGTCGGCGAGCGCGCCGGGTTGCAGATCCAACGCAACTCCGAGGTGATGGTCACGCACCTGGATCCTGCGCTCGCGGAGCGTGGCGTCTGGTTCGGGGACCTCGACCGAGCGGCCGCGGAGCGGCCGGAACTCGTCGAGCCCTACCTCCACGCGCTCGTCCCGACCGACCGCTCGAAGTTCACCGCTCTGCACGCGGCCTTCCGGACCGGCGGGACGTTCCTGTACGTCCCTGCCGGCGTCGAGATCGAGCTGCCGTTGCAGACCATGACGTGGATCGACGCCGAGGAGGCGGCCGTCTTCCCACGGACGCTGCTCGTCGCCGGCGGGAACGCCGAGGTCACGTTGATCGACCGCTACGGCTCGCCGGCGCTCGGCCGGGCGCTCTCCGACGCGATCGTCGAGATCCACGCCGGCCAGGGTTCGCGCGTGCGGTACGTGGCCCTCCAAGAGTACGGCGACGGCGTGACGCACCTCGCCGTGCAGAGGGCGCACGTCGGCAAGGACGCCGACCTGAAGACGCTCGGCGTGGCGTTCGGGGCGAGCGTCGCGCGCGCGGAGGTGGAGGCGCTCCTGGCTGAGGACGGCGGGAGCTCGGAGATGCTCGGCGTGTACTTCGGGGACGCCGAGCAGCACATCGACCATCGATCGGTGCAGGATCACGTGGGCTCGCGCACCTCGAGCGACCTCCTCTACAAGGGGGCGATGCGCGATTCGTCGAACGCGATCTACATCGGGACCGTCATCATCGAGAAGGGCGCGCACGGCTGCGACGCCTACCAGACGAACCGGAACATCCTGCTGTCCGAGCACGCGCGGGCGCACTCGGTCCCGAACCTGGAGATCTTGAGCAACGACCCCACTCGCTGTGGTCACGCGGCGAGCGTCGGTCCCGTCTCGGACGATGAGCTCTTCTACCTCATGAGTCGCGGCATCCCGGAGAAGGAGGCCGAGCGCCTGATCGTGTTCGGGTTCTTCGCCGAGGTCCTCGATCGCGTGGACATCGCCGAGATCCGCGAGGGGCTCGAGCACGCGATCGAGAACGAGATCGCGAGGGACACCCGATGACTCTGGTCCGGATCTGCGGGCTGGACGACGTGCCCGAGGGCGAGGTCCGGCGGTTCGAGCTGGACCACCGGCCGTTCGCGGTCGCGAACCTGGGGGCCGAGGGGTTCCGCGTCGTGGACGCGATCTGCTCGCACGCCCACTACTTCCTGGACGAGGGCGAGGTCGACGTGGACGATCAGACGATCGAGTGCCCCAAGCACGGCTCGACGTTCGACCTCAACACGGGCAAGCCGCGGACGCTCCCGGCGACCCAGCCGGTCGAGGTGTTCTCGACCAAGATCGAGGATGACGACGTGATGATCGAGGTACCGGAGGAGAGCTGACATGACGCAACCCGCGACGTTGGAGATCGAGGGGCTCGAGGCAACGGTCGAGGACAAGCCGATCCTGAAGGGGATCGATCTCGTCGTGAAGCAGGGCGAGACCCACGCGCTCATGGGCCCGAACGGCTCGGGCAAGTCGACCCTGGCCAACGTCCTGATGGGACGACCGGGCTACACGCTCACGGCCGGCCGGGTGCGGTTCAAGGGCGAGGACATCAGCAAGCTCACCGCCGACCAGCGGGCGCAGCGCGGGCTGTTCCTGGCGATGCAGTACCCTGTGGAGATCCCCGGGGTCTCCGTCGTCAACTTCCTGCGGACCGCGTACAAGAGCGTCAAGGGCCAGGAGATCAACGCTCTGGAGTTCCGCAAGCACATGAAGGCGAAGATGCAGCTGATCGGCGTCGAGGACGAGATGGTCCAGCGCTACGTGAACCAGGGGTTCTCGGGCGGAGAGAAGAAGAAGAACGAGATCCTGCAACTCGCGGTCCTCGAGCCCGAGATCGCCGTGCTCGACGAGACCGACTCGGGCCTGGACATCGACTCGCTGAAGGCGGTCGCCGGCGGTGTGGCACAGCTGATCGGGCCGGACCTCGGCGTCCTGCTGATCACGCACTACCAGCGGATCTTGAACTACATCACGCCCGACTTCGTCCACGTGATGATCGACGGGCGTATCGTGAAGTCCGGCGGCAAGGAGCTCGCGCACGAGCTCGAGGAGAAGGGCTACGAGGGCGTCCGCAAGGAGCTCGGCCTGGGCGAGCCCGTCGCGACACCGTAGGAGGCAGAAGGTGGCGGTCACGCAGCAGCGCTCGGCGGGCCTCGACGTCGCCCGCATCCGCGAGGACTTCCCGATCTTGGAGCGGACGGTCGAGGGCAAGCCGCTCGTCTACCTGGACTCCGCCGCGACGTCGCAGAAGCCGAACCAGGTGATCGACGCCGAGGCGGACTTCTACCGCAACCACAACGCGAACGCGCACCGCGGCCTCTACATGCTCGCCGAGGAGGCCACCGAGCTCTACGAGCAGGCCCGCGGCAAGCTCGCTCGCTTCATCGGTGCGTCGCAGCCCGAGACGATCGTGTTCACGCGTGGGACGACGGAGTCGACGAACCTCGTCGCGTACGCGTGGGCCCGGCGCGTCCTGCACGAGGGCGACGAGATCCTCCTATCCGAGATGGAGCACCACTCCAACATCGTCCCGTGGCAGCTCGCCGCGCGGGACACGGGCGCGGTCCTGCGGTACCTGCCGCTCACCGACGACGGGTTGCTCGATCTGTCCGAGCTTGGACCCTCCCTGACCGAGCGGACCAAGCTGCTCGCGATCACCGGCATGTCGAACTCCCTCGGCACGCTGCCGCCGGTCCGCGAGCTCGCGGACGCCGCGCACGCCGTCGGGGCCCTCGTGCTCGTCGACGGGGCGCAGCTCGTGCCGCACGTCCCGGTGGACGTCGCCGAACTCGACTGCGACTTCCTCACGATCAGCGGTCACAAGATGCTCGGTCCGACGGCGTCGGGCGGGCTGTTCGCCAGGCTCGAGCACCTCGAGGCGATGGATCCGTTCCTGGGTGGCGGGCACATGATCGAGGAGGTGTTCCCCGATCGGTCGACCTGGAACGACGTCCCGTACAAGTTCGAGGCCGGGACCATGAACATCGCGCAGGAGGTTGGCCTCGGGGCGGCGATCGACTACCTGGAGGCGCTCGGCATGGATGCGGTACGCGAGCACGAGGAGGAGATCACCGCCTACGCGATCGACCGCCTGCTGGGCGCCGGGGCGCGCGTGTTCGGGCCCACGGACGTCAGCGTGCGCGGGGGCGCGCTGAGCTTCTGGTACCGAGACGTCCACCCGCACGATCTCGCGACGATCCTGAACGAGGAGGGCGTCGCGATCCGGGCGGGCCACCACTGCAACCAGCTCGTGATGCGACGCTACGGCGTGCCGGCGACGGCGCGCGCGAGCTTCTACGTGTACAACTCGAACGACGAGGTCGATGCCCTCGTCGAGGCTCTCGGCAAGGCCGAGGGCGTGTTCGCCTGAGGGGGAGACGGTGGCGCTCGACGACATCTACAAGGAAGTCATCCTCGACCACTACAAGAACCCGCGGAACAAGCGAGAGATGCCCGACGCGGAGCGTTCCTGCTCGAAGAACAACCCGCTGTGTGGCGACGAGATCACCGTGTTCCTGCACGAGGACGACGGCAAGGTGCTCGACGTGTCGTTCGTCGGTCAGGGATGCTCGATCAGCCAGAGCTCGGCCTCGATGATGACCGAGGCCGTGGCCGGCAGGACCCGCGAGGAGGTCGAGGAACGTATCGGCGCGTTCCGCGGCATGATGGCCGGCGAGGTCGAGGCCGACGAGGACGCGTTCGGCGAGCTCGTGGCGCTCAAGGGCGTCGTGAAGTACCCGGTCCGCGTGAAGTGCGCGGTGCTGGCCTGGGACGTGCTCCAGGGCGCCATGGCCGGCCAAGGGTCGGCGGAGGGTTCGACCTCCCACTAGCCGGGACGCGTCGCCAGGAACCCCTCGGCCCCAACGGGCCGCCCGTCGTGCGTCAGGGGGACGGCGATCACCTCGAACCCGCTCTCGGTGATCAGCCGGAGCCACGTCGCGCGTGGGAACAGGCCGCAGACGTGCTCGTCGAGCTCGGTGTGGACCGAGCCGTCCGGCTCGTGGAACACGTACGTCAGATCCATACGGACCGTCGTGTCGCCGGGATCGGGATCCCAGGTCCACTCGAGGTAGCGCAGGGCCCGGTCCGGGCCGTCGTGCCCCCCGTGATCGACCGCGGGCTCGAAGGTCTCGGTGACGTGGTCCGGAACGAACAGCGCGACCCCGCCGGGCCGGCAGTGCGCGAACGCGGTCGCGAGGACCGCACGCAGATCGTCCTCCGTCGTCATGTAGGCGATCGCATCGTGGACGAACACCGCGTCGAACGTCCTCCCGAGCCGCACGGAGCGCATGTCGCCCTGGATGTGCTCGCACTCGGGGTTCAGGCGGCGGCTCACCGCGAGCATCTGCGGTGAGCGGTCGACGAGGGTGAGTCGGAAATGCGCCTTCATGTGCGAAGCGTTGTTGCCGCCCCCCGAGCCGAGCTCCAACACGTCGCGCGGGGGGACTCCGGAGGCGCCGGTGATCAGCCGGCGGTACTCCTCGGCCTCATCGACGTAGTCCTCCGGCGTCGAGAGCAGCGGCCACCACCCGGCGAGATCGCGGTAGAGCCTCGGCAACTCATCCATGCGCCGAGCCTAGCCCACGCCTCACGCCGTCCGAGGCTCTAGGCTTCGCGGGTGCCGAAGCTCCGACCGTCGTTCGACTGGCTGCTCGTCCTCGTCCCGGTCTCGATCGTCCTCAAGCTCGCGGGCGGCAACGAGCTATCGATCTTCCTCACCTCTGCGGGGGCGATCCTGCCGCTCGCTGGTTTGATCGGCCGATCCACCGAGCAGCTCGCGCTCCACACGGGTCCCCGGATCGGCGGACTGGTCAACGCGACGTTCGGCAACGTCACCGAGCTCGTGATCGCGGTCTTCCTGATCCTGGACGACCAGACCGAGATCGTGAAAGCGTCGCTCACCGGGTCGATCCTGGGGAACCTGCTGCTGGTCCTGGGCCTGTCCTTCCTGGTAGGCGGTCTCAAGCACGAGGAGCAGACCTACAACGCCCGATCGGCCTCGATCCACGCGACGTCGCTGGTCCTCGCCGTGACCGCCCTGCTCATGCCGGCGCTGTTCGCCCTGTCACAGAGCACCGAAACCGACCTGGAGCGCGAGGTGGTGAGCGGCACCGTGGCCGCCGTCCTGATCGCGCTCTACGCAGCGGCCCTCTTCTTCACCCTGGTCACCCACGAGCACCTGTTCCGGACGCCCACGGCCGACGAACATGCCTCGTGGTCCCGCGGCAAGGCGATCGGCGCGCTGCTGGTGGCCACGGCGTTCGTGGCTCTGGAGGCCGAGTTCCTCGTGGCCTCGCTCGAGCCCGCGCTGCAGGATCTCGGCCTTTCCGAGCTGTTCGTCGGCCTGATCGTGATCCCGATCATCGGCAACGCGGCCGAGCATTCGTCGGCGATCATCTTCGCACTTCGCAACAAGGTGGACGTGACCCTCGAGATCGCGATCGGCTCGTCCACGCAGATCGCGCTGTTCGTGGCCCCGGCGCTCGTCTTCATTAGCCTCTTCGTCGGCCACCCGATGGACTTCATCTTCAGCACGTTCGAGGTGGCCGCTGTCGCTCTGTCGACCGTCCTGGTCTTCATGATCTCCACCGACGGCCGGAGCAATTGGCTGGAGGGGGCGCAGCTCACGGGCGCGTACGTCATCATGGCCATCTCGTTCTTCTTCGTGGAGACACTGTGAGGAGACCTGCTCGTGTGGCATGGCTCGGCGTGCTCGTCTTGGCCGTGCTGGTCCCGACCGCCGGTCGGGCGCAAGGGTTCGTGTTCGAGTCCACGCCGCGCTTCGACGTGGACATCCAGATCGAGGACTCTGGCGACCTCATGATCAAGGAGACGATCGTCCAGGAGTTCGGCTCGACGCAGAGGCACGGGATCTTCCGGTACATCCCGAACCGCCTACGGTTCGACGACGAGTTCGACCGCGTGTACCCCATCGACCTGATCTCGGTCCGGACCTCGGCCGGGACGCCGGACGACACGGAGACCAAGGAAGAGAACGGCAACTTCGTGATCCGGATCGGCGACCCCGACTCCACGATCACCGGCCGGCACACGTACGAGATCACCTACCGCGTCCAGGGGGCGATGAACGGGTTCGAGGACCACGACGAGCTGTTCTGGAACGCGATCGGCGACCAGTGGGAGCAGTCGATCGGCCAGATGAACGTCCGAGTGACGGGACCTGCGGACGTGACCCGGGTGGCCTGCTACCAGGGGACCTTTGGATCGACCACCCCGTGCGATCAGGCGCGGATCACGAAGAAGGGCGACGCGATCTTCTCGCAGCCGAACCTGCCCGCCTTCCAAGCGATGTCCGTCGTGGTCGCGCTCCCTCCGGGGACCGTGGCGAGCACGGCGCCGATCCTGGACGAGCGGTGGAGCCTCGACAAGGCGTTCAGCCGGACGCCGCTCACGGTCGGCGGAGGCACGGGGCTGCTCGTGCTGGTGGCGGGTGGGCTCGGCGTCATGATGTGGCGCCGCGGCCGGGACGTTCGGTTCAAGGGGTCGCAGATCGACCAGGTGATGGGCGGCCCCGCCGGCGCCGAGACGCAGGCGGTCCCGTTGCTCGAGAAGGACGCGTCCGTCGTCGAGTTCGCGCCGCCGGAAGGGCTGCGACCGGGACAGGTCGGGACGCTGGTCGACGAGCAGGCGAACACCCTCGACGTGAGCGCGACGATCGTGGACCTCGCGGTCCGCAAGCACCTGGTGATCGAGGAGATGCCGAAGACGTGGATGCTCGGCAAGGCCGACTGGAACCTGCGCCGGCTCCCCGGACCCGACGGCGATCACCTGCTGCCCTACGAGGAGAAGCTCCTCGACGGGCTGTTCGAGGACGGCGACCAGGTCGAGCTCTCGGACCTGCGGAAGAAGTTCGCCGAGCGCCTGCAGAAGGTCAAGGACGCGCTCTACAACGACATGGTCGCCCGCAAGTGGTTCCTGCGCAGGCCCGACAAGGTGCGAGAGGTCTGGACGGTGATCGGGTGGCTCTCGCTCTCGGCGGGGATCGCGATCACCGTTGTGCTGGCCTACTTCACGAGGCTCGGGCTGCTGGGCGTGCCGTTCGTGATCGGGGGGCTGCTGCTCGTCTTCGGCGCCAGGCGCATGCCGGCGCGGACCGCGAAGGGAACCGCGATGACCCGCCGCGTCGACGGGTTCCGCATCGTGATCGAGAAGGCCGAGCGATACATGTCGAAGTGGGCCGAGCAGGAGAACGTGTTCACCAGGCTCCTGCCGTACGCGGTCGTGTTCGGCGTGACCGACAAGTGGGCGAAGGCGTTCGAGTCGCTCGGGCAGCTCCCGAGCGACACCACCTGGTACGTGAGCAGCCGGCCGTTCGTCTACGCGCAGTTCGCCGACAGCATCGACTCGTTCGCCGTGACGACGAGCGGCACGATCTCCTCGACGCCGGCGGGCTCGGGGTCCAGCGGGTTCGGCGGCGGGGGCGCGGGGGGCGGAGGCGGCGGTGGGGGCGGGGGCTCCTGGTAGGGTCGCCGCCCAGACCCGGACGTCCGGGACCCGGGTGACGCGGGGTTCGCACGCGATGGACATCGTCTTCAGCCAGGATCCCCGAGACTTCGCCCGCCGCGATTGGTCGGCGCTGGTCACGGCCGACCCGGCCGGGACGTTCTTCCACACCCCAGGGTTCCTGAAGCTGTACTGGGAGGAGTTCGCGAACCGCCCCGACCACCTGCTCCTCGCGTTCGCCGAGGAGCGCGGAGAACAGGTGGGCGCCGTGGCGTTCGAGCGTTCCGACCAGACGTTGCGGTTCCTGGGCGGCACCGAGGTGACCGACTACATGGGTCCGGTGGCGTTGCCGCAGGCACAGGCGACCGTGGCGACGGCGCTGTTCGAGGAGCTCGGGCGCCTCGACGGCTGGACCGAGGCCGACCTCCGCGGACTCCCGGAGGACCGGACGTGGCTCTCGCTCCTCGCCGAAGCGGCTGCGGTGCAAGGGTTCACGACCGAGGTGCTGGACGACCAGAACGGGGTCGCGCCCTTCCTCCCCCTGCCCGGCTCCTACGACGAGTACCTGGAGCGATTGCCCTCCAAGCTGCGTCACGAGATCAGACGCAAGGCGCGGCGCCTGGAAGCGGAGGTGGGGGCGTGGCACATGTGCCTCGCGACCGCGGACTCGCTCGAGGCCTTCCTGGATCGATTCGTCGAGCTGCACCGTACGAGCGAGGGACCCAAGGGTGTCTTCATGCAACCAGGGATGGAGATCTTCTTCCGCCGGCTGGGCGAGGCGTTCCTGCCGCTCGGCGTGTTCAGCCTCACGTTCATCGAGACAACCGAGCACGTGAAGCTGGCCGGCTCGATCGGGTTCCGGTTCGAGGGGACCTACTCGCTCTACAACTCGGCGTTCGACCGTGCGTTCCAGCCCGTGTCACCGGGCATGGTCCTGGTGGCCGAGGACATCCGCATCGCGATCGAGGCCGGGTGCTCCGCCTTCGACATGCTGAAGGGCGATTACGCGTACAAGTACCGATTCGGGGCGGCGCCCAGGCCGATCAAGCGGTTGGTCGTGCGGCGCTGAGCGGCTACTCGACGAACGCGCGCAGGACCTCGAGGACCACGATCGCGAGCGCCTCGTCACCGCCGACGACCAGGTCGCCGTCGTCGAGGTAGGCGTCCGCAGCGACCCGCCGACCGGCAACAAGCGCGAACGCCGTACCGCGACCGTCGATGAACGCGTCGGGCTTCTTGTCCTGCGGTGGGGTCGTCCTCGGCGCGAGGCCCCAGTGCCAGGTTCCTTCGCCCACGCCCTCCAGGTCGACCTGGATGCTGCGGCCCGGGAACGACAGGCCCGCCCGTCCGAGCGCCCACGGGAGCATCCGGATCGCGAGGTCGTTGGTCAGGTAGACGGGCCAGTGCTGCGGGTTCTCCTCGAGCCCGGAGCCCTCGCGGACGTCCTCACCGTGGAACCACCACTCGATGATCCGCGACTGGACGAGGTACCGGACCCCGATCTCGCCGGCGACCCACTCGACCTTCCTCGTCCTCCAGTCGTCGTCCGACAGCCGCGCCGCCAGGACGAGGAACGCATCGGCCGCCTTGCCCCAATCCGTGATCAGCTGGCGCGTGGGGACGTCTCCCCGGACCTTGACGGCCCATTCGTTGAAGCCGTTCACCCACAGCTCGCCGTCGTTGGCCTCTCGGAACGCGTCGAACTCGGCCGCCGGCTCGTCGGCGAGGAGCTGAGCGGCAGCGGTGTCCTGCGCCGCGAGGTGGGCGACGATGTCTCGGTTCCGCCAGCCGGCGCAGAGGCTCTCGGCTTCCCACGCGTCAGGCGCCGCGTACTGCATCGTCCGGCCCAGGCGGCCACGCTCCGCGTGGGCGATCCCGAGCATCTGGGTGCGGTCGATCGTCACCTGGTCGCTCCTCGTCTGACTCGGCCTCGGGGCCATCGCGGCCGCCGTATCGTACCCGGCGTCAACCTGCGGTTATCGTTGGCCGCGTGAGCAAGGCGATCGACCGCTTCCTCGACTCGGCCCGGGTGCTCGGGCACCCGGTCGAGGTCCGCCGCTTCCCCGAGGGGACCAAGACCGCCCCGGACGCGGCCCGAGCGATCGGATGCGAGGTAGCGCAGATCGTGAAGTCGCTCGTCTTCCTCGCGGACGCGGATCCCGTGCTGGCGCTCACGAGCGGCGCCAACCGGGTCGACGTCCGGCGTCTGGCGGCCCTTTCGGGCGCCTCGCGAGCGCGGCGGGCGAACCCGGAGGAGGCGCGCGCGGCAACGGGCTTCGCGGTCGGCGGGACGCCTCCACTAGGTTACGAACCCCATTCAGGGAGGCGGCTCCGCGTGTTCGTCGACCCCGATCTCATGGCCTTCGACGTGGTGTGGGCGGCGGCCGGTACGCCCGATGCGGTGTTCCCGATCAGCCCCGAGGAGCTGGTGCGCTTGAGCGGGGGAGAAGTCGTCGAGCTTGCGGAGCGGAGCCCACCTTCCATGCACTAGACGAGCCCGGGCGGTAGGACGCCCCACCAACAGGGTGACTTCCGGACGGCCCAGGGTGCAGACCAAATCTCTTTGCACCCTCCTGCGCACTACGGGCGCAGATGGGGGGCTGCATCTCAGGGCGATTCAGTAACGACCCGATAGAGACGCCAGCGGTCGGGGACGCCCTTGAGCTCATGTTCGCCGGCGTCCTCGAACGTGAGACCGGACCCGGCAACCAGGTCCTTGACCGTCTGCGAGACGCGCACCTCCGATGGGGCAGCGGTCGAGGCGACTCGTGCGCCGATGGAAACGGCGATCCCCGTGCACTTGCCGTCGACGATCTCGCATTCGCCGGTATGCACCCCGGCACGAACCTCGATCCCTAGCTCCCGGACGCGTTGGGTGATGTCGAGCGCACACCGGACGGCCCGAGCCGGGCCGTCGAACGTAGCGTAGAAGCCGTCACCCGCGGTGTCGGCCTCGGTGCCTTGCCACCGTTGTAGTGCCTCCCGAACGATGGCGTGGTGTCGCTGGATCAGGTCCTTCCAGCCCTCACCTCCTAGAGCCGACTGCTTCTCGGTCGAGGCGACGATGTCGGTGAACAGGACGGTGGCGAGGACCCTATCCAGCTCAGGCATCGGAGGTTCGATGCCCGCGAAGCGGCGGATCTCGTTCGCCACTGTCGATACAACCTCAGAGAAACCCTCGTCGCGTGGGAGGGGCTTGAACTCCGCGTGAGGCATCAGCGACGCGATGTAGTGAGTCTCCTCAACATCGTCTGGAGTCAGCTGCTGATCGAGTAGCAGCGTTGGAACGTTGACCGCCGGCAGCACAGAACGGATGTCCGTCTCGTACCAGATCCTCATGAGTTCCCGAGCAACGTCGGGTGTCGCCGTGTGCCGGCTGAGCTTCGCCCACCAGCGGATCTCCTCCTCCGTGAAGACGCGGCCGTACAATGCCTCGCCCTCCGCCCAGATGCGGGCGCCCTCGAGGGTTCCCCAGTGCTCCAACTGGCGCCGATCCAGCTCCCCACGTACTCTGGTTTCACTCCCCACGGGTAGTCCGGACTCCAGACGCTGCGGGCAGCCGGACCCCACCAGACGAGGGAATGAACGCGCTCCGGGCTGCTCGCGGCGAGAAGCACGGCCGACGCGCCGCCCTCGATCATCCCCGCAAGCACGGGTCGCTCGGACCCGACGGCATCGAGGACCACGCGAAGGTCGGCTACGCGCGTCTCGAGGTTGGGCGGCGGGACGTTCCTGCTCGACAACCCCGTGCCACGGCGGTCGTGGAGGATCAGCCGCGCGAATGATGCGATGCCCCGAAAGAGGGGTCCGAAGACGGGACTCTCCCACATGAGATCGACGTTGTTGACGAAGTCCGTCTGCCAGGCCACATCGACCGGCCCTTCGCCCGCGACCTGGTAGGCGATGTAGACGCCGTCGGTCGTCATCGCATATTGCGTCTCTGGATCCACGTCAGCAGTGTCCGCTTCGATTGGCCTGTGAGCAAACGACCTCCTGCCTGTGTGCGAGTGATGGGGGCTTACATCTGGGTCGGTCGGTCGTGATGTCGCTTCCGGGGGGGAAGCGGCATTGGTCTACTGGGTGGCGATGACGATCGGACTCCTCCCAGCGTGTTACACGGCCGTGGCTCGCCGTGCGGCGCGGCTCCCATGGCGCGGCGGCGGGATGGACTGGCGCGCTGAAGGTGGAAGTGGGGTCGAGGTTTTCGGAAATGCCTCCACTTCCTCGGCTCCCACCACCACAGATAAGCTCAGAAATGGAGGAACTCCGCCGAAGACGGGCTTCCAGTAGCCCGTGGCTAGATTCGCCGACGACCCCGCCCAGGTGTGACAGCTGCGGCTACGACCGCGGTTTTCG
>JBAVEY010000120.1:0-23358 GCA_049587975.1 Actinomycetota bacterium | reverse complement strand
CCCGTGGGCGGGTCAGGATGCGGCGGTGTCGGTCGGTGCAGCTGGCTGCATCGTGGCCTGAGGACGGGAGGGAGCCAGCTGCTGGTCGACCGAGGTCGTGCCGCCGCCGCCCCGATCGCCCCGGCGCCGCCCAGGGGTGTCTTGAAGCTGCCCTGGTCGTCGATCCGTACCGCGTGGCCGGCGCTCAGGAACCCGGCGAACCGCAAGCGCCTCCTTCACGCTCTCGCCGGAGCAGTTCCAGTATCGCTTCGGCAACACGATGAGCGAGCAGGAGTCCAACGCTGCCTACGAGCGCGAGTACATCCCCGGGACCGGGCGGATGCTCTTCCAGGCGGCGTACGCGAACCTCACCCCGAAGAGCTCGGCGGCGACGCTGCTCGACTAGGGGTAGGTCGACCGCGCGCCGATGCTGTTCATCGCCGGCGAGAGGGACCACGTCAGTCCACCGAGCGCCGTCCGGGCCAACGTCCAGGAAGTACCGGCACTCCCCGGCCATCACCGAGTACCGGGAGTGCCCGGCACGATCGCACTTCCTCTGCGGCGAGACGGGGCGGGGGGAGATCGCCGATCTCGCCCTAGGGTGGGCCACGGAAGAGGCGGGCTCCGGGCACGTCCGGCGCCGCCTGAGCTCGCGAACGCGACCTCGGGCTCAGCCACCGGTCGGTCGTGCGATGTCAGCGCATCCGACCGGTTCGCGAGGCGCTGACGCCTGTGCTCGCTAGGCCGCCTCGGCCGCTCGTTGGAGCTCTGCGATGTCGAGCTTGCCCATCTCGAGCATCGCCCGCATCACGCGCTGCGAGCGGCCGGGATCGGGATCGCTCAGGAGGTCGCCGAGGGCGTTCGGCACGATCTGCCAGGACACGCCGAACCGGTCCTCGACCCACCCGCACTCGCCCTTGGAGCCGCCCTCGGACAGGGCCTCCCAGAGCTCGTCGACCTCGTCTTGCGTCTCGCAGTTCACGACGAACGAGATGGCCGGCGAGAAGGTGAACTCGGGTCCGCCGTTCAGCGCCACGAACCCCTGCCCCTCGAGCAGGAAGTCCACGGTCATCACCGTGCCCGCCGGGCCCGGCCCCGCGTCACCGTAGCGTGTGATCCCGAGGATCTTGGACTCGCCGCCGTCGGACCTGGTCGCCCGCCGGGCGGAGAACACGGAGACGTAGTGGTTCGCGGCCTCCTCCGCCTTGTCGTCGAACCACAGGCACGGCTCGATCTTCGACGCGTGTTCGATGCCCATGCTTCCCCTCCTTCCCCTCGCATCCGTGCGAGGAGTCGTCCGGTCCAGGCCGAGATCGACCTGGGCCTTCAGAAGGGCTGCTTTCCCCGTTCGATCCCGGTCGGAACCCCGCTGGCCCGATCGGTTCGTCAAGACCGAGGGCGCGCAACCGCAGGTGGGAAGCCTTCTCCTCCCCGCCCGCGACAGCTCGTTCGTGAGTGGACGAGCTACTCGGTGCTCGACCGGAGCGCGGCGTGCACCCGCTCGAGCTCTTGGCCGATGGCCCCGATCTGCGCGAGGCCGTCGTCGAGCGTCCCCGTCTTCGCGGTGGCCTCGAGCCGACGGCAGCGGTCGGCGAGCTCGTTCGCCCCGAACGTCGCGGCGTTGGACTTGAGCGTGTGGGCCGCCCGACGGACCTCGTCGGCGTCGCCGGACTCGAGCCCGTGGCGGGCGGTCTTGACCAGGGCCGGCGAGTCGGTCACGAACTGCTCGATCAGCTCGGCCACGAAGGCATCGTCGCCGCCCATGCTCTCGGCCAGCCTGGTGAGGACCGAGGCGTCCACGGCCGGTGCCCGCTCGGCGGGCTCGGTAGCGGCGGCTGGCCCCTCCCGGCTGGGCGCGCGGGCGATCGCGGCCACGAGCTCCTGCGGTCGGATCGGTTTGGCCACGTAGTCGTTCATCCCGGCGGCGAGGAACCCCTCGCGATCGCCGCGCATCACCTCGGCGGTCATCGCGACGATCCATGGGCGTTCGCCGTCCGGCCACCGCTCGAGGATCTGACGGGTCGCCTCGACCCCATCCATCTCCGGCATCTGCACGTCCATCAGGACGAGGTCGTAGCCCTGGCGTTCGACCGCCTCGACCGCCTCGAGCCCGTTGGCGACGACGTCGGCCCGGTAGCCGAGCTTCTCGAGCAGCCGCAGCGCGAGCCGCTGATTCACGACGTTGTCCTCGGCCACCAGGATGCGGAGAGGATGTGATGCCGCGAGCTCCGGGTCGAGCGTTCCCCCGACTTCGGCGCGTGCCTCCACCGCACCGCCCCCGAGATCCAGCACGATCGCGAGCGCACCGTGGAGCGCGGAGGCCTTGATCGGTTTGACGATGACCGCACCGATGCCGGCGCCCTCCCATCTGGGGTCACTCGCCACGTCGTGCCGCGGGACCGAGGACGCGAGGATCGTGGGCAGCCCGGGCACACGCTCGTGGAGTCCCATCGCGAGCTCGAGTCCGTCCATCCCCGGCATCAGCATGTCGACGATCGCGACGTCGAACCCGCCTCCCTGGATCGCGCCGAGCGCCTCGTCGCCGGAGGACGCGGTCGTGGTCTCGACGCCCCAGGCGGATAGGAGCGCGGTCATCAGCAGGAGGTTCGTCGCGTTGTCGTCCACGATGAGCGCCCGGCGCCCCGCGTACGATCCGTCCCGTCGCAGCGCGGTCGGCGTCATGTCGGTCACCTCCGCCTTGAACGTCACGTGGAACGTGCTGCCCTCGCCCGGGACGCCGCTGCTCTCCGCGGTGACCGACCCGCCCATCAGCTCCGCGAGCCGGCGGCTGATCGCGAGGCCGAGGCCCGTCCCGCCGTACCGGCGGCTCGTCGAGGCATCGACCTGCGTGAACGACTGGAAGAGCTGTTCGATGCGCTCGGGCGGGATGCCGATCCCGGAGTCGCGGATCGCGACATGGAACGCGATGCGGTCGGCGATCGGCGTCTCCGCCTCGACGTGGACCGCGATCTCGCCCTCGTCGGTGAACTTCACGGCGTTGTTCATCACGTTGAGCAAGATCTGGCGGAGCCGGCTCGTGTCGCCCACCGCCGTCTCCGGGGTCCCGGGCTCGATCCCGTAGGTGACCTCGAGGCCCTTGCGCTGCGCGATCGGTCCGATCAGGTCCACGACCGCCTCGATGCATTCGCGGACGTCGAACGGCGCGAGCTCGAGGTCCATCCGTCCGGCCTCGATCTTCGAGAAGTCGAGGATGTCGTTGATGATCGTGAGCAGGGCCTCCCCGCTGCGGGCGATCGTCGAGGCGTACTCGCGCTGCTCGGCGTCGAGCGCGGTCTCCGTGAGCAGGCCGCTCATGCCGATGATCGCGTTCATCGGCGTGCGGATCTCATGGCTCATCGTCGCGAGGAAGGCGCTCTTGGACTCGTTCGCGGCGTCGGCCGTCCTGCGCGCCTCCTGGAGCTCGGTGATGTCGTGGTAGATCGCGTAGTAGCCCTGGTGCTCGCCGTCGACGATGAGCGGCACGATGACGATCTCAACCTCGACGAGGTGACCGTCGTTCCGGTGCCGTCTCGACATCCGGTGTGCCCGGCCTCGCTCGGTCGCCTCCCGCACGATGTCGTCGCCTTCCTGCGCGAGATCCTCGGGGACGATCAGGGCGTCGATCGTCCGGCCGATGGCCTCGTCCGGCGAGTAGCCGAAGAGCCGCGCCGCGGCGGGGTTCCAGCCGGAGACCGTCTGATCGCGATCCATGGTCACCACCGCGACCGGGCTGATCTCGACGAGCGATTCGAAGTACTGCTTCTGCTTGCGGTAGCCCTCCTCCGCCTCCTTCGACGTCTGGAACAGCCTGGCGTTCTCGATCGCGATCGCCGCCTGTTGGGAGAGGCCGACGAGGAAGTCGAGGTCTTCGGAGGTGAACGGGTTCGCGGCGCGCGTCGTGCGCCAGACCGCCATCACCCCGATGACCTGACCTCGCGCGACGAGCGGCGCGGCCATCAGGCGCTCGAGCTGATCGTACTCCGCCCCCGGGATCTGCACCGCGCGCGCGTCGCCGAGGACGTCGTTGACGACCTCCGCCGTCCCGCGGAGCGCGAGGTCGCCGATGATCCCCTCGCCCGGTGCGATCGTGTCGCTCATGAGGGCCTCACCGAACTCACCGAGGGCCACCACCGGCACGAAGAGGCCCTCGCGCTCTAAGAACACCGCGCTCGTGTCGGCGTCGAGGAGCTCGCGTGCGCGGTCACCGATCTCGCCGAGGATGGGCTCGAGGTCGAGGAGCGCACCGATCTCACGTCCCAGCTCGGCCAGCGCCGCCATCTCGCTCGCCCGACGCCCGGTCTCGGCGTAGAGGCGTGCGTTCTGGATCGCCACACCGACGTTCGCGGCGATCGTGGAGAGCAAGCGCGCGTCGTCCGCGCCGAAGCGCCCCGCCTGCTGGATGCTCTGGACGCTGATCACGCCGATCGCGTCGCTGCCCGCGAGGATCGGCACGCCGAGGTACGACTTGGCGGGCGTCCCCCTCGTCGCGATCCCGATCTCCTCGAACGCCGTCGCGCGGTTGAGCAGGAGGGGCTCGCGGGTCTGGAGGATCTTCGAGGTGAGGCCTTCACCGAACTTCAGCGGCTCGTTCGGTTGCTGCTCCCCGTGCTCGCTGTAGTAGGCGAACTCGATCATGTCGGTCGCCCGATCGTGGAGCGCGACGTAGACGAGATCGGCGGAGAAGACCTCGCGCAGCTGATCCCCCAGTCGCTCGATCAGCGCGTCGAGCTCGAGCTGCTCGGCGAGCGCCTGGCCTACGTTGTTCACGATCGCGAGTTCGGCCGCGCGCTGCCGCGTCTCCTCGAACAGCCTGGCGTTCTCCAGCGCCACGTTCAGGCTCCCGGCGATCGTGGTCAGGAGGCGGACGTCGGCTTCGCCGAACGCATGTTCGCGATCGAGGTTATGGAGCGAGATGACGCCGGTTCCCCGGTTCCCCACCAGCAGGGGTACGAACAACGATGACTTCGAGGGCTCTCCGGCGATCGCGAGGGGATTGCCCGCCTCGATGCACCGTCGCTCCATGTCCTCGTTGATGACGACCGGCTTGTGGGTTTCGAGCGCGATCTTGCGGAACCCCATGATGTCGACCGGATGGTCGATCAACCGTTCACCGCGCTCGATCGAGTACGGGAACCAGATCGACCCGGCGTCCCCGTCCACGACCCCGATATCGACGGTCTGCGCGTCGAAGATCTCGCCGATCCGCTCGCCGACCAGGTCGTACATCGCCTGCATCTCGAGGTTCTCGGCGAGCCCGCGCTGCACGTCGTTGATCAGCGCGAGCTCGGCGTTGCGCTGGCGGGTCTCCTCGAACAGCCGGGCGTTCTCGAGCGCGCCGCTCAGGCTCCCCGCGAGGGTCGTGAGGAGCCGAACGTCGCTCTCGGTGAACGCGTGCTCCCGATCGAGGTTCTGGAGGGAGATCCGCCCCACGACCTCGCCGCCGACGAGCAGCGGCACGAACAGCACCGACTTCGCCTGCCCACCCGCGCGTACGCTGACCGGGCCGCCGATCTCGGCGAGCCGGTCCATGAGGGCCTCGTTGATCAGGAGCGGTTCGCGCGTCCGCATCACATGGGCGGTCAGGCCGCTCGGCTCCATCGTCTCCACCGGGTCGCGGACGCCACGCGTGATGGAGTAGGGGAAGTCGATCAGACCGGTCTCGCGATCCAGCACGCCGATGTCGACGGACTGGGCGTCGAAGATCTCACGGAGACGCTCGCCGACCAGCTCGTACATCGCGTGCATCTCGAGGTTCTCGGCGAGCCCGCGTTGAACGTCGTTGATCAGCGCGAGCTCGGCGTTGCGCTGGCGCGTCTCCTCGAACAACCGCGCGTTCTCGAGCGCGACGCTCAGGCTCCCAGCGATCGTCGTGAGCAATCGAACGTCCGCCTCGCTGAACGCGTGCTCGTGGTCGAGGTTCTGGAGGGAGATCCTTCCGGTCGCCTCACCGCCCACGATGAGCGGCACGAACAGTACCGACATCGCAGGCTCCCCGGAGCCCATGAGGGGCGCACCCCCGATTAGCTCGATCGATCGCTCCGTGGCGCGCTCGTTGATCAGGAGCGGCTGCCGTGTCTTCATGACGTAGCCACCGAGGCCACCGGGCTCGATCGCTTCGTCCGGATAGCGGACGCCGCGCTCGATCGAGTAGTGGAACCGGAGCAGCCCGTTCTCCCGGTCGAGCACACCGATGTCGACGACCTGCGCGTCGAAGATCTCCTGGAGCCGGTCGCCGACGAGCTCGTACATCGCGTGCATCTCGAGGTTCTCGGCGAGGCTGTGCTGCACGTCGTTGATGAGCGAGAGCTCGGCATTGCGCTGCCGTGTCTCCTCGAACAGCCGAGCGTTCTCCAGCGCGACGCTCAGGCTGCCCGCGAGGGTCGCGAGCAGGCGCAGGTCCACCTCGCCGAACGCGCGCTCGCGCTCGAGGTTCTGGAGCGAGATCACGCCGGTCGCCCTGCCCGAGACGACGAGTGGGACCCACACAGAGGATCTGGGCCGTTCGCCCACGAGCACTTCCGGTTGCTCGTACTCGGCGAGGAGTTCCGGCGTGATGGCGTCGAACAGGAGCGACTCCCGCGTTTCGAGGACGTGCTTGCGGAACCCGACGGGTGCCATCGGCTCGGCGGCGAGACGCTCCCCCTTCTCGATGATGTAGGGGAAGCTGACCTGGTCGTTGGTCTCGTCGAACACCGCGATGCTCACGACCTGCGCGTCGAAGATCTCACGGAGGCGGTCGCCCACGAGGTCGTACATCGCCTGCATCTCGAGTTTCTCGGCCAGGCCGCGCTGCACGTCGTTGATCAAGGCGAGCTCGGCGTTGCGCTGCCGCGTCTCCTCGAACAGCCGGGCGTTCTCGAGTGCGACGCTCAGGCTGCCCGCGAGCGTGGTGAGCAGACGCACGTTGGCGTCGCTGAACGCGTGCTCCCGATCGATGTTCTGGAGCGAGATCAGCCCGGTCGCCCGGTCGCCGACGAGGAGCGGGACGAAGACGGCGGACAGGGGCGCTTCGCCCGAGATCACTCGTGGATGGCCGACCTCGGCGGACCGTCGCTCGATGTCGTCGTTCACGACGACCGGCTCTCGCGTCTCGAGGGCGATCTTGCGGAAGCCGATGATCTCGATCGGGTCCGTGTGGAAGCGAACCCCTCGTTCGATCTCGTAGGCGAAATGGATGAGCCCGGCGGTTGTGTCGAGGATCTCGATATCGACGCTCTGCGCGTCGAAGATCTCCTGGATCCGGTCGCCGACCAGGTCATACATCGACTGCATGTCGAGCCGCTCGGCGAGCCCTCGCTGCACGTCGTTGACGAGCGCGAGCTCGGCGTTGCGCTGTCTGGTCTCCTCGAACAGCCGTGCGTTCTCAAGGGCGATGCTGAGGCTGCCCGCGAGCGTGGTCAGGAGACGGACGTCGGCATCGCTGAACGCGTGCTCCCGATCGAGGTTCTGGAGCGAGATCACGCCGGTCGCCTTGCCTCCGACCAAGAGCGGCACGAACAGGGAGGACTTCGGTGGTTCCCCCTGAAGGACGCGAGGTTGACCGAACCGTTCGGATTGCTCATCGAGGTTCTCGTCGGCGAGGTACGGTTGCCGCGTCTCGAGCACGTGGCGTCGGAAGCCGATGACCTGGATGGGCTCGTCGGGGAACCGGACGCCGCGCTCGATCGAGTAGGGGAAGCGGATCTGACCCACGGCTTCATCGAGCACCCCGATGTCGACGACCTGCGCGTCGAAGATCTCCTGCAGCCGATCGCCCACCAGGTCGTACATCGCCTGCATGTCGAGGTTCATCGCGAGGCCGCGTTGGACGTCGTTGATCAGCGCGAGCTCGGCGTTGCGCTGGCGGGTCTCGTCGATCAGTCGCGTGCGCTCGAGCGCCGACGCGATGTGCCGGCCAACGAAAGTCAGGAGCTCCCTGTCCGCCTCGGTGTGTCGCAGGTCTTCGCGGTAGCTCTGAACGACGAGGGCGCCGAGCGTCTTGCCTTCGGACTGGAGGGGGATTCCGAGCCAGCTCACGGCCTCCTCGCCGATGAGCACGATCTCGCCTCGTGCCGCCAGCCGCTTCCAATCCGCGCTCGTCAGGAGCATCGGCCGGCCGGTCCGTAGGACGTACGCGGTGGTGCCCGCCGCGTACCCGCTCCCGAACGGTTCCCAGAGGTTCGGATCCGGCTGGTCCGGATCCTCATCCACGTTGTAGGGGAAGTTGATCATGTCGCGCTCGTCGTCGTAGAGCGCGATGTAGAAGTTGTCCGCGTACATCAGCTCGCGGACGATCGCATGGATCTTCGCGTAGAAGTCCTGCATGTCCTGGGCGGAGCTCGCGGTCTCGGCGATCCGATAGAGGGCGTCCTGAACCTTCCCAGCCCGTTCGCGTCCGGCCTCGGACGCCTCGAGCTCCGCGACGCGATCGCGGAGCGACCGGATCTCGTCATCGAGGGCGGTCATGCCGGTTCCTCGACGTCGAGCGCCCAGAGCTCGATGCTGCCGCTCCGCCCCCGGATCTCGAATTCGCCGAGCGACCTTGCGTCCTCGGGCACCTCGCGAAGGGCGTCCTTCGTCCCCTCCGAGAAGAGCACGGCGTGCTCGAGCTGCTTCGTCATCGCCTCGATCCGCGATGCCGTGTTCGTCGTGTCGCCGATCACCGCGTAGTCCAAGCGTCGTGGGGAGCCGACGCTCCCGGAGAGCACCGGCCCCGAGTTGATCCCGATCCCCATCCGGAGCGGCTGCTCGACGCCGGTGGCGGAGAGCCATGCGTTGAACGTCGCCAGCTGCTCACCCGCCATCGCGCGCGCGGCCGCGAGCGCGAGATCCGCGTGCTCCTCGTTCGCGACCGGGGCGCCGAACGCCGCCATGATGCCGTCACCCATGTAGTCGACCAGCGTGCCGCCGTGGTCGAGGACCGCATCGGTCATCAGCGTCAGGTACGTATTGATGGCCTCGATGACGTCGTCCACGGGGCGGCCTTCGGCGAAGCTCGTGAACCCGCGGAGGTCGCCGAACAGGACCGTCGCGGTCAGTTCCTCCGGGTGGATCCTCGCGTCGCCATCGGTCCTCGCGAGCACCTCGTCCACCATGGGCTCCGGCAGGAAGCGCATGAAGATGTCGCGGACGCGATCGCGCTCGAACTCGTGGAGCGCCTTGCGGTCAAGCCCGGCGTTGATGCGGGCACGCAGGATCGCCGCGTCGAAGGGCTTGGGCAGGAAGTCGTCGGCGCCCATCTCGAGGCACCGGACCACGCTCTCGGTGTCGTCCACGCCCGAGATCATGACCACGGGGAGGTGCCGGAGCTTCTCGTCGGACTTGATCTGCTTCAGGACCTCGAACCCATCCATCCCGGGCATCTCGATGTCGAGAAGGATCACGTCGGGCGGGTCCTCGCCGATGGCCGCAAGGGCCTCGGCCCCGTCGGTGGCCGAGGTCGTTCGGAGCCCCTCACGGGCGAGCGTCGCGGCCACGAGCCGTCGATTCAGCGCGTCGTCATCGACGACGAGGACATGTCCCGTTCGACGTTGCACCGACTCCTCCTGACGCGCCCGACGCCCGCGAGGGCACGAGGGCTCGCCCCGGGCGGCGAGGGAGTGTTCCACGCCCCCTGAGGGTTCGGCAACCGGGTGGGTGAAGGGGGTCCACGTGTGGGGTCGGAAGGGTTGCGACGTACGCCCCTCGGCCTCAGAGCGCTAGATTCGATCCACGACGGAGCCGTCCACTTCCCGACGGCTGTGGCAGCCGCCCAGGCTGAGCCCTCCGCGTGCTCGATCGTTGGGGCTAGGCTGTTCCCGGCTTCCGGCGCACGGCGTTCGACACGGAGGAGGCGGCGTGGCCGAGCGCATCGCGGACATCGACCGGGCGCGGGCGGCGGTGGAACGGGGGTCGTGGTCCGAGGCGTACGAGCTCTTCCGCGCCCTCGAGCCGCTCGAACGTCCCGAGGATCGCGAGCGGTTGGCCGACGCCGCCTGGTGGACCGGGAGGATCGAGGAGGCGCTCGCGGCCCGCCAGCGGGCGTACACAGGCTACGCGGAGGCCGGAGACGATCGCCGTGCCGCATGGATGTCCGCGCGGCTGTGCATGGAGCACTTCCTCCGGGAGGAGCCGGCGGTCGGCTCCGGGTGGTTCGCCCGGACCCAGCGTCACGCGAGGCGGCTGCCCGACTGCGTCGAGCTCGGCTTCGCCGCGCTCCTGGAGGCGACCGTCCTGTACTTCAGTGGCGACCCCGCCCCGGCGCTCCCGCTCGTCGAGCGCGCCACCGAAATCGCCCAGCGCTTCGGTGACCGGGACCTCCTGGGGATGGCGATCCACGTGCACGGCCTCGTCCTGATCTCCCAAGGCCGTGTCTCCGAGGGCGTGGCCCTGCTGGACGAGGCGATGACCTCGGTGGTCGCCGGCGAACTGAGCGACTACTTCACCGGCGCGATCTACTGCAACGTGATCGGTGCATGCCTCGAGATCGCCGACGTCCGACGGGCCGGCGACTGGGGCGAGGCCGCTCGGGCGTGGGCCGAGTCGATCCCGCCCGAGTCCCCGTATCCGGGCATGTGCCGGATCAACCGCGCGGCGCTCGCGAGCCTCCGAGGGGACTGGCCGCAGGCCGAGGCCGAGGCGGTCAGGGCGACGGAGGAGCTGCTGAGGTTCAACTCGGCGCTCGCCGGCGAGGCGCTGTACGAGACCGGGGACGTTCGCCGTCGCCTCGGCAACCTGGCCGGCGCCGAGGCGGCGTTCGAGCGGGCGCACGGCCTCGGCTTCGAGCCTCAGCCCGGGCTGGCGCTGCTCCGTCTCACGCAGGGGAAGGTGGAGGCCGCGGTGGCGGCGCTGCGGGTCGCGATCACCGGGACGTCCGGAAGCCGGCTGCACCGCACCCGACTGCTGTGGGCGTTCGCTGACGCGGCGCTCGCGGCCGGCGACCTCGATGCCGCGAGGACGGCCGCGGACGAGCTCGATGCCGTCGCCCGTCACTCCGATGCGCTGGTCTTTGCGGCCTCCGCGGCGACCGTCCGCGGGTCGCTCCTGCTCGCCGGGGGCGACGTCCCGGACGCCCTGACGAGCCTGCGCCGAGCGAATGCGCTGTGGCAGGACCTCAAGCTGCCGTACGAGGGGGCTCGCGCCCGGAGGGCGTACGGGCTCGCGCTGCGTGCCGCCGGCGACGAGGACGACGCGCGGCTCGAGCTCCGGGCTGCCCTGGCCACGTTCGAACGCCTGGGCGCCGCCGGAGACGCCGCCGAGGCCTCCGACCTGCTCGGTGGGCCGAAGGCCCTGCCGCGCGGCCTGACGGCTCGCGAGGCCGAGGTGCTGCGGCTCGTCGCCTCCGGGAAGACGAACCGCGACATCGCCGTCGAGCTCGTGATCAGCGAGCACACCGTCGCCCGCCACCTCCAGAACATGTTCGTGAAGCTCGGCGTCACGTCTCGCTCGGCAGCCACCGCGTTCGCCTACGAGCACGACCTGGCCTGAGCGTTACGGCTCGTGGTGATTCCTCACCACGAGGGCGCCGCCGGAGATTGGCTCGTTCCTGCGATGAAGCCGTCGCCCTGCTCCTCTTACCGTCGCGGAACCACGCGATCAGGGAGGCGGACATGGACGGAAAGGGTTCGGAGCGGTTCGATGCGGTGATCGTTGGCGCGGGGCAGGCGGGCCTGTCCGCCGGCTACCACCTCAAGCAGGCGGGCCGGTCCTTCGTGATCCTCGACGCGAACGACCGGATCGGCGGTTCGTGGCGTACGCGGTACGACTCGCTCCGTCTGTTCACCCCGTCGTGGGCCATCAAGCTGCCCGGCTGGCGCTACCCGAAGCGCAGCGCCCGGTGCCCGACGAGGGAGCAGATGGCCGACTACCTGGAAGCCTACGCGCGCAGGTTCGACCTGCCCGTGGGCACCGGCGTTCACGTCGAGCGGATCTCCCGGGACGGGGACCACTACGTCCTGTCCCTCGGCGACGATCGGATCGAGGCCGAGCAGGTGATCGTCGCCTCGGGAGCCAACCGTGACCCGCGGGTCCCGGCCTTCTCCCGCGAGCTCGATCCGGGCATCGTGCAGATGCACTCGAGCGACTACCGCAACCCGTCACAGCTCCGCGATGGGGGGGTCCTCGTGGTGGGTGCCGGGAACTCGGGCGCCGACATCTCCCTCGACGTCGTCGGCTCGCATCCGACCTGGCTCTCCGGCCCCGACCGAGGGCACATCCCCGTGAGCATCGACACCTGGGTCTCGCGCCACATCGCCTTCCGGATCGTTCGGTTCGTCGGGCTCCACGTGCAAACGACCCGGACCGCTCGAGGGCGGAGGGCGAAGGCGAAGCAGGCGTCCCGGGGCGACATGCTGGTCCGGGTCAAGCCGAAGCAGATCGTGGCCGCGGGCGTCGAGCGTGTCCCGAAGACGATGGGCGTCCGCGACGGCAAGCCGATGCTCGAGGACGGGCGCGTCCTGGACGTCGCGAACGTGATCTGGTGCACCGGGTTCCGGCACGACCTATCGTGGATCGATCTCCCGATGTTCGGCGAGGACGGCGAGCTCGTGCACGAGCGCGGCGTGGTGGCGTCCGAGCCGGGTCTGTACTTCGTCGGCCTGTTCTTCCAGTATTCCTCGGCGTCGGACGTGATCCCCGGTGTTCCGCGGGACGCCAGGTACGTGGTCGAGCGGCTGCTCGAGCGGGAGCGCAGCGCGGCGGCACCGGATATCTCCCTGGCCGCCTGACGAGCCGCCGCGGTAACCGGGGTCCTGCATCAGATCGCGGCCGGCGGCGACCAGCCGGGCCGCACCACTGAGCGCGTCGTCGGGTCAGAGACGGCGACGCAGCGGTGCGGGCACGTCGTTGACCTCGAAGATCTTGACCCGATGGCGGAAGCCCTCCACCTCGATCGGGTCCAGCGTCGTGGCGTCGACGCGCTCCCGGATCGCGGAGTCGGCCAGCGTGCGCTCGGAGACCAGGATCTGATCCGGTCCGGCCGCCTGCGCCAGGTGCGAGGCGAGGTTCACGTGGTTGCCGATCACGGTGTACTCGGTCCGCGTGTCCGACCCGATGTTGCCGACCGTGACGTATCCGGTGCTGACCCCGATCCCGACGTTCAGTCCACCCTCGCGTTCGGGCGACCACCTGGAGCGGAGGCCGCGGAGCCGTTGGCGCATCTCGAGCGCGGTCACGACCGCACGCTCGGCGTGGTCCTCGAACGGGATGGGATCTCCGAAGAAGGCGAGGATCCCGTCGCCGATGTACTTGTCGAGCGTTCCTCCGTGGCGGAAGACGACGTCGGTCATGACCGCGAAGTGCTGGTTGAGCCCGTCGATCACCTCCTCGGGCTCCATGGCTTCGGACATGGAGGTGAATCCGCGGATGTTCGCGACGAGGATGCTCAGGTTCCGGCGCGTCGAGCTCAGCGATACGGGCGCGCCGCCGTTGAGGACGGCATCGGCGATCTGCGGGGCGAGGTAGCGGCGGAGCTGCTCCGCCCGCCGGAGCTGACCCAGCTGATCCTCCACCGTCTTCTCGAGGTTCTGGTTCAGCTCCTCCAGGTCGTGGTACAGCGTCGCGAGCTGTCCGCTGGTCCGGTTGAGGTTCGTCGTCAGTCGGCCGAACTCATCACGGTTGGGGACGTCGATCTGCTGCCCGAAGTCGCCGTCGGCGATCCGAGACAGCGCCAGATCCATCTTGCGGACCGGCCGGATGACCGACCAGGACAGGGCCGCCCCGAGACCGAGCGCGATGAGCAGGCTGACGCCCGAGAAGATCCCGACGGCGACGAGCAGGAAGCGGTGCAGCGACGAGAGGTCGCCGGACGCGACGACGATCTGCTTCTCAGTGGCGTCGATCAGCTGGTTGAGCTCGTCCTCGAGCTCGTGGGAGATCGTGTGCTCCGCGGCGATGTGCAGGTCGAGCGCGCTCTTGATGTCGCCCGAATCGAACAGGCCCAGCACCTGGGCGCCGGCGTCGGCGTAGCGTTCGTTGATCCCCCGCATGCGCTTCACCTCGGCGTCCACGGCGGGTCCGCCCGTCCCGGCCAGCGTGTCCAGGTCGTCGACGAAGTCCTGTTTGGCCGTGACGATCTTGTCGTTCCAGCTGCCGTCCTCCGTGATCAGCGCCATCGCCCGGAAGTGGCTCTGCGAGGTGACCGAGTAGATCGCCTGCCGGGCGACGTCCGTCTGCTCCTGGAGCGCGATGAGCTGCTGCGCCTCCCGGTTCATCTCCCTGATGACGAGGATGCTCGTGATCCCCATCGCGACCAGGAGCACGGCGATCACGAGGAAGCCGGCGAGGAGCTTCGTGTGCACCGTCGCGCGGATCTTCGCGATGAAGTCGGCCGCGGGTCTCACGAACGGCGGCAGTCGCTCCGGGTCGGGCGCCCGGCCCTGTGGTCGCTGACCGTTGCCCGCGTCGCTCGCGTGTTCCGTCACGCCGTCGGGGCCCTCGTGCGCCACGCTTCGTCCTCCCGGTCGTCCGGCTGTTGACCTGCGGAAACGACGATTCTGCGCCGGCCGCCACGCGCGGGTCAACGGGGCAGCCCGGATCCAGGGCCGGCGGTCGGTCCTAGGCCGAGGGCCGCCAGTCGATCGAGACGACCTCGACGGGCTCCATGATCCCCCTCAGCGAGACGCTCCGCCGCTCCGAACCTCGCGCGTTGGGGACGGTGGTCAGGGTCTCGGCACTCGCGATGATCTCACCGCCGCCTGCGAGCGAGCCGATCCTGGACGCCGTGTGCACGCCGAGGCCCGTGTAGCCGGCCTCGTCACGGGTGGCCGTCGTGGCGTGGAGGCCCATCCGCACCTGGGGCGCGAACCCGTGGATCCGGCGATGCTCGGCGAGCCGTTGCTGGATCTCCACCGCGCAGTCGACGGCACCCGCGGGATCGGGGAAGGCGACGAAGAACCCGTCGCCCGCGTGGTCGATCTCCTCGCCGCCGTGATCGGCGAACGCCGAGCGGAGCACCTCGTTGTGCCAGCGGCGGAGATCGTTCCAGGCCTCGTCCCCGATCACCTCGATGAGTGCGGTCGAGCCGACGATGTCGGTGAACAGGAACGTTCGGACCGCGCGGGACGGGGCGCCGTCGCCCCGGGTCCGGACGAGGAGCTCCGCCGCTCGCCTCGCGTCGAGTAGCGCCCCCAGCCGTTCGAACGCGGTCCTCGCCGCGGCAAGCTCGATCGCGGCGCTCTCGTCGTTGCCGGCGGCGAGCTGCGCCTCGGCGAGCGCCAGCGAGACCTTCGCCGACTCGTACGGTGCCCCGACCTCGTCCCATCGCTTGCGGGCCTCGCCGAGGTGACCGGACGCGCGTACCGGGTCGTCCTCGAGGAGCGCCGCGAGACCGGCCGTCCACTCGCTCGCCGCACGGATCGCGGGAGAGCCGACCTGCCGGGCGATCTCGGCGAGCTCGTCGCGGACCGCCCTGGCCGTCTGCGCGTCGCCCGCCGCACCGGCGATCTCGGCCTGAGCCGGCAGCATCCGGGCCCGCGCGAAACGGTCGAACGCGGCCACCTGCAGGCTCCGGCGGATCGACGACGCGGCCACGTCGAGATCGCCCTCCGCGAGCCGGAGCAACGCGAGCCCGGGCTGCGGATCCTCTCCCAGCTCGCGCGCCTGCCGGAAGGCCTCGTCGGCAGCGGCCAGGTCCCCCCGCCGGAGCTGCGCCTCGCCCAGCTCGTGCTGCGCCGCAGCGGCGTGGGCCGGGCTGAACTCCATCAGCTCCTGCCAGGCGGCGCGCGCCTCCTCCTCGGCCTCGCGCAGCCGGCCGAGCATGCGCAGGATCGCGGCTCGGTTGACGCGGCAGATCCCGGGGAAGCCCCGGATCTGCTGCCGTTCGGCCCAGCGCATCGCGGCGTCGGACCACTCGCTGCCGCGCCGGTAGTCGCCGAGGTCGCGGCACATGTTGACGACGTTGGTCAGGACGGCCCCCGTGGTGAACGTCCCGAGCTCGCCGCCCGCCGCGGCCGAGGCGACCTCTTCCATCAGCGGCCATCCCTGGTCCACGCGCCCCGCGTCGACCAGGAACATGCCCCGGCGCATGAGCGCCCAGGTCGCAAGGTCGCGGTCGTCGAACCGGCTCGCGATCTCGACGGCGCGCACGGCCAGGGTGAGTGCCTCGGCGACGTCCCCCCGTGCTCGAGCCGCATCGGCATGAGCGATGGTGAGGTAGCCGTGGGCGGCGGACTCGTCGGCGCCGACCAGCAGACGCTCGGCCCGCGTCAACCAGGCCGCCGCGAGCGAATCCTGGAGCATCGAGGCGTGCTGCCGCTGGAGCGTGAGCGCGCAGGACGCGGCCCGCGTCTGCTCGCCACGCGCGAGGAAGGCCTCGTACGCGGCTTCGCGGACCGAGATCGCCCCGTTCGCGGCCCCGATCCAGTAGGCGGCCTTCGCGAAGCGCTCGAGATCCTCTGCATCCAGCGGCCGCTCGGCGGCCACGGACGCGAAGAGCTCGTGCGCTCGCTCCCACGATCGCCGGGCGAAGGCCGCCCTGGCCTCCTCGAGGGTCGCGGCCGGCGTCTCGGTCCCACCCACAGACCCGATGGTGCCACGGACCGGGCCTCGGGTGGAAGGCACCGACTCCCTAGGACGACCCGTCGCAGCCGTCGGTCCGGTACAGGACGGCCAGGTCGCCCCGGAGCAGGGTGACGGCGTCGCCCGACGGGCTCCGCCACTGCAGGCGGATGAAGTTGGCGTGGGACGCGGCGACGTTGTTGCGTTCCACCCACTGGTAGGCGAACGGGTTCGGACCGGTCACCCCCGGGTCGAAGCGCGTCGGACCGGGGTTGCTGACGACCGTCTGCTCGCCCACGTTGGTGCTGAGGATCCGGAACCGTACCGGCGCTCCCGAGACCAGCGCGCTGACGTTGACGGTGATCGGGAAGATGGCGGTCGGGTGGGCTCCGAATCCCGGGACGGCCTCCCACGTCGTCGACGACGTCGAGACCGACGAGGTCCGCCAGAGCGTGTCGACGCAGTCCACGGGCGTCCGCCCTCTCGTCGTCCCAGCGATCACCACCTGCGCCCCGACGACCACCAGGCCGAGGGCGACAGACCCCACCAGCAGCTTCCTGAACATGAGCGGCCTCCCTCCGGCGCGGGATCGGCCCACACCACGGGCGGCCGAGGGTACGGGATGACCACGGAAATAGTGATGACGGCGGCGAGCCTGGTGACGGAGCCCGCGCTCCCGGTGATCTTCGAGAAGGACCGGCGTCGGAGAGCCATCGTCTACCTGGTCGTCGCCCTCGCGGGCGTGGGTGGTGTCTTCGGATCCGTGCTGTTGCGGTCGCTCATCGTGAGCATCGCGTAGTCCTTCGAGCTCCCGGGTAGGCGGGCGGTTGATCCGATCGGAGCGGCACGCTAGGGCGGCATAGGATGAGGTCCGCCAGCGCGGAAGGGGGGCGCGTGACGGCCGAGGAGTGGGCACTCGCAGCGTCCGTCGTGTTCTCGGGACTCTGATCCGGCCTGTTGGGGATGCTCACCCTGGTCATGCACCCGATGCTCGGAGCGATGGACGGCCGGGACTTCGAGCGCTTCTTGCGAGCGTTCCTTCCGGTCGGGAGGAAGTCCTGGTTCAACTACGTCTGCGCGATCGGGATGGCCGTCGCGCCGACCGTCGCGCTCGTGACCCTGTGGGACGATCCGGGTTCCGCTTCCTTCGTCCTCACCGCGATCGGCCTGGCTCTGGTGATCGTCGGTGTGTACGTGGTCTCCAACATGTGGAAGGAACCGCACTACGACGTGATGTTGGCCTGGGACCCGGGGGCGATGCCGGCGGACTGGGAGGCGGGACGGCGACGCTACTTCGCGCTCAACTGGATCCAGCTCGCCGCAACTTGGACGGCGTTCGCGCTGTTCCTGATGGCTCTGATCTCCCTTTGAACGGCGAACATCACGGCGTCGCGGCACGCGCCCGGAGCTCGACCCGCACGTCCGCCTCGGGGGCGAGGAACGCCGCGAGCCGCCCAGCCTCCTCCTTGGTGTGGGCGCGCTCCTCGCGCGTCAGGCGGCGGAACGGTTCGATGCGCAGGTTCGCGTCCTCCTTCGTCTCGTAGAGCCGCCACCGCGCGGCGACCATCCCGTCGACGAGCACCGACCCCCATCCGACCTCGGTGAACCGAGGGATGCCCTCGGGGACGATGCGGGTCCGGTCCTTGTGGCCGATCGTCACGTTGTCGTACTCGGGGAGGAAGCGGACCGGCGCCGGGACGTCCGGGTCGGGGAGCGGCGCTCGCGGGACGTCGAGGAGCTCGCGGCCGTCCTCGTCCCGGATTGTGCGGAGTTGGGGTCGGAGCCGCTCGAAGACCTCGCCGAGGCCGGTCACCCCCGACCAGTACTGGGCGTCGGCGGGGGTCGCCGGTCCGAAGGACGCGAGGTACCGCAGCACCAGCGCCTCGACGTCGGCCGCGGGATCCGGCGAGGCGCCGAGCCACGCCTGCACCGTCGTGAAGGCCGAGCGGCCGCTCCGCCGCCACAGCCCTCGCGGCGTCACCTGCACCGTCGGCAGCCCGTACATCGCGTAGCCGAGCGGGTCGGCGTCCGCGTCCGGCCATCGCCCGGCGATCTCCTTCACGAGCTCGGCGCGCGTGCGTGCACGCTGCTCGAGCCAGGCGGTGAGCGCCGTGAACAGCTCGTCCATGTCGACGCTGCCGACGACCTTGCGCAGCGGGCTCGAGCCTAAGATCACACCTTCGATCGCCGGCTGGACGAGCGCGCGGAGGCCGATCGCGTCCCGCGCCGTCACGAGGTGCAGTGTCCCGCGGAGCAAGGTCATCCGGACGGCACGGCGCGTCTCCAGCGCGTCGGACAAGGTCCCGGCGCGGAACGCCTCGACCCGGGACCAGAGCGCGACGTACGGATCGCGCGGCACCTGCGACTGGAGCGCGACGAGCCGCTCCACCGCCTCGAGCGCCGGCACCCGCCGACGCCGCAGCAGCAGCTGCCGCTCGAGCAACGCGCGGTTGAGCGCGCGCTTCGTCAGGACGCGAGGTGAGGTCACGTGATCGGTCACGATACCCACGGGGGCCGTCGCGGCCCGAGTACGGACCCGGGGCCCGAGAGCGCTGACGCGGACCTCGCCGTTGGCGGGCGGCGGGATATCGTGGGCGCGTGGCGGATCCTCCGACCTACGAGCGACGCCTGCGCGACCTCCTCGAGCGCGTGGCGGACGGCGAGGTGTCGGCCTCGACGGCGACCGGCGAGATCCGCGACCTGCCGTTCGCCGACCTCGGGTTCGCGAAGGTGGACCACCATCGCGAGCTGCGCCAGGGCCGGTGCGAGATCGTCTACGCGGAGGGCAAGCTCCCGTCAGAGGTTCGAGGCATCGTCGGTCGCCTCATCGACGGCAACGTGGGACCCATCCTCGTGACGCGAGCCTCGCCCGAGCACGTCGAGGCCGTGCGCGCCGCGGCCGGCGACCTCGAGTTGCTCGAACGACCTCGAGCCCGATGCATCGCGATCGCGCGGAACGTGCCCACGCCTCGCGGCTTCGTCCCCGTCATCACCGCCGGCACGTCCGACCTGCCGGTCGCCGAAGAAGCCCAGCTGACGGCGCTCGTGCTCGGGGCCGAGACCGCGATCGTCGCGGACGTCGGCGTCGCCGGACTCCACAGGCTCGACGCCGTCCGTCCCGAGCTCGCCCGTGCGGACGCGGTCGTGGTCGTCGCCGGGATGGAGGGAGCGCTGGCGAGCGTGATCGGCGGGATCGCGAGCTGCCCCGTGATCGCGTGCCCGACCAGCGTCGGCTACGGTGCGAGCTTCGGTGGCCTTGCAGCGCTCCTGTCGATGCTGACCTCGTGCGCGCCCGGCGTGGCCTGCGTGAACATCGACGACGGCGTCGGCGCGGGATACCTCGCCTCGATGATCGCCCGCGCCGCGGCGGGAGCAGGCTCGTGAGGACGCTGTTCGTCGAACCCGTCGGCGGCGTCGCGGGCGACATGCTGCTCGCCGCGCTCCTCGACGCCGGGGCGCCGCTCGAACCGATCGCGGACGCCGTCGCGAACGTCCTCGGCCGTCGGATCGAGATCGGCACGCAGGCCACGACCCGCCGCGGTCTCCGCGCGCTCGAGCTCGTCCTGCCCGAAGGCCTCGAACGCGCCCCGGACCTACCCGTCGGTCCTCGGGACCTCGTCGAACGCGTCGAGCAGGCGACGCTCCTATCCGGCGTTCGCGAACGCGCGGTTGCCGTGCTGACGCGGCTCGGCGAGGCGGAGGCCCGGGTGCACGGCGTCCCGTTCGACCGGGTGCAGCTCGAGGAGCTCGGCTCCGACGACACGCTCGTCGACATCGTCGGCGTCTGCGCGGCACTCGACGCGCACGAGGTCGACTCGATCGTGGTCGCCGCACTCCCGCTCACGAAGGGCGCGCGGGCCACCCTAGAGCTCCTCCGTGGGTTCGACGTCCGGCCTCCCGATGCCCCCACCGAGCTCGGCGAGCCCGTCACGCCGACGGGCGCCGCGATCCTCGCGGCCGTCGGCGAGCCCTCGCCGGAGGTACCCGAGATGCGGCTCGAGGCGGTCGGCGTCGGCGCCGGCACACGCGATCCCGAGGGTGTGGCCAACGTCGTCCGGGTCCTGCTCGGAACGCTGGCTGAGGGCCGGGGCGAACGACGGCTCATCGTGGTCGAGGCCAACGTCGACGACCTCACGCCCGAACTCGTGCCGGACGCGCTCGACGGGCTGCTGCAGGCCGGCGCGCTCGACGCTTGGCTCACACCGATCGTCATGAAGCGAGGGCGCCCCGCCGTCACGATCTCGGCGCTCTGCGAGACGGACGATGTGCCGAGGGTTCGCCGGGCGTTCTTCGAGCACACCACGACGCTCGGCGTCCGCGTCCACGGGGTCTCCCGTCCCGAGCTCGAACGTCGCGTCGTCGAGATCGAGCTCGCCGAGGGCGGCCCGGTGGTCCGCGTGAAGGTCGCCTACCTCGACGGCCGAGCGGTGAACGCCAAGCCCGAGCACGACGACGTCGTCGAGGCCGCGCGCAAGCTCGACCGGCCGGTCCGAGCGGTGCATGAGTCCGCGTCCGCGCTCGCGCACCGGCTCCTCGAGGAGCAGTCGTGAGGAGCACCGCCGAGCTCCGGGACGCGGTCGAGGAACGCGTCAGGTCCTATGGCGACCGGGCGATCGTGGCGCACTCGGGCGGCGTGGACTCGTCGCTCGTCCTCGCGCTCGCCGCGCTGGCGCTCGGGACGGGCTCGGTCACGGCGGTGACGGCACTCTCGCCGAGCTACCCGGAGGGCGAGCTCGAGGAGGCGAGACGCGTCGCCGCGGACGTGGGCGTGGCGCATCGCGTCGTCCGAACGCGCGAGGTCGAGCGCGAGGCCTACGTGCGTAACGACGAGATGCGCTGCTACCACTGCAAAGCCGAGTTGTACGCGACGCTGGGAGCGATCGCCGCGAGCGCGGACGGCGCCGTCGTCCTCGCCGGGGCGATCGCCGACGACCTCGACGACTTCCGCCCGGGACTCTGGGCCGGGGAGCGCGCCGGGGTTCGCAACCCGCTGCTCGAGGAGCGAGTGGGCAAAGACGCGGTTCGGTCGCTCGCACGCGAGCTCGGGCTGCGGGTCGCCGACAAGCCGGCGCTGGCGTGCTTGTCGTCTCGCGTGCAAACAGGGCTGCGGATCACGCCCAAGCTCCTCGGCAGGATCGATGCGGCCGAGCGAGAGATCCGTGGGCTCGGGTTCGACGTCGTGCGCGTCCGCCACGAAGGCGGTCGGGCCAGGATCGAGGTCGCCGCCGACCAGGTCGAGCGGCTCGAGCGCCACCCGCGGCTCGATCGAGCGCTCGCCGCGATCCGCCACCTCGGATGGGCGACGATCGAGATCGAGCCGGCCGGGTACCACCGAGCCGTCGTGCCCTAGCACCACCGTCCAAGGGCTCGAGGGCATGAAGGACCGCTCGAGGCGCTCGGCGGGCCGGTCGTGCCCCGAGACACCTCCGCCGATAGACGCGCGTACGCTTGACCGACGCCTTGCCGAGCGCGGGAGGAGGCGGGATTGGATCTCGGCGTGCATCTCCCGGTCCTGACGTGGATCGAGTCCGAACCCGAGACCCCCTCGCTGATCGCGTACGTGGAAACGGCGCGACGGCTCGGCTTCAAGGCCGTCTCGGTGAACGATCACCTCCAGCACCGCCGGCCGTGGCTGGACGCGCCGACCGCGCTCGCGTCGGTGGTCTCGGCGACCGGGGACATGACGCTCGCGACGACGATCGCGCTGGCCGTGGTCCGAGGGCCCATCGCGCTGGCGAAGTCGCTCGGCGCGATCGACCTGCTCTCGGGCGGTCGCCTGATCGCAGGCGTCGGGCCGGGCTCGCATGCGCCCGACTACGAGGCCGCGGGGCTGGCGTGGGACGAGCGATGGCCGCGGTTCGAGGAGGCCATCGGCGCGCTCCGAGCGCTGTGGGATCCGGACGGCGAACCGTTCGAGGGCACGTTCTACTCGACCCGTGGCATCCGTCTCGAGCCTCCACCCACGCAGGCTGGAGGACCGCCGATCTGGGTCGGGAGTTGGGGCTCCGATGCGGGCCTCCGACGGGTGGCCCGGCTCGGGGACGGCTGGATCGCTTCCGCCTACAACACCACCCCGGAGGGGTTCGTGGAGTCGTGGGATCGACTGCGCCGGCAGTTGCCGCAGTACGGCAAGGATCCCGAGAGATTCGCGAACGCGCTCGCCACGATGATGTTCCGCATCGAGGACGACCCGGAGCGCGCCCGCCGCATCCTGGAGGAGAAGGTGGCGCCCACGCTCGGGCGGGCGCCGGAGGAGCTCGGCGATCGGCTGCTGGTCGGGTCGGCGGAGGCGTGCGTGGAGCGACTCACCCTGTTCGCCGAGGCGGGCGTCCAGCGCGTGTTCCTGTGGCCCGTCGGCGACCCGATCGAGCAGCTCCAGCTCTTCGGCGAGCGGGTGGCGCCCCTGCTCGACGTCTGACCGTTCGCGAAGTCGGATCGCCTGACGCGTGAACCCCACCTGGGGCGGGCGAGCGTGCTGGAGCTCTCAGCACGGGAAGGTCGCATCCGCGATCGCGATCTCCGTGCACGCGAGCAACGCGACCTCGTTCGCGGTGAGAGCCTGATCGAACAGCCGGATCTGCGATACCGCGCCGCTCGACCACTCCCCGGTCGTCGTGGCGTCGTCGACGAAGAACCGGAGGGTGTTCGACCCGCTCACCTTCGCGAGGCCAGCGCGGTCGTTGAACGCGAACTGCCGGACGCCGTTGACGTATCCCACGACCCGGTCGGCCGGGCCCCGCGTGAGGACGACCTGTACGTAGGAGTCCGAGCCGATCTTGGTGAGGACGTCCTGCTCCTTCGGGAAGAAGGTTAGGCATCCGTCCAGCATGTACAAGCCATCGTCGGAGGAGCCGTCCTTGAAGTCGATGATCTTCCGATACCCGGCGAGGAGATCGAAGCGGAACAGGACCTCGATCGAGTATCCCG
>JBAVEY010000119.1:0-8881 GCA_049587975.1 Actinomycetota bacterium | reverse complement strand
CTCGAACAGCACCGGCCGGTCCCGGACGACGAAGACGACGACCGTCGCTAGGTGACACCGTCCGGCCCGTCAGCCCGACCGACAGGATCGTGCTCGACTACGACGGCATCCCGAGGCGGGCCATCAGCTCCACGTCCGCGGTCGCCGTGGCGGTCGGAGGGACGTAGAGCGTCGCCAGCCCGGTGACGCCGGCGTCGGCGAGGTCCGCCACCTCGGTGCGCTCGATGAGCGGCCGGCCGGCGGGGAACGGCGTCGCCTCGTACACGATCGCTTCATGCTCGGGGCCGTAGAGCTCCTCGAGGCGTTCGGCGAGGACCTGCAGCCCCGACAGGCTCACCTCGTCGGTGGTTCGCTGCCCGCCGATGACACCCACCTGCCACAGGATGAGCGGGACCGTCACGTCGGGCCGTCTCCGGTGGACGAGGAAATCCGTCGCGTCGAAGCTCTGGCAGCCGGTCGCGCCCGGGTCGAGCTCGAGGTCCGCGTAGAGGCAGTCCTCAGCGGTGATGCCAGGCAGGATCCGGGCGGCGAACCCCTCGGCGCGGGCCCGAGCGACGGCGTCGTAGGACGTGCGGTCGAACACCCCGGGATGGCCGTAGAAGACCACGCAAACGTCCAGCCCCCGCCGGACGTGGTCCATGATCGTCGAGACGATCTCGTCGTAGACCTCGGCGTACGGCCGCCCGGCCCGGTACAGGTCCTCGAGCGATTCGGCGGACGGGTTCAGCTCTTCGAGCCATCGGACGGGCGCCACCTCCGCGAGCAGGTACAGCACCTTGTCGGCGCCCCGGATCCGGGCGATCGCCTCGCGTGTGGTGTGGAGCCCGGGCCGGATCCCGGCGCCGACGACGGTGAGCGAACCCGCCCCCCGCTCGGGCTCGGCCACCGGCCGGCTACCCGCGCTTGACGCGGAAGACGAGGACGTCCTTGCCGAGCTCGCTCGGCTTCTTGAGCTCGGCGCGGATCTCCTTGACCGTGCCCGTCCGGATCAGGCGCCGCTGCTCTTTGTCGAGACCGAAGTCCTTCATCACTTGGACGGGATCCTTGTCGTACTTCTTCTCGAACTTATCGTCCGACGCGAGCTTCTCCAGGAAGTCTGCGAGCTTGGCCATCCGAGCCTCCCTCCTCGAACCGCCAAACGTACGCCCGCCCCGCGGGGTGGTCAATGCCGGCGAACGCAACCCGTGGTTCCGCGTTAGAGGCCGCCCTACACTCCGCTGGTGGGGGTCTGCCCAACGTGCGGCGAGCACAACCGGGAGGACGCGCAGTACTGCGCGGCCTGCGGGAACGCGCTCCAGGCCGGCCGGCGGGGACGGGAGGAGCGCAAGGTCGTGACGATCCTGTTCTGCGACCTCGTCGAGTTCACGTCGCGGTTCGACCTCGCCGATCCCGAGGACGTCCAGGAGACCCTGGCCAGGTACCACGCCCGCGTCCGTCGCGAGATCGAGCGGTTCGGCGGCACCGTCGAGAAGTTCATCGGCGACGCGGTGATGGCCGTGTACGGCGCCCCCGTCGCGCACGAGGACGACGCCCAGCGGGCCGTGTTCAGCGCCCTGCGCATCCCGCCGGCGATCGAGGAGCTGAACGAGACCAACCGCGACCTGCCGCTCGCCGTCCGGATCGGGATCGAGACCGGCGTGGCTGTCGTCGCCGTCGGCCCGGAGCGGTCCCCGCAGGGCATCGCGATCGGCGACGTCGTGAACACGGCGTCGCGGTTGCAGGGTGTCGCGCCGATCGGCGGGGTCCTGGTGGGCGAGGGGACCTATCGGCTCACCCGGGACCTGTTCGACCTCGAGTCGCTGGAGCCGGTGAAGGTCAAGGGCAAGGCCGAGGCGCTCCCCGTCTGGGTGGCCAAGGCCGCGCGCAGCCGGTTCGGCGTGGAGATCCCCCGCGCTCCGTCGACGCCGTTCGTCGGCCGGGCGGACGAGCTCGAGCTCCTCAAGCACACGTTCGCGCGCGCCGTCAGGGAGTCCTCCGTGCAGCTGGTGACGCTGCTCGGTGAGCCGGGCGTGGGCAAGAGCCGCATGATCCGCGAGCTCTTCACGTACATCGACGATCAGCCCGACGTCGTGACCTGGCGACAGGGGCGGTGCCTGCCCTACGGCGAGGGCGTGACGTTCTGGGCGCTGGGCCAGCTCGTGAAGGCCCAGGCGGGCATCCTCGGATCCGACGACGCGCGGGTCGCGGGCGACAAGCTCTCGGCCTGCGTCGCCGGGCTCGTGGACGAGCCCGGGGAGCAGGAGTGGCTGCAGGCCCGGCTGGCGCCGCTGGTCGGACTCTCGTACACGAAGGGCGCCGCGGTCGACCAGCCGGAGTCCTTCAGTGCCTGGCGCCGCTTCCTCGAGGCCATCGCCTCCGTCCGCCCGCTCGTGATCGCGATCGAGGACCTGCACTGGGCGCAACCCTCCATGATCGAGTTCCTCGAGCACGTCCTCGAGTGGTCGACCGGCTTCCCGATGCTGATCCTGTGCTCCGCGAGGCCCGAGATCCTGCAGATCGATCCGGGATGGGGCGGCGGGATGCGCGATTCGATCATCGTCTCGCTCACGCCGCTCAGCGATGAGGAGACCGATCAGCTCCTGCGGAACGTCCTGGCGCCGGGGACCCCGTCCGAGGTGCGCGAGCTCATCGCCGAGCGCGCGGGGGGCAACCCGCTGTTCGCGGAGGAGTTCGCCCGGATGCTCGACGAGCGATCCGAGCTCGCGGGCGAAGAGGCCGACGCGGTCGGCCTGCCCTCGATCCCCGCGCCGGAGAGCCTCCAGGCGCTGATCGCGGCCCGGCTCGACACCCTGGCGGTCGAGGAGAAGTCGCTGGTGCAGGACGCCTCGGTGATCGGCAAGGTCTTCTGGCTCTCGGCCGTCGCCGCGATCGGCGGCAGGGACCTCGAGACCGCCCGGGTCGGCGTCCGCGACCTGGCCCGCCGCGAGCTCGTCCGACCCTCCCGCCTGACCTCGGTGCAGGGCGATACCGAGTACTCCTTCTCCCATGCGCTGATCCGCGACGTCGCGTACCACCAGATCCCCCGGCTCGCCCGGGTGGACAAGCACGTGGCCGCGGCCGGTTGGATCGAGCGGCTGGCCGCCGAGCGGCTCTCGGACCAGGTGGAGCTGCTCGTCCACCACTACGGGCAGGCGCTCGAGCTCAGCCGCTCGGCGGGCAGCGACGCGGTCGGAGACCTCGAGGTCTCCACCCGCGAGGCCCTGCTGATAGCGGGCGAAGCCGCGATGGGGTTCGACGTCGCGCGCGCGGTGGAGTGCTTCGACGAGGTGATCGCGCTCCTGCCGGAGGGCGATCCCGAGCGAGCGCACGCGATCTACCTGCGGGCCGAGGCGGTCCAGGACTGGGGTCGGTACGAGGAGGCGGAGCGCGGCTACCGCGACGCGATCGCCGCCTTCCGCGAGCTCGGCGACCGCGTCTCCGAGGGGGCGTGCCTCACCAAGCTCTCGGCCGTGCTCTCCGATCGCGGCGAGCTGGCCGAGAGCCGGGCGCGCCTCGCGGAGGCCGTCCAGATGCTGGAGGCGGAGCCACCCGGCGTCGAGCTCGCCACGTGCTTCACCTCCCTCGCGTCGGCGCACATCCTGTCCGGATCCTTCGAGGAGGCGATCGGCCTGTGCGATCGAGCCCTCGAACTGGCGACGAGGTTCGATGTCGCATCGCTCGATTCGCGGGCCCTCAGCTACCGGGGGATCGCTCGTTGCTTCCTCGGGGACCAGGCCGGCCTCGACGATCTCCAGCAGGCGCAGGTCAAGGCGGAGAGCCGCGGGAGTTCGCGAGAGCATGCGCTCGCTCTGCTCGTCCGGGCGGAGGTGGAGTGGGCGATCGAGGGACCCACCGTCGCCCTGGCAACCGTGCGGGCCGGCCGGGATCTGGCCGAGCATCGCGGGCTCCTCGACATGGCGCTGTGGTGCGACGCCCTGAGCCTCGGCCAGCTCTTCGACGTCGGAGCGTGGGACGAGCTCCTGCTCGTCGCCGACGAGGTCGTCCGTCGTTCGAGGGAGGCCGGAGCCGACTACGCCGCGATGCTCGCGCAGCCGTGGATCACCCAGGTCCTCGCGTGGAGGGGGCGGGTGCGGGAGGCGTCGGAGTCGGCCGCGGGACTGATCGCACGGGCCAAGGAGATCGGCGACGCGCAGGTGCTCGTCCCAGCCTCGCTCGCCGCGGCGCTCGCGGCGATCAAGGACGGTCGGACGACCGACGCCAACCGCATCGTGCGGGAGCTCGACGAGGAGACGAACGTGTCGATCGACTGGTACCGCGAGGACTTCCTGGTCGACCTCGTGCGGATCTGCATCGCCAGCGGGGACCTGCCGCTCGCCCGGCGGATGATCGAACGCGCGAGGGTGACCGCGCGGCGGCACGACCTGTCGCTCCTGTCGTCGCGCGCGGCGCTCGACGAGGCGCAAGGGCATCTCGCTGAGGCGGCGAGCGGGTACGAGCAGGCCGTCGAGGGCTGGGACCTGTACGGCCACCATCTCGAGACCGGGATGGCGTTGCTCGGCGCAGGTCGCTGCCTCGCCGGGCTCGACGACGCGAGATCGGCGGATCGTCGCGCTCGCGCGGACGAGATCTTCGAGGGCCTCGGGGCTCGGCCGATCGAGTGGTCGCGCTGAGAGGGCTGGATCGTTCGATGGCCTACCGCGGTCCCTTCGCCTCCGCCTCGCGCGAGCGTCGCATCCGCTGCTCGGCCTCCGCCGTGTCGCCGCGGCGCTCCGAGACCTGGGCGAGCGCGCGCCAGGTCCAGCTCGCGAGCTGGCGCTCGCCGAGCTCCTCGGAGATGCGGATCGCCTTGCGGAGGTCCTCCTCGGCCTCGTCCAGACGGCCAAGCTCGCGCTTGGCGATCCCGCGCTCGGCGACCGCGTCGCCCTGCTCCCACCGCGCGCCGAGATCCTCGAACACCGCGATCGCGCGGTCGAAGCAGGGGAGCGACTCCTCGTACCGGCCCTGGTCGTCGAGGATCCGGCCGCGCTGCACCGTCGTCATCGCGATGCTGAACTGGTCGCCGATCTCCTCGGCGAGCGCGCTCGCCTCGTCGCTGAGGGCGAGCGCCTCGCGCAGGATCTGTTCGGGCTCGGGGCCCGAGCGCCACGGGCCACCGGTGCGGTTGATCGACAGGGAGTTGAGCGCCCGCACGCGCGCCCAGCCGTCCTCGGGATCGGCGACCTCGAGCGCGCGGCGCCAGATCGTCTCGGCCGCCTCGTGGTCCTCCCGCGTCCACGGGACCCAGCCGGCGAACAGGAGCGTGCGAGCGATCGCCCACGGCTCCTCGTAGCTCTCGGCCGCCGCGAGCGATTCGTCGAGCAGCGCCTCGGCCTTGTCGACGTCGCCCTCGACGTTGATGGCGATGTCGCCGAGGAACCGCAACGCGAGCGCGAGCGTGAACGGGTCGTCGAACGTCCGGCCGAGCTCCACCGCCCTGCCCAGCACGTCGGTGGCCGCCGGGTACTCGCCCAGCCAGTACCGGGCCTCGCCGATGCCGGCGAGCGCGCGCGCCTCGCGGACGCCCCAACGGTCCTCGGGGCCCGCGAGGCCGAGCGCCCGCTCGTAGTAGTCGACCGCCGTGCGGCTCTCCATCCGGCGCCTCGCATGGTCGCCCGCGTCCAGGAGCGCGTCGGCGGCACGCTCGGCGACGGTGCGGTCGTCGCGATCGAGGTCGAGCGAGGCGACCGCGGCGAGCTCGAGATGGTCGGCCGCCCACGACCGGTGACCGGTCGCGGCCAGCCGGTCGGCGATCAGTTGGTGCAGGCGCACCCGTTCGCGCTTGGGAAGGCTCGCGTACGCGACCTCCTTCACCGTCGCGTGCCGGATGCGCCAGCGCGTGACGGGGGTCTGGGCGTCGTCCTCGGGCACGAGGATCTCGGCCTCCCCGAGCTGCCGGATCTCGTCCTGGGTGGCCCCGGGGTCGATCGTCCGGAGTTCGTGCATGTCGAACGAGACGAAGAAGGCCGATGCGCGGCGGGTGAGCTCGCGCAGGCGCGGGGGCAGGTGGTCGATCCTCGCCGCGACGACGGCCTGCACGGTGGGCGGCAGGCTCGGCCACGCGCCGGAGGCCTCCGGCAGGAGCATGCCGGTCGTCTCGATGATGAAGAAGGGGTTGCCGCCGGCACGCTCGGCGATCTCGGCCGCCTCGGCGTCGACGATCCGCCGGCCCGACGCCTGCCGCGCCAGATCGATCGACTCCTCGGTGGAGAGCGGCTCGAGCCGGAGTCGGACCGCGTTCGCGGTGGTCGTGCCCCACGCGGGGCGCTCGTCGAGCAGGCTCATGCGCGCGAGCACGAGCACGAGCGCCTTGCGTTTGCCGCCGCGGGCGGGCGAGCCGAGGCGTTCGATCAGCTCGAGCATCGGAGGGCGGAGCTGGTGCGCGTCCTCGAACACGAGGACGGCGGGCCGCTCACGCGCGAGGCCGTCGACGAGCGCGACGAAGCCGGCCTGCACGTCCTGCACGAACGACGCGTGGGTGTGCCGCTCGGCCATCCCGAACAGGAGCGCGAGCCGCTCGACGAGGCGCTTGGCGTCGTCGGGTTGCGCGTACCGATCTGCGAGCTCGTGCAGCCGGCGCTTCGCCTTGTCCGGCGGCTCGTCCTCCTCGAGCCCCGCGAGCTCCGCGACGATGGTGGCGGCCGGAGCGAACGTGGCGGTGTCGGTGAAGGGCCGGGCGCGGCCGGTGAGGACGGGCACGTCGTCGTCGAGGCCCGCGACGAGCTCGTCGGCAAGGCGCGACTTCCCGATCCCGGGTTCGCCGAGGACGGAGACGAGGACCGGGTGGCCGGTGCTGGTGGCGCGGTGCAGGCTCTCGCGCAAGATCGCGAGCTCGCTTGTGCGCCCCACGAACGGGATCGTCCGGCGGGCCGAGCGCGGGGTCAGGCCCTCGACCGGGAAGCCGGCGAGCTCGCCGCCCTCGAAGCCCTTCGCCTGGGCGGCCCGTCCGTCGCCGTAGGAGACGGCGTTCACCGTGAGGGCGACCGTGGTCTCGCCGGCGAGCACCTCGCCGGAGCCGGCCGCGCCCTGGAGGCGGGCCGCGGCGTTCACGACCGGCCCGGTGACGAGGAGCTGCCCGGCCGGTCCGAGGCCGGTTGCGGCCTCGCCGGACTCGATGCCGACGTGGACGTCGAGCGGTTCGGGCAGGCCGAGGTCGGTGGCGAGGCGCTGCGTCCGGGCGCGGATCGCGAGGCCGGCCCGGACGGCGCGCAGCGCGTCATCCTCGTGAACGGTCGGGAGGCCGAAGACCGCCATGACCGCATCGCCGATGAACTTCTCCGGCCGCCCGCGGAGCGCGAGGAGCTCCTCGGACGCGGCGTCGAAGAAGTAGCCGAGGATCTCGCGAGCGCGTTCGGCGTCCAGGCGCTGGGCCAGGCCGGTCGAGTCGACGAGGTCGGCGAACAGCACCGTGACCATCTTGCGTTCCTCGGTGCCGAGCGGGGACCCGAGGGGCGTGCCGCAGTTCGGGCAGAAACGGGCGCCCTCGGGGACCGGTTCGCCGCAGACCGGACAGGGGGTCATGGGCTCCAGGATAGGGGGCGCCGGCGACGCGGCCAGGGCGGTTCGCTGGTTCCCACGGCTCGGGTGGGCGAGCAGAATCGGGCGGTGAGCGGCGAGATGCGGGAGGAGCGGAAGGTCGTGACCGCCCTGTTCGCCGACGTCGTCGGCTCGACGCAGCTCACGGAGCGGCTGGACCCGGAGGACGCGCGCGAGGTCCTCGGCGCCGCGGTCCGGCGGATGATCGAGGCCGTCGAGGCGTTCGGCGGAACGGTGAAGGATCTCGCCGGCGACGGTGTCCTCGCGCTCTTCGGCGCTCCGGTCACCCACGAGGACGACGCCGAGCGGGCGATCCGCGCCGCGCTCCGCATCGTCGCGGAGACCCAGGCCGGCGGCGATGCCTCGCCCGTCTCGGTCCGGGTCGGGATCGAGACCGGGCTGGCGGTGCTCGGGCCGATCGGCGGCGGAGGCCGGGTCGAGTACGGCGCGACCGGAGACGCGCTGAACACGGCCGCCCGCCTGCAGTCGCAGGCCCCGCCCGGGGCTGTGCTCGTCGGGGACGTCACCCGTCGGGCCGTCGGCGACCTGTTCGCGTGGGGACCGGAGCGCCGGCTCGACCTGAAGGGAAAGGCCGGACCGGTCTCGGCGTTCGAGGTGGTGGGGGAGCGGCGCGGTCCGCCGACGGCGGTCGCCTCGGCGCCGATGGTCGGGCGTGAGCGGGAGTTCGAGCGAGCCTCGCGGATCGCCGAGCGTGCGCTCGGTGGCGAGGGCGGTCTCCTGATGGTCCGGGGCGATCCCGGGATCGGCAAGAGCCGGTTGATCGAGGAGGTGCGCGGTCACGTCGCGCCGGCGGGGATCACCTGGCTCGAGGGACGCTGCGTCTCGTTCGGGGGGTCGACGCCGTACCTCCCGCTCCGCGATCCGATCCTCGATGCGCTGGAGCTGGCGCGGGGCGAGCCCGTCCCGCTCCCGGTGCTCCGAGAGCGGGTGCGGACCGTCCTACCCGGTGACCTCGACGACGCCGTCCCGTACCTGCAGGCGGTGCTCGGGACGGCCGGCGACGAGGGGACCCCGCACGCGTCCCCGGAAACGTTGCAGCTGCGCGTGCTGGACGCCCTCCGCCGGTTCGTCCTCGCGCTGGTCGAACGCGGTCCGGTCGTGATCTCGGTCGAGGATCTCCACTGGGCCGACGCGTCCACGCTCCGCGCGCTCCGACTGCTCCTGCCGGAGGGCCGGGACGCGTCGCTCCTGTTCGTCCTCACGGCTCGGAGCGGGCATGGCGCACCCGACGCCCTGACGAGCGACGTGCCCGACCGCATGGAGCTGATCGAGCTCGCGCCGCTCCCGGACGAACGCGTCGACGAGCTCGTCGACGCGCTCCTGGAGGGGGAGGCGATGCCCAGAGATC
>JBAVEY010000118.1:0-5670 GCA_049587975.1 Actinomycetota bacterium | reverse complement strand
CGCGACCACGCCCGACATCGGCACGATGCCGAAGGCCGCCGCCACGATCCCCGTCGCGATCAGGATCGCCATCGGCACGGCGTACGGAAGGTGAAGGTCGACGTGGGCCGTTCCCGCCCATAGCACGACGCTCAGGATCGCGACGGTCATGATGACGTCCACCGGCGTCACGTGTACCGGACCGTGCGGCTTCAATAGCGGCGCCGCGATCAGAGCGAGCGCGACGAGCAACGCCGGCGACCCCGCCGTCCCCGCCCGCTGATCGGTCGCGAGCGTCGCGAGGCTCGGTCGAGTCACATGGCCCTGCCGGAGCGACTAGGTCGAATGGAACGCGGCTGCTGTGACGGCGCGGCGACCTCGGACGGCCGCCTGCGCATCGACCGCACGCGCAGGAACCAGCGGTGGACGCCGAGTCGCTCTATGGCGATGACGCCCAGCGTCGGCCACCCGGTCACCGTCATGAGCTCACGAACCGGCTCGAGATCCGCATCCTTCAGCACCGTCGGCGCAGCGATCACCAGGCCGACCGAACCGTTGGCCGAGAACGGTATCAACCCGTCTGCACCCAACGCCCCGATGTGCGGCGCGCGCGTCGAGCCGAACGACTCGGCGATGTCCGACACTGACTGGGCGAGCGGTCGCACGTCGATCGACGGGTCGACGGTCGTGATCTCGACGGTCCTGACGTGCAGACGCCTGGCGCCGGCGCCCACCTGCCAGCTCAGCCACGCCATCTCCTGCTCGTCGATCCGAGGCCAGTGACGCACGACGGTGAGCAGTGGCGCGCGGAGCTCGGCCGCGATCGCGTCACCACCGATGATCGTCGGGCTGATCGCCTCGAGCAGCGCCGTGAACAGGATGCCGAGCACCAGGCCGACCAGCGCGCCGAGCGCCACGTCCTGGACGCTGGACGAAAGAACTGCCCGTGTCGTCGATATGTCCGCCGTGCTCACGAGGTACGGCAGGGGAGCCTGGGCCAACCCGGACCGCCTCATGACATCGATCACCTGCGTCGACAGACCCCTGGCGATCACGACGGCTACGTCCGGGTCCGGGTCCCTGACCGCCAGCTCCACGATGTCCGACGAGCCGATCGGGGTGATGGACACGCGGCTCGCCACGGATCCGGGATCGCGATCGATGTTCGCGCCCGCCAGGACCTCCGCGATCCGGGCCTCGCTCGTGGCGATCCCGGTGACGCTGCCCGCCGCCACGTCCGACTCGACGTCGGTCGCGACGACGAGCCTCGACGAGGCGACGTGCATGGGTACGCCGTCGCCGCCCAGGGCGAGCGACATCAACCCTCCGGTCACCACGAACAGGATCAGCAGCTTGTAGTGCCACAGGATCCTGCGGGCGGCTTCCTTGACCTCCATGGGCACACGTCCTTCGGCTTCGAGCGACAGAACCACGGTACGCGCGAGACGTGGCCCCGGCATGCGTCTGCCTACGTAGAACGTCTACGTCATCAAGAGCGCACACGAGATGGGTAGGCGTGTGCCCAGGGCAACGTAGATGCCTCTCACGCAAACGACGTAGACGGCGCCACGCCGCTAGTCGATGCCGGTGGACGTAGGCATCGGTACGGTGCGACCGGAGCACGCTCGTCGCGACCTGGTTCGACAAGCCGGCGCTGGCACCGGTCCTGATCCCGATGGCGCTGACCGCTCCCTTCACGGCGGCGTCCACCGAGGTCGCCCGGGCGGCCCTCCGAACGCTGGGACGGGCCGGCCGTCCCCGTCGCGTCCTCGTCGCTCATCGGACCCGGGCCTGCGCCTGGTCGCCGCCATCATCGCCATGACGATCGCTCCCTCGGCCACGGCCGTCGCGTGGGGATACCTGACCTCGGAGGCCCTGTTGTTCGCGACCACGGCCTTCATGCTGTGGCAGCTGATGCCGCCGGCCGACAGCAGCGGCTTCTCGAACCGCAGGCTCTTGCGGTTCTCGCTGCCGATGTCGCTGCCTCGCGCGCCTGCGCGGACGGCGCTCGAGCGACACCGCCCCAACCGCCCCCGGGCGCTGAGCGCGGTCGCCCTCAGACGTTGGAGGCGACGGCGGCCTTGTGCGCTTCACGCCGCCCGCGGTGCCACGCGAGCTGCTCGGCAAGGCCCTCCCTGAGCGGCGTCCGCGGCGACCACCCCAGCAGGGACGCCGCGGCCTCGATGCGACCGTCGGTCCGCTCGACGTCGCCTGGCTGAGACTCCTGACGAGCGAGCGGCACGGGTCGACCGTCGAGCTCGCCGATCAGACTGATGACGTCGGCCAACGTGGTGGTCGAGCCGCCGGAGATGTTGACGACGGTCCCGGGCGGAGCGTCCGAGCGAGCCGCGAGCAGGTTCGCCTCGACGACGTCCTTCACGAACGTGAAGTCGCGGACCTGGCTTCCGTCGCCGTACATGGGGAAGGGCTCACGCGTGAGCGCCGCCTCTATCAGCCGGTGCATCGCCATGTCGGGACGCTGCCGAGGTCCGTAGACCGTGAAGTACCGGAGCGAGATCGTCGGGACGCTCCAGGTTCGCGCGTACACGCCGCACAGGTGCTCGGCGGCCAGCTTGGTCACACCGTACGGGCTCTGCGGACGGGGAAGGTCGGACTCGGAGACGGGGTAGCTCGCGGCGTTGCCGTAGACCGACGAGCTCGAGGCGAAGACGAATCGGTCCAGTCTGTGGTGCCTCGCGGCCTCCAGCATGCGCTGAGTGACGAGCACGTTCTGCTCGACATAGCCGGCGAAGCCCTCGTCCCACGACGCTCGAACACCCGGCTGCCCGCTCAGGTGGAAGACGACGTCGACGCCCTCGAGCAGCGAGACCAGATCGGCATCCCGCAGGTCGATCTCGAGCAGGGAGCAACGTTCGAGACGCTCCAGTGACACCGCGTTCGCGCGCTTCTGCGCGGGCCGGTAGTAGTCCGTGAACGCGTCCAAGGCGAGGACCTCATGGTCGTCGGCGCACAGGCGCTCGGCGAGATGGCTGCCGATGAACCCGGCAGCCCCGGTGACGAGGGCCCTCATCCGGCCTGTCGTTCCGAGACCCTGCCGACGCGGCTCATGGCGGGGCCCTCGAGCAGCTCGTCGGCCGTCCCGCCGCCGGCCGGCTCCCGCGCGACGTCCAGGATCCCGCTCCCCCGCACGAAGGCCACGGCCTCCAGGCGCGAATGTGCCCCGAGCTTGCTGAGGATGTTCTGGATGTGCGTCCGAGCGGTCTGCGGGCTGATGACCAGCGCTCGGCCGATGCCCTCGTTGTCGGCGCCGGTGGCCAGGAGCTTCACGACCTCGAGCTCACGCTGGGTCAGCTTTGCCATGCGGTCGGCGCCTTCCTGCCGATCCTTCCGTCGCTGTACCAGGCTGATGATCAGCCGCTTGAGCATCCCCGGGGGGATCACGAGCTCTCCGTCGGCGATCGCTCGCGTGGCATCCACGAGCTCGGACAGGGGAGATTCCTTCGAGACGTATCCCTGGGCGCCCGCCTCGAGGCCGTCGATCAAGAGGTCCACGTCCTCGCCCTCGGCGAGCAGCAGGATGCGGCAATCCTCCACGCGCTGCCGGAGCAGCGCGATGGTGCGCTTACCTTCGCCGCTCAACCCGTCAACCTCGAGCACAGCCACGTCCGGCATGGCGCGTTCCGCCTCGGCGACGGTGTGCATCCCGGTTCGCGTCTCGGCGACGACGTGGATGTCTGGCTCGTTGTCGAGCGCCGAGTGGATGGCCTCTCGCAGCAGGGCGTGTTGGCTCGCGATGAGCAGCTCGATCCGTTTTCCGTTGTTCATGAACGGAGATCCCTCGTGCGCTTTCGTTCCAGGGTACGCACGCCGAACCATTCGGTCATGCTTCTGATGATGTAGTCGACGTACGGTGTTTGCAGGTCGTTGACCATACGACGACGACCACCGGGCGTCGCCGACTACCACTGCCCCGCTGCCCGCCTTGCGTCGATCGCACCTCGTGACGACACGTCGACGAGTCCCTCCTCTACGGCGAACGCCACGGCCTGGAGCCTCGAATGCACCTGGACCTTCGTCAGGATGCTCTGGATGTGCGTCCGCACGGTGTTCCGACTGATGCCGAGGCGCGTGGCGATGGTCGGGCCTGTGCAGCCCTCGACCAGGAGGGAGAGGACTTCGAGCTCGCGCCCCGTAAGATCGCTGCCTTCTCGCCAGGGCTCGGTTCGTGACGGACGCCGGCTCGTGGACGGTCCGGCCGACGACAGATCGATCCGCCGACCTCGCAGCACGTTGCGCATCCCCTGGGCGAAGATGTCGAGGCTGATGTCCTTCGGCAGGTACGCGGCGAAGCCGAGCTTCAGCGCGTGGCGAGCGATCAGGGCGTCCTTGACGGCCGTCAAGGCGACGACGAGCGTTCGTGAGTCCAGGTCCATGATCTCGCGCCCGACCGAGAGGCCCGAGCGATCCGGCAGCCCGATGTCTACGAGCGCGACGTCCAGCTCGCTCCGCTTCGCGGCGGCCACGCCGTCGGATCCCGTGTACGCGACGACGATATCCTCGGCGCCCAGCCCGAGGAGGGTCGGTCGGACCGCGTCCACGAAGAGCGGATGATCGTCGACGATCAGGATGCGGATCGCAGGTCACCCCTTCCATCGTCCCAAGGCAGGCGGACGACGAAGGTGCTGCCGCCTCCACGGTCCTCCATCGTCACGGTCCCGTCGTGACGCTCGACGATGCGTTTGCAGATGAACAACCCGAGGCCGTTTCCGCCTCGAGGCTCGGCTGTCTCGGCGTGTCCCGTGACGAAGGGTTCGAAGATCCGATCGCGTACGGCCTCGGGTACCCCGCGGCCCTCGTCGGCAACCGTAACGACGGAGTCATCGTCTTCTCGGAGTACGCGAACAGTGATCGAGCCCTGTCGCGCATGACGAAGCGCATTGCGGACGAGGTTCATCACGGCGATCCGGAACTGGACGGGGTCCACACTCGCCCAGACGCGTTCGGCCGAAACGGACCTCACGCGTCGCCCGTCCTCATCATCCGCGATCGTGGCGAGCATCTCGGGCACGAGACGACCGAGATCGACGTGATGCCGCTCGACCTGCGATCCCCCAGCCTGCGATCGCAGGAGAGAGTCCGCGACCTCCGACAGGAGCTCGAGCTCCCGGACCCCGCGTTCGAGGAGGCGTCGCCAGTCCCCGGAATGTCCGGTCTGCATGGCCTGTTCCATCGCCATGCGGACGGTCATGAGCGGCGTCTCCAATTCGTGCGCCGCCCAGACGAGGTTCATCCCGAGATCCACGTCCCAGCGAGCTCCGGTGGCCACGGCGCTTGCCAACACTCTGCCGACGGCCCTCAGAAAGGGGACCGCGCTCTCGGGAGCGTCGAGGACGCCGATGGATACCGCGCCCACGTTGACCGCCAACATGGGAATGTCCTTCCCGGACGACCGGACCACGCCCCAGGCGTCCTCCTCATTCGACGCCCCCTGCGGGGCGAGGCGAACCATCGCACGACTGACGTCGCCGCGTTGCTCCTGCGGGACGTCGTGCCACACGATCCCGCGGAACGAGTCCGATCCATCACGCAGACCGGCCGCCACGGGACGAGACAGGTGCGCCGCGACGGCGTGCGCCGCGAGCCGGAGCCGGTCGTCGACCTGATGCGCCAGCATCATCAGCGAGCCGAGTTCGGCGACGGCCATGAGGTCGCCGACCTCGTGGTTGGGCG
>JBAVEY010000117.1:0-6335 GCA_049587975.1 Actinomycetota bacterium | reverse complement strand
CATGGTCGTGGGCAGCCGAGATGAGGCTGAGGAGATCGCTCAAGACGCCTTCCTGCGGCTGTGGGAGCGGTGGAACCGCGTGTCGAGCATGGAGGCCCCAACCGCGTACCTGTTCCAGGTAGCCATGAATGTGTTCCGCAGCCGGTATCGGTCGACGATGCGTGCGATGCGGCGGACGCTCGCCCCAAGCCCCGAAGAAGATGCGTTCGCGGCAATCGAGGACCGCGACGTGGTAGTCCGCCTGCTGAAGGGGCTCACGACCCAGCAACGCGCAGCCGTCGTGCTCACGAACCTCGTCGGTTATAGCTCCGAAGAAGCAGGCCGACTGCTCAAGATGCCCCCTGGCACGGTTCGAGCCCTCTCTACGCGAGCTCGTGCCGCAATGAAGGAAACGGCAGGTGAACGTCCGTGATCGATGAACGCTTCGTCGCCACGTCACACCGGTTCGACCCCCCACCCGATGCCTTCGAACGCCTTCGTCGCCGCCGCGACCACAAGCGCCGGAACCAGCGCATCACGGCGGGAGTGGTCGGGATCGCGGTCTTCGTCGCGGCGGTCTGGATCGTGAGGGACGTCACGTCGCTGGACGGCAGCCCGACGTCGGTTCCCGGAGCTGGCACGACCGGACAGGCGGAGACCGGACCGACGGGATCGGAACCGATCATCGGCAACACCGGCGATCCATCCTCCGTGGGCTTCGACCCCGATGCCCCGCCGAGCGAACCGGCGCGAGGCAAGCTCGTCATGAGCGATGGGGGGATCCATCCGTACTACGTCGTCCTTCTCTTTGCTGACGGACGGCTGATCTGGAGAAGGGACACCATCCCCGACCAAGGGAATTGTTGTGGTGGGGTTTCCGCATGGATCGAGCAACGCCTCACGCCCGAAGGGGTCGAGCTTTTGCGCTCCGGCGCCGTCGAGCTCGGCGGTCAGCACGAGAATCCCGGGGAGCAGCTGCCGGTGAGCGCGTGGGAGGACCCCACGCTTCGGCCCTATGTCCCCTCCAGGTACGGGGTCTGTGCCGAGTCGCTCGACCTGCTCCCCTCGCCGGCTGCCGACCTCCTTCGCGGAGGGGAGCGGATCTCTCAGCATGATTTCAGCCTCATCTTCGGTCGGCCCGAATGCTTCGAACTGGCGATCGTGGAGGCTCGCGCGCTCGCCGAGATCCTCACAGATACGGAGTTCAAGGGCGGTGGACTCTATGCCGAGGAGGCGAGCGGCGTCGAGGTCGAGTTCGAGCCTCTCCTTCCTGACGGAACCGAGTTCGGCCCCGGTAACTGGGCCCGGTGCGTGATGAGAGCGCGGCCTTGCTGTGCTCGGGCACGGACCCGCGGAGCGGCTGAACGCCTCCGGCACGTTGAGGGCTGGCGGATCGGTCGCCGAAGGCTCAGCGGCCGTTGCCGCTAGCCCGAGCAGTCGACCCCGCCGCCGCGCATCGGAAGCCCGCGCCGCGCGGCGAGCCAGCGGTCCTAGCTCAGTCCCGCAATGAAGCTTCGCCCAGCCTCAATGGGATGAAGTATGGGCCGCCCCTCGGCCGACTGGACTCGGCCTATTCGTCTCGGGGCTTCTAGCCTCGGCGGCGTCCCCGATCCAACGGAGCCGAACGGCCCGACCCGCTACCAGGGGACGCCGGCGGCCGACGCGAGGAACTTCATCAGCGGCGAGATCCGCTCGCAGTCCTTGACGAACGTCGCCATGAACGTCGTGGAGGTGACTTGCTTGTCCGTGAGACGGACCGACGACGTGAAGCTCTTGCGCTTGATGTCCTCGATCATCGCGTGGTCCGGATCGAACCCGCGGGGCGGGCGCTTCAACGTCTCCTCGGAGCGGTCGAGCTCGCCGCGGGCCTCGGACCACTCGGACGGCTCGTCGGCGATCCGCTGCCGGATCCGCTGGAGGACCTCCGTCTCCGGCATCCACATCCCGCCGGCGACGAAGCACTCGCCGGGCTCGATGTGTAGGTAGTAGCCGGGGCCGTGGACGCCCTTGCCACCGAGCGGGAAGTGCGCGCCTGCGTGCGTCTTGTACGGGCTCTTGTCCTTCGAGAAGCGCACGTCCCGGTGGATCCGGAAAAGCGACCCGCCCGAGGGGCGTGGGTCGGCGACGAGGCGAGGGCTGATCGCCCGCAGCTCGGGGCCCGCGTCAGCGATGAACTCGAGGAAGGGCTCCTTGAGGGACTCCTCGTACCGCTCCTTGTGCTCGTTGAACCACGTCCGATCGTTGTGGCGCTTCAGGTCGCGCAGGAACCGGAGCGTCTCCTCGTCGAAGTACCTCACTCGAGTCTCCCTCCGGTCGTCCGAGCGTCGATGCAGCCTCTCAGTGTCCCTCGAGCCGAGGACATGGCGGAAGTCCCGCGCCCTCCGTTGACTTCGAGCGCAGCACGGGCCTAAGGTCGGAGTTCGGACGTCCCCCATGGCCGGGGTATCGGATGCGAAGGCAAGAGCTCGGTTCCGCTCGCGCACCCTATCGTTCCCGCTCGACCGCTCGGCGGTCTAGTGCCCATGCTGTAGGGAGTCGGGCGTGGTGATCTCTCACCGGCTCGAGCGCGCCGCCCCGAGCGTCGAATGCCCGCGCTGCGGGTCGGCGCTGGTCATCCCCGCGATGCCCGGCGGCCCCTCCGAGTACGTGCTCCAGCTGCGGAGCGGGACGGCTCCGGGTGGCGGCAGCGGCGCCTTCGACGAGTGGCTGTGCCGGTCATGCGGCCTGCGGTGGCCCCACGAACGATCGCCGGCCGAGGCCGCCCTCGCGGCCGCCGATCCCGAACCCGACCCGACGGCGGTCCCCGGTGAGCTGATCGAGCTCGTCGAGGTCCCGCGGGTCCCGGGCTCGAACGGGGTGACCTCCGGTCGCGTCGCCGCGGCGCTGCGGCAGGCTAGGGAGGCGCGAGGGCTCACCGTGGCCGACGCCGCCAAGGCGACGCGGATCTGGGACCGGTACCTGCTGGCGCTCGAGGCCAACGCGCCGCTCGAGGAGTTCCCCGCACCGGTGTACGCGCGCTCGTTCCTGCGTTCGTACGCGGAGTTCCTGGGGCTCGAGTCGGACGGGATGGTTCGCCGGTTCGACGAGGACCATCCCACGCAGCAGGACCCGATCCTCCAGCCGCTCCCGGATCCCCGTCCGCGCCGACGGGTCGTCGCCGGCGCGTTCGTGTTCGTCTCGATCCTCGCGCTGCTGGCGATGGCGGTCGCGAGGCTGGAGGGCGGGCGCGACCCTGGACCGGGCCCGTCGCTCCCGATCGCTTCGGCGCCGGACGTCTCGGTCGGTGCCACTACGGAGACGCGGCCACCGCCGCCCCGGTTCGACGGGGTCCACGCGGTCCTGCGGCTCAGCGACCGATGCTGGGTGGTGGCCGTCGCCGACGGGTCGACGGTCGAGCCAGGCCGGACGCTCGAACCCGGCGACCGGGTCGTGTTCCGAGCCGACCGCGTCCTCGAGCTCACGATGGGCAGCGCCGGCGCGGTCGACCTCGAGGTGAACGACGAGCGCGTCCGGACCGGCGGCCCGGGCGAGGTCGTCACGCTCCGGCTCCGCTTCAGGGACGGCGAGGTCGTCACGACCTCCGTCTAACCTGTTCGCCCGATCACCTCGACCGGTAGGCGAGTACACGTGTCGACCAAGGAAGAACGGACCTTCGGCGGTCAGACGCTCGTCGCCCCGCTCCGGCGTGTGCTCGTGCGTTCGCCGGACCCGGTCGCGATGCGGCGATGGCGCGAGTACGGATGGATCGCCGAGCCCGATCCCGCGATCGCCTCAGAGCAGCACGAAGCGCTCTGCGAGATCCTGCAGGATGCAGGAGCCGAGGTCCTGCTCGCGACGGCGGATGTCGCGAGCGATCCGGACGCCGTGTACGTGTGCGACCCGGCGATCATGTCCGACCTCGGCGCGGTCGTGCTGCGTCCAGGCAAGCAGGCCCGCCGGGTCGAGTCGAGCGCGGCCGCGCGGGACTTCCGGGCGCTCGGGGTGCCGGTCGCCTTCGAGATGTCGGAGCCGGCGACGGCCGAGGGTGGCGACACCATGTGGCTGGACGAGCGCACCCTGCTCGTCGGGCGGAGCTACAGGACCAACGACGCCGGCATCGGGGCGCTCCGAGACGCCCTGCCGGGGGTCGAGGTGCTCGCGTTCGACCTCCCGCGGCTGAAGGGACCCGACGCGTGCCTCCACCTCCTGTCGCTGCTGTCGCCGATCGATGATGACCTCGTCGTCGCCTACGTCCCGCTGATGCCGATCCGGCTGCTCGAGCTGCTGGCCGACCGCGACATCGCGATCGTCGAGGTCCCCGACGACGAGTTCGACTCGATGGGTCCCAACGTGCTCGCGCTGGCGCCACGGGTGGTCCTCGCCGTGGACGGCAACCCGGATACGGCACGCCGCATGGAGCGGGCGGGCGTCGACGTCACCGTGTACGAGGGCTCGGACATCTCGCACAAGGGCGAGGGCGGGCCCACGTGTCTGACTCGCCCCGTGCTTCGGGCCTGACGCCGAGCGGGGATCGAGGGATAGGGTGGGCCCATGGAGGACCGGGGACCGATGCGGCCCCTCGCGCTCGTCACCGGCGCGTCGTCGGGGATCGGAGCCGCCTATGCAGAGCGGCTCGCCTCCACCGGACACGATCTCGTCCTGGTGGCCCGACGGGCCGAGCGGCTGGACGCGCTCGCCGGACGGCTGGAGGCGGAGGAGGGGATCGCGACGCGGGTGCTCGTCGCTGACCTGTCCGACGCCGACGGTGTCCGCGCCGTCGAGGAGGCGATCGCGGGGGAGCCCAGGCTCGCGCTGCTGGTGAACAACGCGGGCTTCAGCGGCTACATGCCGTTCGCCGAGCTACCCGCCGACGAGATCGACCGGCTGGTCGAGATCCACGACATCGTCACGGCGCGTCTCACGCGTGCGGCGCTGCCCGCGATGGTTGCGGCGGGACGAGGGGCGGTCGTCAACATGGCGTCGCTGTTGGCCTTCTCCCAGTCGCTCCCCCCGGAGCCGTTGCCGTACCGGGTGGTCTACGCGGCGTGCAAGGCCTTCGTGGTCACGTTCACCGTCCTGCTCCGTCACGAGCTCGAGGGAACGGGCGTTCGGGCGATGGTCTGTTGCCCCGGCGTGGTGGAGTCGGAGTTCCACGGACCGCACTGGAAGGGCCCGCCCCGGATGAGCGCCGACGAGGTCGTCACCGCCTGCGTCCGCGGGCTCGAGACCGACGAGGCGATCTGCGTGCCGGGGCTCGACGATCCGAAGCTGATCGACGAGCTCCACGCCGCCCAGCGAGCCCTCTTCCGGTACGCGCGAACCGTCGAGCTCGCCGAGCGCTATCGCTGAGGTGCCGGATCGGTCGGCCCCGCGAGGCGCGGTCACGTGTGGCTGAACCCCGGCCTCGCCGTTCGCCGGGGCGGGTTCTCCTGCAGGTAGTCGGTTGGCCTCGCGCAGGTCGGTGATCAACGCGTCAGCCAGGTCCCAGCTGAAGCCTTCGCGAACGACGACGCGCATGACGGCGACGTCCATCGCGTCGGCGGGCATCGTGTACGCCGGTACCTGCCACCCGCCGGTCCGCAACCGTTCCGAGAGGTCGAAGACCGTGTGGGGCGTCCCCGCCTGGAGCGCGAACGCGAGCACCGGGGTCTGCGATCCGTCGCTCACGAGCCGGAACGGCCCCATCTCGGCGATCCGACCCGACACATGCACGGCGAGGTCCCGCAGGCTCTCCATCACGCGGCGGTACCCATCCCGGCCGAGCCGCAGGAAGTTGTAGTACTGCCCGACGATCTGGTTGCCGGGCCGCGAGAAGTTCAGCGTGAACGTCGGCATGTCGCCACCCAGGTAGTTGACGTGGAACACGAGGTCCTCGGGCAGGTCCTCGACGGCGCGCCACACCACGAATCCCACACCCGGGTACACCAGCCCGTACTTGTGGCCCGAGACGTTGATCGACCTCACCATCGGCAGCCGGAAGTCCCACGGCAGGTCTGGGTGCATGAACGGTGCCACGAAACCTCCGCTCGCCGCGTCCACGTGCACCGGCACCTCGAAGCCGGTCTCGGCGTTGCTCGTGACCACGGCGTCGTGGATCGCCTCGATCGGCTCGAACTCGCCCGTGTACGTCGTGCCGAGGATCCCCACGACGCCGATCGTGCGTTCGTCGATGCGTTCGACGGCCTCCTCAGGTGCGATGACGTACCGGCCTTCGTGCACCGGGATGAAGCGCGCCTCGACGTCCCAGTAGCGGCAGAACTTCTCCCACACGACCTGCACGTTCGAGCCGAGGATCAGGTTCGGCCTGTCGGTCGACTTCCCCGCCGCGGTCCGGCGGGCCCGCCACCGCCACTTCAGCGCGAGCCCGGCGAGCATGA
>JBAVEY010000116.1:0-1528 GCA_049587975.1 Actinomycetota bacterium | reverse complement strand
TCTTGACCCCTCGCGGCTGACATTTCACCGTCGGGAGTGCACAACTCCTGCTTGACGGGAACCGCTTGCTCCTAAACGTTCTCCGGGGAGAACGTCGCGATGGTCCTGCCCCAGTCGTGGCCCTGGGGGCGGCGCTCCTCCAGTCGCTGATGAACGAGGGTATCCCCGACCGCGTGGAGTTCATGGGCTAGAGGAGCACGTATGACCTTGACGGTATCTGGGCTGCCCGATTATCAACTCGCCGTACCGCAATCGGATGATGTAGGCAGAAGCGCGTCGATGCTACAAGGGGCGGCGGCGTAGTGAATTGCTGGAAGGAGGCTTCGGCATGCAGATGGTGAAGCGGATCATGTTGTTGAGTGTCTTCGTCGGATCAACCGGGATCGTGGGTGCATCCCCCGCGTTCGCCAGTCCCCCGGTAGGCAGTTGCCCGGACAACAACGCGAACGCGAACCAGTGGGAACGGGTGACCGTTCAGAGTCTGATCGACGCAGGCCTGATTGTTTCAGCGGGGGGCGTCGATCAGAACGGCAACGGGCTCACGTGTGTCATGTTCCCTCCCGGCCAGGGGCAAGTGGGAATCCCGACCATCAGGGACGACACAGTCGGACCTCATTCGTCCTAGATACGAGGAGGAAAGCCGGGTCTGTTCATACCCCCTTGACGGTAGATGGGCTGGCCGAGCGACAGGACTCTCGGCCAGCCCAGAGTGCCGTCGACGGCAGGATCACGTGAACTCGTCTGCCTCGCCCGGCGGAGCGATCGAGCGACTGACAAACGCGATGACGAAGTACAAGATGGGAGTCGCGACGTAGATCGCCAGGCTGGCGTCGGGTGCCGAGTCGGCCAGTCCGATCGCGAGCACGTAGAGGGCGGCCGGTACGGCCACGATGAGGATTCCAATCGTCTTGACGCGACGATCGATCGACTCGTACAGGAGATGCGGGCGGTTCGTCGCGTAGAGCCACACGACGAGCCTCGTCAGGGCGATGAGCAACAGAAGGACCCCATACAAGGAGAGGGCCACCGACTCGTGCTCGTAGCGAGAAATGAGGGCCGCGCCGAAGGGTAGAAGCGAAACCGGCAACAGATACACGAAGTTCAACCACACTAAGGAGCGATCGGTCCTTCTGATCAGCGCGAAGAGGTCGCGGTGTCCCGCCCATGCGATCGCGATCACTACGAAGCTGATCAGAAACGCGATGAACGAGGGTCGCACCTCACGCAACGCGGCCCGAAGACTCTGACCTCCCGCGAGGTCCGGCACGTGAATCTCAAGCACCAGTAGCGTGACGACGATCGCGAAGACCCCATCGGTCAGGGTTAACACCCGGGCCGGATCGTGCTGTCGCTCGTACCGCTGACGCTTCTGCCCCTGATCCAGCATTCTCCCCTCCCAGATTGCGGCTCGGTCAGTATCGACCAACGACCTCGGCAGGTCTTGCGGCCAGGTGCGGGAAGTGGTCGCCTAGCAGGTAGGCAGGCTCGGCCGGGATCAGATGTACGTTCTCGTCGCGTGAGCGGCGTC
>JBAVEY010000115.1:0-2776 GCA_049587975.1 Actinomycetota bacterium | reverse complement strand
CCAGGATGTCGTGCGGAGCGGGATTGCCCTCGACAATATAGTCGCCCTTCTCGATAACATCGCCGTCCTGAAGGTGAATGTGCTTGCCCTTCGGAATCAGGTATTCCTTCGGCTCATCGTTCTTACCCGACGGCTCGATCGTGATGCGGCGCTTGTTCTTATAGTCCTTGCCGAACCGCACCGTGCCGCCAATCTCGGCGATGATCGCCGCTTCTTTCGGCCGCCGCGCCTCGAACAGCTCCGCCACCCGCGGCAGACCTCCGGTAATGTCGCGCGTCTTGGCGCTTTCGGTCGGAATACGCGCGATGACATCGCCTGCCTTGACGTGACCACCCGGATCGACTGAGATGATGGCGTCGACCGCAAGCTGGTAGCGTGCTTCACCGCCCCGCGCGAGCTTGAGGATCTTGCTACCCGACTTGATCACGATTGCTGGGCGTAAATCCTGCTGGTTGCGAGAGGAACCCGTACGCCAATCAATAACCACGCGCTTGGCGATACCGGTTGACTCGTCGAGCGCTTCCGACATCGACAGCCCATCGACAAGATCCTCGAAGGCTATATCACCCTCAACCTCGGTCAGGATTGGCCGAGTGTAAGGATCCCACTCGGCAATACGCTGACCGCGCTTGATTTTATCGCCATCCTCGACGCGTAGCCGGGCGCCATACGGGATTCGGTGATGAGCGCGCTCAGTGCCGTCGGGGTCGACGACCGCGACGACCATGTTACGCACCATCGCCACAACCTCGTTATCCGAGTTCTTGGCGATGTTCTTGCCCTTGAACTTGACCTTGCCGTCGAAGTTCGACTCGATGAACGACTGCTCGGAGATCTGGGCCGCACCGCCGATGTGGAAGGTGCGCATGGTAAGCTGGGTGCCCGGCTCACCGATCGATTGCGCAGCGATGACACCCACCGCCTCACCCATGTTGACCGGTGTGCCGCGGGCAAGATCGCGCCCGTAACATGCGCCGCACACGCCGCTGGCCGCTTCGCAGGTCAACACCGAGCGGATTTTCAGCTCCTGCACACCGCCATTGGTGATGACTTCCACCTCCGGCTCCGTCAGGAGAGTGCCGCGCTTGATGAGCGTCTTGCTGCTGGATGGATCTTTCACATCCTCCGCCGTGGTACGGCCGAGAATGCGTATCGCCAACGAGGCTACTACGGTGCCTGCGTCGATGATAGCGCGCACCTTGATGCCGTTCTTTGTGCCGCAATCTTCTTCCGTGATGATGCAATCCTGCGCCACGTCGACCAGGCGCCGCGTCAGATAACCCGAGTTCGCCGTCTTCAAAGCGGTGTCGGCAAGACCCTTGCGAGCGCCGTGGGTCGAGTTGAAGTACTCGAGCACCGACAGGCCTTCCTTGAAGTTGGAGATGATCGGACTCTCGATGATCTCGCCCGAGGGCTTCGCCATCAAACCGCGCATGCCGGCAAGCTGGCGCATTTGCGCCGGTGAGCCGCGCGCGCCGGAATGTGCCATCATGTAGATCGAGTTGACCTGCATGTCGCGACCCCTATCGTCCTTCTTGGTGGACGAAATTTCCTTCATCATCGCTTCGGCGATAGCATCGGTGGACTTCGACCAGGCGTCGACCACCTTGTTGTACTTCTCGCCTTGGGTAATCAGGCCGTCGTTGTATTGCTGCTCGAACTCCTTCGCGAGCTCGCGCGTGGTCTCGACGATCTTCCACTTGGACTCCGGCACCACCATGTCGTCCTTGCCGAACGAGATACCGGCCTTGAACGCGTGATGGAAGCCGAGCGCCATGATGCGATCGCAGAAGATAACCGTCTCCTTCTGGCCGCAGTGGCGATAAACCGTGTCGATCATTGATGAGATCTCGCGCTTGGTCATCAAGCGGTTGACGATGTCGAACGGGATCTTCGCGCTCCTCGGCAGCACATTACCGAGTACAACGCGGCCGGGCGTAGTGTCGTACCACTTCTTGAATGACTTGCCTTTTTCATCCACACCTTCCCAGCGGTATTTGATCTTGCTGTGCAGGCTGATGATTTTCTCATGCAGTGCATGGTCGATTGCAGCCATGTCGCCGAAAGTCTTGCCTTCGCCGGGCATGCCCTCGCTAAGTAGCGAAAGATAGTAGAGCCCGAGCACAATATCCTGCGACGGCACAATGATCGGCTGGCCGTTCGCTGGATGCAGAATGTTGTTCGTCGACATCATGAGCACACGCGCCTCGAGCTGTGCTTCCAGCGACAGCGGCACGTGCACGGCCATCTGGTCGCCATCGAAGTCGGCGTTGAAGGCTGCACAGACCAGTGGATGCAACTGGATTGCTTTACCTTCGATCAACACTGGCTCGAAGGCCTGGATGCCAAGGCGATGCAAGGTCGGCGCGCGGTTGAGCAGCACCGGATGTTCGCGGATCACTTCATCTAGGATGTCCCAAACTTCCGGCTTCTCCTTCTCGACCAGCTTCTTTGCCTGTTTCACCGTTGTCGAGAGGCCCTTGGCGTCGAGCCGGGAGTAGATAAATGGCTTGAACAATTCGAGCGCCATCTTCTTTGGCAGGCCGCACTGGTGCAACTTGAGCTCCGGGCCAACCACGATCACCGAGCGGCCGGAATAGTCGACGCGCTTGCCGAGCAGGTTCTGGCGGAAGCGTCCCTGCTTGCCCTTGAGCATGTCGGCGAGCGATTTCAGCGGCCGCTTGTTGGCGCCGGTGATGACGCGGCCGCGTCGTCCGTTGTCGAACAGCGCATCGACTGCCTCTTGCAGCATGCGCTTCTCGTTGCGGATGATAAT
>JBAVEY010000114.1:0-22953 GCA_049587975.1 Actinomycetota bacterium | reverse complement strand
CCGCAGCGTCGGCGCGGCGGTGGCGGCCCCCGCGCCGGCGATGGCCGAGGTCGAGTCGGCCGCCTGAACGCGCCAGACCGGCGGGATCGACCGCCCCACTAGGATGGCGACATGTCGTCCGACACGTTCCCGCAGCACCTGGCGTCCGACGTGGTGCTGCGCGACGGCTCGACGGTGCGGATCCGCCCGGCGCGACCGAGTGACCGGACCCGGGTCGAGGACTACCTGATCGGGCTCTCCCCGGAGACGCGGCGTTTGCGGTTCTGGTCCCAGGCGATCGACGTGGGCGGCCTCGCCCGCAAGATCGTGGACGTCGACTACGACGACCACCTCACGCTCCTGGTCCTGCACGGCGGGGACGAGGGGACGATGATCGGCGGCTCGCAGTACATCCGGATCGAGGGCGGTCGCGCCGAGATCAGCCTGTCCGTCGCCGACGAGTTCCAGGGCCGGGGCATGGGGTCGATCCTGCTCGGCCAGATGGCGGAGGAGGCGGTCCGCCACGGCATCACGACGTTCGTCGCGGAGGTGCTGGCCGAGAACCACGCGATGATCAACGTGTTCCGCGCGAGCGGGTTCACCGTGTCGATCCGAGCCACCCCCGGGTCGATCGAGGTCGAGTTCCCCATCGTGCTGACCGACGAGGCGATCGGGCAGTACGAGCAGCGGGAGACCCAGGCGGCGGTCGGCGCGATCGAGACCTTCCTTTCCCCCCGTTCGGTCGCGGTGATCGGAGCCTCCCGCGATCCGACGAGCATCGGGGGTCAGTTGTTCGAGAACCTGTTGATGGCCGAGTTCCAGGGCCCCGTCTACCCCGTGAACCCCAAGGCCCCCGTCGTGCACGCCGTCGTGGCGTATCCCTCGATCGGTGAGGTGCCGGGCGAGGTGGACATCGCCTTCGTCGTCGTTCCGGCGGCCCTGGTGTCCGAGGTCGCGCGCGAGTGCGGGGAGAAAGGGGTCAAGGGGCTGGTCGTGATCTCGGCCGGGTTCAACGAGATCGGTGGTGTCGGGCCGGACCTCCAGCAGGACCTCGTGCAGATCTGTCGCGCCTACGGGATGCGCCTGATCGGCCCGAACTGCATGGGCATCGTCAACACGGCCGAGGATGTCCGACTGAACGGTACCTTCGCCACCGTCTACCCGCCGGCCGGCAACGTCGGGTTCCTGTCCCAGTCCGGCGCGCTCGGCCTCGCGGTCATGCAGCACGCCGCCAAGCTCGGGCTGGGCCTGTCGACCTTCGTGTCGATCGGGAACAAGGCCGACATCTCGGGCAACGACCTCGTCGCCTACTGGGCCCAGGACCCCCGGACGGACGTGATCCTGCTCTACCTCGAGTCCTTCGGCGACCCGCGGCGGTTCAGTCGCCTCTCGCGGGCTGTGGGTCGAACCAAGCCCGTCGTCGCGGTGAAGTCGGGGCGGAGCGCCGCGGGACAGCGGGCCGCCGCCTCGCACACGGGGGCGCTCCTGGCCGCCTCCGACGTCACGGTCGACGCGTTGTTCGACCAGGCGGGGGTGATCCGAACGGACACGCTCGAGGAGATGTTCGACGTGGCCACGATCTTGGCGAAGCAGCCCGCGCCCGCGGGGAACCGCATCGCGATCGTGACCAATGCCGGCGGTCTCGGGATCTTGTGCGCCGACACGTGCGAGGCCAACGGCCTCCGGGTCCTGCCCCTGTCGGACGGGACCGCGGAGGAGCTCCGGTCGTTCCTCGCGGCCGAGGCGTCGGTCAGCAACCCGGTCGACATGATCGCGTCGGCGAGTGCCGACGACTACGGGCGCGCGATCGCGACCGTCGCCGCCGACCCGAACGTCGATGCGATGATCGTCATCTACATCCCTCCCCAGGCGGACAAGGCGGCCGAGATCGGCCACGCGATCGTCGACGCGGTCGACGGCGTCGGCGGGCGGATCCCGATCGCGACGACGTGGGTGTGGGCGCAGGACCTCCCGGCGGACCTGCGCGAGGCCGGCTCGAGGATCCCGTCGTTCGCTTTCCCCGAGGCCGCCGCCATCGCGATGGCGCACGCGTGCCGGTACGGCGAGTGGCGGCGGCGACCCGAGGGCACCGTCCCGACCTATCACGACATGGATCCCGACCTGGTCACGGCCACGTTGGCCGAGGCGCTCGGGCAGGGCGCGGGATGGCTCGCCCCACAGCAGGTGGAGCGGGTGCTCTCCGCGGCCTCGCTGCCCGTGGTGCGGTCGCACGATGCCCGGACGCCCGAGGAGGCGGGCGAGGCGGCGGCGGTGATCGGGCGGGCCGTGGCCGTCAAGGCGCAGGGGCCGGACATCGTGCACAAGACCGAGCTCGGTGCCGTCCGGATCGGCCTGTCGGGTGCCGGCGCGGTCCGTGAGGCGGCCGAGGAGATGACCCGGACGATCGAGGCCGCGGGGCTGACCCTCGACGGGTTCGTCGTGCAGGAGCTGGTCGAGCCGGGTGTCGAGATGCTCGTGGGCGTGGTGCACGATCCGTCGTTCGGACCGGTGGTCGCGTGCAGCGCGGGTGGGACACAGGCCGAGCTGCTGCGCGACGTCTCGGTGCGCGTCACGCCGATCACCGACCTGGATGCGACCGAGATGGTGCGTTCCCTGCGGACGTTCCCGCTGCTCGAGGGCTTCCGGGGCGCAACCGCCGCCGACGTCGGCGCCCTGGAGGACGTGATCCTGCGCATCGGGGCCCTCGTGGACGGGCATCCCGCGATCGCCGAGATGGACTGCAACCCCGTGATCGTGCTGCCCCGCGGCGCGGCGATCGTGGACGCGAGGATCCGCGTGCAGGAGGTCGCCCGACGCAAGCCGCTCGCCGCGCGCGCGTCGCTCGGGTAGCGCTCAGGGGCGAGCGACGAGCACCGAGCACGGCGCATGTTCGGCGCAGTGCTCGCTCACGCTCCCGAGCAGCACCCGGCCCACCCCTCGGACCCCGCGGTGACCGACGACGAGCAGATCGCTCCGGTCGCGCCGTGCGGCGGCGACGAGCGCATGCTCGGGACGCCCCATGGCCATGTCCCGGACCGGAACGAGCCCGCGATCGGTCGCCGTTCGTACCGCCGGTTCGAGCACGGGCGGGCTCTCCTCCCCCGGCTCGAGGGTCCACTCGGAGTCCCGACCCCGGAAGACCGGGACCACGTGCAGGAAGTGAAGCTCGGCGCCGGTAGCGGACGCGATCTCGGAGGCGAGCGAGGCCGTCGACACGGAGGCCTCGGAGCCGTCGACACCGCAGGTGATCTTCGTCGGGAAGCTCGTCCCCGCGGCGCGTGCGAGCATCACCGAGCAGTCCGCCCGTCCAAGGACGTGCTTGGCGACGCGCCCGACGTGGAGGGCCGCGCCGAGCCCGCCGCCGTCGGGCCCGACGCACACGAGGTCGGCACCGTGCTCACGCGCCTCGGCGACGAGGGCGTCGGCGGCGTCGCCGGCCACGATCCGACCGACGGCGTCGATCCCGCTCTCGCGTGCGCGGGCGGCGGCGCGCTCGAGCGCCGCCTCGGCCTCGGGCCCGACGTCGACGTCATGGGGTCGGTCGGTCTCCACCACGTAGACGAGATCGAACGCGGCTCCGAGCGCCGATGCGATCCGGGCGCCCTGCCGAGCCGCCTCCTCCGCTCGCGCGGATCCGTCCGTACCGACGAGCACGCGCGACAGGCCGCGCTCCCGTTCCGTCAACCGGCGAGCCTCAACGATCGCCCGCGGGCATCGGGGCGGTCCACGACATCAGGAAGTCACTCTTCGGGCCGTCGTCGTGCGCGTAGGTCAGGCGATCGTCGACCGCGACGACGCCCTCGACGGCCCCGACCAACCGGTCGACGATCGGGAGCAGGCTGCGGCGCTCGACCTGTCCCTGGAGCCGTACGACGCCGTCGTGCACCACGACCTGGATGGTATCCGGTTCCATCCACAGGGTCCGCCGGATCACGTCGCCGCGCACCTCCTCGGCGATCTCGGCATCGCTGCGCATGAAGACCTCGAGCAGGTCGACGCGCGACACGATCCCCACGAGCCGGCCGCTCTCGTCCAGGACCGGGAGCCGCTTGACGGCGTGGCGACGCATCAGGTTCGCGGCCTCGCCGAGCGAGGCGTCCGGCGTAACCGTGATCACGGGGCTGGTCATGAGCTCCCAGGCGGTCGCCGCGGCCGCCTTCGTCCGTGCGACCACCCGCTCGCGCCCCTCGAACAGGTGCCCCCGACCCTCGAGATCGGGGTCCTCCTTCAAGATCAGGTCGCCTTCCGAGACGATGCCGAGCATCGTGCCGTCCTCGTCCACCACCGGCAGGGCGCTCACGCCGTTGGCCTGCATGAGCCTGACGACCTCCTTGAAGGGCGCGAGCCCGTCCACGGTCACGACCTTCCTGCTCATCACGTCAGCCACGGTCTGCTTCATCGTCGATCGCCTCCGTCGGATCACGACTCCACCGTAGGGGCGCCCGAGCCCGGTCCCCACGGCCGACCGTCCCGGCCGAACCGGACCCGCGGCCCACCTCTCGGAGGCCGGTCGACCCCCGTCGGCCCTCGGCGTGGTGCCCGCGCTACGCTGCGTACGACGTGGACCGACGCGACGCACTGATCCGTTCGGGCATGGCCCTGGCGGCCGAGCTCGACCTCGACTCCGTGCTCCAGCGCATCGTCGAGCTGGCCGTGGAGCTCACCGGCGCGACCTACGGGGCCCTAGGCGTCCTCGACCAGGACGACACGATCCGGGAGTTCATCACGACCGGGGTCACGGCCGAGCAGCGGGCGGCCATCGGTGACCCGCCGACCGGCCGGGGCGTGCTCGGTCTCCTCGTGCGGGAGGGCCATCCGATGCGCCTGTCGAGGATCTCCGATCACCCCGCCTCCGTCGGGTTCCCCCGGAACCACCCGCCGATGACCTCGTTCCTCGGGGCCCCGGTCTCGGCTCGAGGCCGGGTGTTCGGGAACATCTACCTGACCGACAAGCGGAACGCGCCGGGGCTCGACGAGCAGGGGTTCGACGAGCAGGACGAGGAGGCCCTGGTCGTGCTGGCGGCCCAGGCCGGGGCGGCGATCGAGAACGCGCGCCTGTACGAGGAGGCGACCACCCGGCAGCGCTGGCTCGAGGCCGTGCGCGAGATCGGCGAGACGATCCTCGCGAGGGCTCATCCCGACGACGCGCTCCAGATGATCGCCGGACGAGCGCTGTCGCTGGTGGGCGCCGACGTCGCCGTCGTCGCCGTGCCCGAGGGCATCGATCACCTCCGCGTCGCCTACGCGGAGGGGCTGAAGGCGGCCGGGATGATGGACACGATCTTCCCGATCGAGCACTCGATCTCGGGCGAGGTCGTCCGCAGCGGCAAGGTCCAGACGGCCGACGCATCCACGGACGAGCGGGACGTGGGCCCGATCGCCTCGGCCGGCGGCTTCGGTCATACGGTGGTGGTGCCGCTGAACGCCCGCGGCCGGGCGTTCGGAACCCTCTCGGTCGCCAACCGCCTCGGGCGGCCGGCGTTCGCCGGTCAGGCGATCGAGCTGATCCAGACCTTCGCCGATCAAGCGGCCGTCGCGCTCGAATACGCCCGCGTCCAAGAGGAGATCGAGCGGCTCGTCGTGCTCGAAGACCGCGAGCGGATCGCCAAGGAGCTCCACGATGGCGTGATCCAGGCGCTGTTCGCCGTCGGGATGGGCCTCGAGGCGACGGCGATGATGACCGGCGAGGGGGAGCTCGCGACCCGGATCGAGGGGGCGGTGAACGAGATCGACCGGGTGATCCGGGACCTGCGCAACTACATCTTCGGCCTGCGGCCGGGCATCCTCGCCGACCGGGAGCTCGACAAGGCGCTGCGGGCGCTCGTCGACGACTTCCAGGCGCAGAGCGGCGTCGTCACGATCATCGAGCTCGACGAGGAGGTCGCGGCCGGGCTCGCGTCCGTCGCCGGCGACGTCGTGCAGCTCACGCGCGAGGCGCTGTCGAACATCGGGCGCCATGCGCACGCCGCCACGTGCCGCGTCACGCTCCGGCACGAGGACCACAAGGCGGTGCTCGAGGTCGACGACGACGGCGCCGGCTTCGATCAGGCGACGGCACCGCGGGGCGACGGGCTCACGAACCTCGAGCATCGCGCCGAATCGCTCGGCGGCACGGCCTCCATCGACTCCGTCCTCGACCAGGGCACGACCGTTCGGATCGAACTCCCCTTGTAGCCCTCGCCCGGAAGGGCCTACTGCACGATCAGGGCCGTCACCATCCCGTACATCCCGTGCGGTCCCTCGACGTGCGGCAGGATGTGACAGTGGTACGCCCACACGCCGGGGTAGACCGCGTGGACGAGGATGTCGAAGCGCTGTCCGGGGGCGATCATCAGCGTGTCGGCCATGTACCGGTTCGCCGGATCCAGCGCCCATCCGTCCTGCCCGACGACCTCGAAGTGGTAGCCGTGCAGGTGCATCGGGTGGATCTGCGCGCCGTCGTTCGCCAGGTGGATCAGCACGGTGTCGCCCTGCTTCGCGATGATCGGCTGCGTCGCGGGGAACCCCTTCCCGTTCAGCACGAAGCCGGTCGGCCCGTCGCCGAGGAACAGCGTCGACTCGACGTCGACCTTGCCCCCGTACACCGTGCCCCAGTCGTCGCCCTTGGGCTGGACGTAGAACGCGCCGTAGAGCCCCTTGCCGACCTGCTCGGTCGAGTTGAAGTGCGAGTGGTACACGTACATCCCCGGCGGGTCGACCACCTCGAACTCGTAGGTGAAGAAGTCGCCCGGCAGGATCGGGTCCTGCGTGATGTACGGCACGCCGTCCATGTCGTTCGGGACCGTGAGGCCGTGGAAGTGCAGGATCGTGGGCTGCGTCATGTCGTTGTGGACCACGATGCGGACCCGGTCTCCGCGATCGACCCGGATCTCGGGACCCGGGACGGTGCCGTTGTACGCCATCGCGTCGACGAACACGCCCAGCGAGGTCTCCCACGTGACCTCGGTCGCGGTTAGGTCGAAGACCTTCACGCCGTCCTCGATCCTCGGGTCGAGCGGCTGGTTGCCCTGACCCTCGGTCTCGGCCGGGAAGGCGGCGACCCCGGCCTCGTGACCGGAGAGCATGTCCTCGGTGCTCACGGTCCCGCCCGTGGCTCCCGCCGCCCCGGTCGCGCCGGCTCCGCCCGCCCCCTCCGCCGCGACCATCAGGGACCCGACCATGCCGGCGTCCTTGTGGCCCGAGATCGTGCAGAACGTCTCGTAGGTCCCGGCCCCCAGCGCGGGGACCTCGAGCGTCGCGCTCGAGCCCGGCTGGATCTCGGGCGTCTGCTCCACGCCCTGACCGGTGTCGACGGCGAACGTGTGGGGCGCCGTCCCGTCGTTCGTCACCTCGAAGGAGAGCGCCTGGTCGGCCGGCGCGTGGATCATCGCCGGGCTGATCGTGAACTCCGCCAACGAGACCTCGAAGCTCGCCGCCGCTGCGGTGGCCCCGGCGGCCCCTTCGCCCGGCGCGTCGCCGCCCCCGCCCGTGCAGGCGGCGGTGACGAGCAACACGAGCAGTCCCACGGCCGACGGTCCGATCGCACGCATCCGGTTCCGCATCCTCGTCCTCCTCGGTCCTCGATGGTCGGGTCGCATGACGGCATATGGAACGCGACCGACGATGTACCACGGAGGGTCGGAAGACCCCCGCGGACCTGGGACCGGGTCCCGGGCTCGATCAGAGGACGGCGGACGACGGCTGTTGGAAGGAGCGGATCGCCGACGTGAGCGCGTCCAGCTCCGGGTGGCGTGGGAGCCGGACCAGCTGACCGGGGACCTCGCCCCCCGGATGCGATCCCAGCACCACGAGCCGGTGACCCCCGAACAGGTACAGCGCGAGGAGCTCCTCGGCCGCGGTCCCGGTCATCACCGCCTCGCTGTCCAGGCTCATGTCGAGCACGATGACGGCCGCCTCGGAGGCGAGCGCGCAGGTCCCCTCCCGCGAGCCGACGCACGTGTAGTCGGGGCCGGTGGGACCGGGGCAGATCGACACGTCGTACCCCGACCGTTCGAGCCACGAGGCGATCCGTTCGCGTTCCTCGTCGTCGGCCTCGACGACCAGGACGCTGCTCGGCCGATCGGTGTCCCCGCCCACGACCCCGAGTCTGACCGCGCGGAGCGATCGTCGGCGCGTGCCCGTGGTCCCGGTTCGCCCGGGTCGTTCGCCCCTCCGACGTGCAGGGCTCGGACCCCATCCTTGGCGGATGTTCATCCGCTACTACCTGGAGCTCGACGTCCCGCTCGACGAGGTGGGCCGGGTGCTGTTCGCCGATCCGTCGTCGTGGGTCCCCGGGGTCGTCCGCGAGACCGACGATCGGGCGCAGCGGCTGCTGACGGAGGTCGGCTTCGACGTCGGCGACACCCGCATCGACAAGGAGGTCGAGGTCGCCGTTGGCGCCCCCCAGGTGTTCCCCTCCAAGACGCTCCTGCCGGTCTCCTGGGCGCCACGCGGCAGCGAGCGCCTGCTCCCGCAGCTCGATGCCGACATCGAGATCGCCCCGCTCGGGTCCGGCCGGACCCAGCTGTCGATGAGCGCCCGGTACCGTCCACCTCTCGGCGCGGTCGGCAAGGCGCTCGACAAGGCGCTCCTGCATCGGGTGGCGGAAGCGACGATCAAGGACTTCCTGGATCGCACGGCCGGTCGGCTCGCCGCCGCCACCCGGGCCGCCGGGGGCTGAGCGGCCGCGCCCCCCATCGCGGCTAGGATGTGCTCGTGACCGACGATCCCTCCAAGCACCCGCCGCTCCGCGTGCTCCTCGTCGACGACCACGAGGTCGTCCGGGGCGGCATCAAGGCCCTCCTGCAGACCACCGACGACATCATCGTCTCCGGCGAGGCGGGCACGGTCCGCGAGGCCGTCGACGAGGCCGACCGGATACGCCCCGACGTGGTCGTGATGGACGTCCGGCTGGCCGACGGCAGCGGGATCGAGGCCACGCGAGAGATCCGGGCCAACCATCCCAAGACGCAGGTCGTGATGCTGACCTCGTTCGCCGACGATGAGGCCCTGTTCGCCTCGATCATGGCCGGCGCCTCCGGATACGTGCTCAAGCAGGTGAAGAGCGGCGAGCTGATCCGGGCGATCCGGACGGTCGGCAAGGGCGAGAGCCTGCTCGACCCGGCCGTCACGAGCGCGGTGCTCGACCGCCTCCGCAAGGGCAAGCACCTGCTCAAGGACGAGAAGCTCGCGCGACTCTCGCCCCAGGAGGAACGGATCCTGTCCCTGGTCGCCGACGGCAAGACCAACGGCGAGATCGGGACCGAGCTCAGCCTCGCGGAGAAGACGGTCAAGAACTACGTCTCGAGCATCCTGTCCAAGCTCGAGGTCGCCCGCCGGGCCGAGGCCGCCGCCTACCTGGCCAGGCACACCACGATGCCCGGCACCCAGGGCTGACCCACCGCCGGACCGAGCCCCCACGTCCGTTGTGCTCGCCGGGCCCGGGCCGAACGGCCCCCACCGGGACGTGACACCGCGCAACGATGGATGCAGGGTGGTTGTCTGTGCGCGTTCGGAAGAGGGATGGCTGAGATGAGCGAGACGGGGATGCTGGTCACGGTCGACGGGAACGAGGCGGCGGGCCGGGTCGCGCATCGCCTGTCCGAGGTCATCGCGATCTACCCGATCACGCCCTCCTCGCCGATGGGCGAGCTGGCCGACGCGCTCTCGTCGGCCCGGACACCCAACTTGTGGGGTGCCGTCCCGCAGGTGATCGAGATGCAGAGCGAGGCCGGGGCGGCGGGCACGCTCCACGGGGCCCTGCAGGCCGGCGCCCTGTGCACCACGTTCACGGCGTCCCAGGGCCTCCTGCTGATGATCCCGAACATGTACAAGATCGCCGGCGAGCTCACGCCGGCGGTGATCCACGTCGCGGCGCGTACGCTCGCGACCCACGCGCTCTCCATCTTCGGCGACCACAGCGACGTCATGGCCGTCCGGCAGACGGGCTGGGCGATGCTGTGCTCCTCGGACGTCCAGGCCGCCCAGGATCTCGCGGCGATCTCCCACGCCGCCACGCTCGAGTCGCGCGTGCCCTTCCTCCACTTCTTCGACGGCTTCCGCACCTCGCACGAGGTCAACACGATCGCGCCGCTCGGCGACGACGTGCTCCGGGCGCTCATCGACGACCATCTGGTGCGAGCGCACCGGGAGCGCGCCCTGTCGCCCGATCATCCCGCGCTCCGCGGCACCGCGCAGAACCCGGACGTGTTCTTCCAGGCACGTGAGGCCTCGAACCCCTTCCACGCGATCGTGCCGCAGGTCGTGCAGTGGACGATGGACCGGTTCGGCGAGCTCACCGGGCGCCGGTACCGCCTGTTCGAGTACCAGGGCGCCCCCGACGCCGAACGCGTCATCGTGCTCATGGGTTCGGGCAACGGCGCGGTACATGAGGCGGTCGACGCCCTCGTGGCGCGCGGGGACAAGGTCGGCGTCGTCAACGTCCGGCTCTTCCGGCCGTTCGACGCGCCGGCGTTCGTCGCATCGGTGCCGGAGACGGTCCGAGCGCTCGCCGTGCTCGACCGGACCAAGGAGCCCGGAGCCCTCGGCGAGCCGTTGTACCAGGACGTGGTGACCGCGTTCTCGGAGTCGGAGCCGCGACGGACCCCCCGGGTGATCGGCGGGCGGTACGGGCTCGCGTCCAAGGAGTTCGACCCGCCGATGGCCAAGGCCGTGTTCGACGAGCTCGCGACGGACACGCCGAAGAACCACTTCACCGTCGGGATCGTCGACGACGTCTCGCACACATCGCTCCACGTCGACCGGTCGTTCGTGACCGGCGACGACGACGTGGTGCAGGCCGTCTTCTACGGGCTCGGGGCCGACGGCACGGTCTCGGCGAACAAGAGCTCCGTGAAGATCATCGGCGGCGGCACCGACCTGTACGCGCAGGGCTACTTCGTCTACGACTCGAAGAAGTCCGGTTCGATGACGACCTCGCACCTGCGCTTCGGCCCCCGGCCGATCACCTCGACCTACCTGATCGGCTCCGGGCGCGCGAACTTCGTCGCGTGCCATCAGTTCGGGTTCCTCGAGCGCACCGATGTGCTCGACGTCGCGGCGCCGGGGGCGACCTTCCTGCTGAACAGCCCGTTCGGCCCGGACGAGGTCTGGGCGCACCTCCCGGTCGAGACCCAGGGGCAGATCCTGGACAAGAGGCTTCGGTTCTTCGTCGTGGACGCGCAGAAGGTCGCGACCGCCGCCGGTCTCGGGACGCGGGTGAACACGATCTTGCAGACGTGCTTCTTCGCCCTGGCGGGTGTCCTCGAGCAACAGGATGCGATCCAACGGATCAAGGCCGCGATCGAGAAGTCCTACGGCAAGCGCGGACGCGTGGTGGTCGAGCAGAACTTCGCCGCGGTGGACGCGGCGCTGGAGGGCCTGCGCGAGGTGTCGGTCCCGGCGTCCACGGCGGGCGATCGGCACCGGGCGCCGGCCGTGCCCGAGGACGCGCCCGACTTCGTCCGGCGCGTCACGGCGAAGATCGTCGCCGGTCAGGGCGACCTCCTGCCCGTCTCGGCGCTGCCCGTCGACGGCACCTTCCCCACCGGCACCGCGCGGTGGGAGAAGCGCTCGATCGCGCACGAGATCCCGATCTGGGACCCGGAGATCTGCATCGACTGCGCGAAGTGTGCGCTCGTGTGCCCGCACGCCGCCATCCTGATGAAGGTGTACGAGCCCCTCGCGGTCGACCACGCGCCGGAAGGCTTCAAGCACAAGGAGTGGCGCGACCGCGACGATCCCGGGCGGTGGATGACGATCCAGGTTGCCCCCGACGACTGCACCGGCTGCGGGGTGTGCGTCGACGTCTGTCCGGCCAGATCCAAGGAGGTCGTCAAGCACAAGGCGATCGACATGGAGCCCAAAGAGACGTACCTGGAGACCGAGCGGGCGTCGTTCGACTTCTTCCAGGACATCGCGCCGGCGGATCGGACGGCGGTGAGGGTGGGCACGATCAAGGGCTCCCAGATGTTGCAGCCGCTGTTCGAGTTCTCCGGCGCGTGCGCCGGGTGCGGCGAGACGCCCTACCTGAAGCTGATGTCGCAGATGTACGGTGACCGCGTCCTGGTGGCCAACGCGACCGGATGCTCCTCGATCTACGGCGGCAACCTCCCGACGACGCCGTGGAGCACCGACGCGAGCGGACGCGGCCCGGCGTGGTCGAACTCGCTGTTCGAGGACAACGCCGAGTTCGGCCTCGGGATGCGTCTGGCGCTGGACCACCGGGCGGCCTACGCCCGATCCCTGCTGGAGGCGATCGCACCCCAGGTGGGCGACGACCTCGCGCGAACGATCCTGGACGCCCCGGCGGGCGGCGAGACCGAGCTGGCGGCCCAGCGGGCCCGGGTCGCGGAGCTGAAGGAACGGCTCGGCGGGGCGGAGGACGCGGACGCCCGGAACCTCCTGGCGGTCGCCGACGACCTCGTGCGCAAGAGCGTGTGGATCGTGGGTGGCGACGGATGGGCCTACGACATCGGGTTCGGAGGCCTAGACCACGTGCTCTCGACCGGCCGCGACGTGAACGTGCTCGTCCTGGACACGCAGGTCTACTCGAACACCGGCGGCCAGGCCTCCAAGGCGACACCCCGCGGCGCGGTCGCGAAGTTCGCGGCGGGCGGCAAGCGGATCGGACGCAAGGACCTCGGCCTGTTCGCCGCCGCGTACGGCAACGTGTACGTGGCGCAGGTCGCGCTCGGCGCCGACAACGCGCAGACGGTCAAGGCGCTCGCCGAGGCCGAGTCGTGGCCCGGCCCCTCGCTGATCATCGCGTACAGCACCTGCATCGAGCACGGCATCGACATGTCCACCTCCATGTCGCATCAGGCCGAAGCGGTGAAGAGCGGGTTCTGGCCGCTGTGGCGCTACGACCCGCGCCTGGCCGTCGACGGCGAACGGCCGATGCAGCTCGACAGCCGCGCCGCGTCGATCCCGCTGAAGGACTTCCAGGCCAAGGAGGCGCGCTTCGCGATGCTCGCCCGCACGAAGCCGAAGGAGTACGCCGAGCTGCAGGAGCTGTCGCGTTCGGACGCGCAGGAGCGCCGGCGCCTGTACGAGCAGCTGGCCGGGGTGGAACGACACGCGCCCGGGCAGGTGCCCCAGGACATGGAGGAAGATGGGGACGGGACCGAACCCGCGGCGACGGGAGGGGTGGAGGCATGAGCGTGGACCTGCGGACGACCTACCTCGGGCTCGAGCTCGAGAACCCGATCGTTCCGAGCGCGTCGACCCTGTCGTCGCGCATCGACAACCTCAAGCGGCTCCAGGACGCGGGCGCGGCGGCGATCGTGATGCAGTCGCTGTTCGAGGAGCAGATCGAGCACGACGAGATGCAGGTGCATCGGATGCTCGAGACGGGTTCGGAGAGCTTCGCCGAGGCGTCGAGCGTCTTCCCCGAGCTCGAGGACTACAACACGGGACCCGACGAGTACCTGCGTCACCTCGAGGCCACCAAGAGGGAGCTCCGCGTGCCCGTGATCGGGTCGCTGAACGGCACCTCCGAGGGAGGATGGATCCGGTACGCGAAGCTGATCCAGGAGGCCGGGGCCGACGCCCTCGAACTGAACGTGTATTTCGTGGCCGCCGACCCGTCGGAGACCGGCGAGCAGGTCGAGCGCAGGTACGAGGACCTCGTCGCCGCCGTTCGCGGGTCGGTCACGATCCCGCTCGCGGTCAAGGTCGGGCCGTACTTCTCCTCCATGGCCAACATGGCCGGGCGCCTCGTGCGGGCCGGGGCCGACGGGCTGGTGCTGTTCAACCGGTTCCTGCAACCGGACATCGATCTGGAGACCCTGTCCGTCGACCCCTCGCTCCACCTGTCGACGAGCGAGGAGGCCCTCGTGCCGCTGCGCTGGATCGCGATCCTACGGGGCCGGATCGGGTGCTCGCTCGCAGCGACCTCGGGCGTGCACACGGCCGAGGATGCCGTGAAGCTGCTCCTCGCCGGCGCGGACGTGACGATGATGGCCTCGGCGCTGTTCCTCCACGGACCCGAGCACCTGGGGACCGTGCTCGAAGGGGTCCGGTCATGGCTGGAGGACCGCGAGTACGCGTCGCTGGAGCAGGCAAAGGGCAGCGTGAGCCAGGTCAACGTCGCCGACCCGGTGGCGTTCGGGCGGTCGAACTACATGCAGATGCTCGTGAACTTCACGAGCCCGTACGACTGGCGGGAGATCCCCGGCTCCGTCCAGACCTGAGGCACCGGCCCTAGGCGTCGACCAGGAGCTCGACCGGCTCGGGGTGCAGCCACGCCCGGAGGCTTCCGCGGTACAGGGCGCGCTCGTGGTACGAGCCGTCGGGCCGAACGCCCTCGAACCCGCTGCGCACCACGAGCGTCTCGAGCAGCGGCGCGAGCTGCTTGCCGTAGAGCTCCATGCAACGCTTCGGATGCACGCCCGGCCACGAGTAGCAGGACACGACCGCCCGGCGGTGCTCGGTCGGAACCTCGGGCGGCACGGTCTCGTCCCAAGCAGGATCGTCGACGTCGAACACGTACCGGTCGAGGTTGCCCTGGGGGATCCCCTCGATGCCCCGGACGGTCCGAGGATCGGCGGCGAGCAGATACGGGTCGACGACGAGGTCGCAGATGACGGCGTGCGCCGGCAGCAGCGCGACCTGCTCATTGGTCACGAGCGGCACCGATGGGTCGTGTCGTTGCGTCGCATCGACCAGGACGTCGGTGATCGCGAGCCGTCCGGTCAGGTAGCGCTCTTCGCAGGTGAGGTTCCTCCCGATCGTCACGACCTCGACGCCGACGAGGCCGTACCGCGTGAGCAGCTCGGATCGTGCGGCGTTCCCGTACTTCGTCGCGGCCTCGACCGCGTGCTTGCCGATCTCGCCCGCTCCCATGACCGTCACACGAACCGGCCCTCGGGCCCGCGACGTGAGCCGGGGCCAGGTCCGCTCGAGCATCTCGAACGCGGCCTCGAGCCCGTTCCACGCGACCGCCTTGCTGTTGACGACGAGCCGGCGCCCCTCGTCGTCGGCGATCGTGTCGAGGCTCACGCCCTCGACGCCGAGGCTCTCGAGGTGCTTGACGCGCGCGGGGCGCGTCGGGAAGTGCAGCATCGCGACGAGCGTGGCGCCGGGTCGGAGCCAGTCGAACTTCCCGATCGGAGCCCGGAGGACCACCACGACGTCCTGCCCGTAGCAGGCCGGCTCCTCCGCGACCCGGATCCGGGGAGACAGCGAGGTGTAGTCATCGTCCGAGTACCCCATGCCCGACCCGATCCCGGACTCGACGACGACCGCGCATCCGAGCTCGGCGATCGTGCCGATCAGCCCCGGCAGGAAGTCCCGCCGCTCCGCCTCCTCCTTGTGCATCCTGGGGAAGCCGAACGTCAGACGCGCGCCGCCGTCCATCTCGATACCTCCGCGCGGGCGACCGCCCGCTCCTCGTGATCGGCGCTCCGCAGATCCCAGGTGCCGGGCGCCTTCTCCAAGATCACGCGCAGCACGGGTTCGAGCTGCGCTCCGTAGACCCGCATGCTCTCGACCGGATCGAGCCCGGGCCACGAGTAGCACGACAACGTCAGCCGACGGTTGGTCGAGTCGACCCGTGGATCGATCGCGTCCCACGCGGGGTGGTCGACCGGGAACACCCAGCGATCCAGATCGCCCTGCGGGATCCCCTCGATCCCCTTGGTGACCGGTGGGACGTCGTCCAGCGCGTACGGGTCCGCCGACAGGTCCAGCAGCACGGCGTCCTCGGGCAAGGCGGCGAGCCACCCGTTGGGCACGACCGGTCGAGACGGGTCGACGCGATGGGTGGCATCGATCAACAGGTCGGTCCGCTCGAAGCGTCCGACCATGTACTCCTCGTGCCACGTGAGGTCGAAGTCGGCGACGGTGACCTCGACGCCGGGGACGTTGCTCGCCACGAGCGTCTCGCGAAGGGAGGGATCCCCGTACCGGGTCGCCGCGTGGATCGCGTACCCACCCACCGCCCCCGAGCCGAGACACGTGACGTGCAGCGGTCGCCGGCTGGGGTGGTCGAAATGCGGATGCCGGGCCTGGATCTGCCGGAACGCCTCGCGCACACCGGTCCAGGCCACGGCCTCGAGGTTCTGCACCGTCCGCCGTCCCCGCTCGTCCACGACCGAGTCCAGGCTGACGCCATGGACGCCGAGATCGGCGAGCAGCCGCAGGCGCTCCGGGCGCGTCGGGAAGTGGAGCATCGAGACCAGGACCGCTCCCTCGCGCGTGAGGCGCAGGTCGTCCGGGTCCGGGCACCGTAGGACGACGACGACGTCGGCGTCCATGCAGGCGGCGTGCGGGCCGAACCTCGCGCGGGCCGAGGCCTCGAGGTAGGCATCCGGGTCGATCCCCATCGCCCGCCCGTAGCCCTCCTCGAGCACGACCTCACTCACCTCGGCGCGGTCGAGCCACCGGACGAGGCCGGGCAGGAAATCGCGGCGTTCCCCAGCCTCCTTGTGCATCCGTGGCAAACCGACCGAGAGCCCCATCCTGGGGCAACCGTAGGGGTCGCGTCCGCGGGGGGCTGAGGTCGAAGGGCCCTGGTCGGAGGGGCTGAAGGCCGGTCCCCGGCGGGTGGACGGGCGCCTACGACCGGGCCAGCAACTCGCGGAGCACCATCTGCAGGATCCCGCCGTGGCGGACGTACTCCGCCTCCGCCTCGCCGTCGACCCGCAGGACCGTCTCGAACGAGGTCCCCTCGCCGGAAGGACCGTGCGCGAGCATCCGCACGCGCTGCCCTGGTTCGATCCCGTCGGCGATGCCCCGCACGTCGAAGGTCTCCCGGCCCGTGAGGCCCAGCACCGAGGCCGACTCCCCCGGCAGGTACTCGAGCGGGAGGATCCCCGTGCCCACGAGGTTGCTCCGGTGGATCCGCTCGAAGCTCTCGGCGATCACGGCGCGGACGCCGAGGAGCGCCGGACCCTTCGCGGCCCAGTCGCGCGAGGAGCCGCTGCCGTACTCCTTCCCAGCCAACACGAGCAGTGGCACCCCTTCGTCGCGGTACCGCATGGCCGCGTCGTAGACGGTCGTCACCTGGCCGTCGGGCAGGTGCGTCGTCCACGGGCCCTCGCGGTCCGGCGCGAGGTCGTTGCGCAGACGGACGTTCGCGAACGTCCCGCGCATCATCACCTCGTGGTTGCCGCGCCTCGCGCCGTAGGAGTTGAAGTCCCGCTGCTCGACGCCGCGCTCGACCAGGTAGCGCCCGGCAGGCGCGTCCACCTTGATCGCTCCCGCCGGTGAGATGTGGTCGGTCGTGATCGAGTCCCCCACCTTGACGAGGCAGCGTGCGCCAGCGATGTCGCCCGGATCGGACGGCGTCGCGTCGAGGTCGCCGAAGAACGGCGGCTCCTGCACGTACGTCGAGTTCGGATCCCAGTCGTAGACCGGACCTCGGGGGGTCGGGAGCGTGTGCCAGCGTTCGTCCCCGTCGAAGATGCGCCCGTACTCCCGCTCGAACTGTTCGGGCGAGACCGAACCGGCGATCGCCTCTCGCACCTCGTCTGCCGACGGCCACAGGTCGCGCAGGTACACCGCGCTCCCGTCCGGCCCGGTCCCCAGTGGGTCGCGGGACAGGTCGATGTCGACGTGACCGGCGAGCGCGAACGCGACCACGAGCGGCGGCGAGGCGAGGTAGCTCGCGCGCACCAGGGGATGGATCCGTCCCTCGAAGTTGCGGTTGCCCGACAGGACGGCCACGACGGCGAGGTCGTGGTCCGTCACGGCATCGGCGACCTCCTCCGGCAGCGGTCCCGAGTTCCCGATGCACGTCGTGCACCCGAACCCGACGAGCGAGAAGCCGAGCTTGTCCAGGTACGGCGTGAGGCCGGCCGCGTCGAGGTACTCGGTCACCACCCGCGAGCCCGGGGCGAGCGAGGTCTTCACCCATGGCTTGGTCTGGAGCCCCGACTCCACCGCCTTCTTCGCGAGCAGTCCGGCCGCGAGCATCACCGCCGGGTTCGACGTGTTCGTGCAGCTGGTGATCGCGGCGATGACGACGGAGCCGTGCCGGATCGCCCCGTGGTCGAGCGGCACCGGCTCCTCGGCCCCGGGCTCGACCGTCTCGTGGCGATCGACGGCCACCTCGGGGCTTCCCCCCTCCCCGAGCAGACGACCGACCTCGGTCGCCTCGGGATCGGGCTCGAGCCGGTCACGGAACGCCTCGACGAACGAGCCCCAGACGCGGGACAGCGGCACGCGGTCCTGCGGGCGTTTCGGGCCGGCCAGCGACGGCTCGATCTCCGCGAGGTCGAGCTCGACGATCTCGGTGAACTCCGGCTCGGGGTCACCGTCGCGACGGAACAGGCCCTGCTCCTTCGTGTACCGCTCGACGAGGTCGACCCGGTCGCCCCGACCGGTCAGCTCGAGGTAGCGCACGGTCTCGTCGTCCACCGGCCAGTACGCGGCGGTCGCCCCATACTCGGGACACATGTTCGACAGCGTCGCCCGATCCGCGAGTTCCAGCGTCGAGCAGCCGTCCCCGAAGAACTCCACGAACCGGCCGACCACGCCGTGCTCGCGGAGCATCTGCGTGAGCGTGAGGACGAGATCGGTCGCCGTCGTCCCCGGCGGGAGCGCTCCCCGGACCCGAACGCCCACCACCGACGGTGTCGGCAGGAACATCGGCTGGCCGAGCATCGCCGCCTCGGCCTCGATCCCGCCCACGCCCCATCCCAGGACGCCCAGCCCGTTCACCATCGTCGTGTGCGAGTCCGTCCCCACCACCGTGTCCGGCAGCGCGACGCCGTCCCGAACGGTGACCACCCGACCGAGGTACTCGAGGTTCACCTGGTGGCAGATGCCGGCGCCCGGCGGGACCACCCGGACGCCATCGAACGCCTGCTGTGCCCATCGCAGCAACGCGTAGCGCTCGCCGTTGCGCCGGTACTCCCACTCGATGTTGGCCTCATAGGCCGCAGGCGAACGGAACAGGTCGACCTGGACCGAGTGATCGATGACCAGGTCCACGTCGACGACGGGATCCACCCTGGATGGGTCGCCGCCCGCGCGCGCCATCGCCGACCGCATCGCGGCGAGGTCGACCACGGCGGGCACGCCCGTGAAGTCCTGCATCAGGACGCGCGACGGCATGAAGGCCAGGTCGGCGGACGGGACCATCCGCGGCCAGTCCGCGAGCGCCCGGACGTCCTCGTGGGAGACGTCGCGGGACCCGGCCCGGCGCAGGAGGTTCTCGAGCAGGATCTTGACGGTGTGCGGCAGCCGGTCGAGGTCCGCGACGGCCGCGAGCCGGTACAGCTCGACCGGCCCCTCGCGGGTTACCAGTCGGTCCCGGGCGGCGAACGCGTCGCTCACCGTCTCATGCTCTCAGACGCCTCGTCGAAGCTCGGCGATCGCCCGGCGATGGGCGGTGCGCGTCTCGCGACGGATCTTGGCTTCGTGCTGACGGCGCTGCTCCTCGTCCGTCTCGGCGATCAGCGGCGGGACAGGTCTCGGCTTGCCCTCCTCGTCGAGGGCGACGAACACGAGATACGCGCTAGACGTGTGCGTCCGCGTCCCGGTCTCGAGCTCCTCGGATTCGACACGGACGCCGATCTCCAGCGAGGTCGTGCCCACGTCGTTCACGGATGCCTTCACCGTCACGGTGTCGCCGACGTGGCTCGGGGCGAGGAACGACATCTCGTCCATCGAGACCGTGACGCACATCCCGCCGGCGTGCTTGTAGGCGGCCAGACCAGCCGCGGTATCGACGAGCTTCATGATGACGCCGCCATGGACGATCCCGGCGATGTTGGCGTCGGTGATCTCCATCAGTTGGACGAGCGTCACCTGGCTAGAGGCGACGCGCCGGGGTTCGAGATCGCGCACGTTCGGGATTCTAGGCGGCAGGGCACCGGTAGCATGCACGCGTGCGTCGTCTCTTCCCCTTCATCCTGGTCCTCACCCTGGCCGGTGCGGGCTGTTCGGGTTCCGATAACGCCACGCCGCCCTCACCGACCGGAGCGACCGCTCCGACGACCACGGTGACCACCCCGGCCGTCACCGCGACGACCGAAACGCCGACACCAAGCCCCAGCCCCGTCGTGGATGCCGACGTCCGGCTCCCGGTGGGCATGCCGGCCATCGTTGACGACCCGACGGAACTCGCGAACATCCAGGCGGGCGGATTCACGAGCCTCGTGCCGGCGGGGGCGAGCATAGCCTCGCAGGTCGGCCCGACGCTGGTGCTTGGCTCCCAGCCGGAAGCGAACGATCAGATCGCGTTCACCTGGTTCGCCCAGGACCCTCCCGAAGGAACCACCGGGCTCATCGTGTGGCAGCGGTTCGAGGATCCGCCCGCGTGGCGAGCCGTCTTCGCGTTCACGGATCCACCGCGCAAGGGCGTGTTCGGGATCCGGTTGGATCCGGGCGACGTGACAGGCGATCGGATCCCTGACCTGCTGACCTTCGAGGACGTCGGCGGCAGCGGCGCCTGCGGCACGTACCGGGTCATCGCCACGTCCGTGGGTGACGCGAGCGAGATCTTCCGACGCGAAGCCTGCGACACCCAGATCGCGATCTCGAGCGGCGACCTCCGGATCCGCGAGGCCGTCTTCCGCCCGAACGACCCGCACTGCTGCCCGAGCGCGTTCCGCGAGGCCGTCCTGCACTGGAACGGCGCCTCCTGGGACGAGATCGCCTCCGAGGTCGTCCCGACCGATCCGAACGGACGCTGACCGGCCCCTCGGAGGTTCCGACCCCGCACGGCCCGTCGCCCGGCTGCCCGTCCGCCGGACCGTGGGCCACCTGGCGAACTCGTGCGGCGAAGGGCTTACGTAGGCCGCCGCGGCGGCCGATACAGGGAACGATCCCGGCGATCGACGTAGGGAAGGTAGGCGCTGACGTGGGCGTTCCCGGTGGGGCGCGAAGGCTGACGTTCGTGGTGCTCGCACTTGCGCTCGCGGGTGCGGCCGCGTTCGCGTTCCTGCAGGCCGGCACGGCCGACGACGAGCTCGCGCGCGAGGCGCGGCGGTCGGCGGAACGGGCCGCCGAGGCGGTTGCCTCGAAGCTGGAGACGAGTGAGGTCGACGGGTCGATGAGTGCGGCGCGGGCCGAGTCGATCTCCTCGTTCCTCGAGCGACGGCTCCTCGAGCCCGACGAATCGGTGACGATCTGGAACCCCGAGGCGGTCGTCGTGTTCGCCCAGGACCAGTCGCTGATCGGCACACAGGACCGCCGCCTGCGCAACCCGATCTCGCGCGTCCTGTCGAACGACACGCAGACGGAGGTCGCGGACGGGTCGCTCCACACGTTCGTCCCCGTCCCGGTCGGAGAAGGCGAAGGGACGCTCGTCGTAGCGGAGGTGACCCGTCCCGACGACGAGATCGTCTGGGCGGGCCGTCCCTGGATCTATGCATCCATCGCCGCCGGACTGCTGGCCCTCCTGGCCCTGGCGACCGCGTTTCGGTCCTCGGGCCGGAACCCGAGCCGGTTCTCCGGGTTCTCCACCGGCGCCGAGCTCCGCAGCGAACACGGGAACCCGGTGAACGCGGAGAAGGTGCTCGAGCAGGCGCACGTGGAAGAGGCGAGGCTGAACGCCGAGCTGGAGCGGCTCGGCGGCGAACTGCGCGAGACCAAGGACGCGCTCTCGGCCAAGGACTCCTTGATCGACGACGCCGAGTCAAGGATCCGCGCCGCCGAGGAACAGGCGGCGCGAGCCGAGACCGAGCTGCGCGAGGGGGCGAGCGTAAGGGACGAGGCGGTGCGCCTGATCGAGATCGAGCTGCGGGCCGCACGGTCCGAACTCGCGGCGATCAAGGAGCGCAGCGACGAAGTGCAACGGGAGCTCGAGCTGGGCCGCGTGGCCCGGTCCGAGCTCGAGCGGATCCGCACCCACGCCGACGAGGTCGCGACGGCGACCGCGCCTCACGCGGCCGAGAACGACGAGCTCCGAACCCGGCTGGCGGAGGTCGAGGCCCGAGCGGCCGAGGCATATGCGCGCGCGGAGCGAGCGGATGCCCGGGTCGAACGGGCGGAAGAGGCCGCACGGCAGGCGCAGGCTCGGACCGAGGAGGCCGAGGCGCGCGCGAAGGAGGCGGCGGGACACGGCGACGCGCCGACCCAGCTCTCCGCCGAGCTACGGCGGCTCCGGACGCAGGCCGCCTCGTTCTACCCCGAACGCGATGCGCTCGCGGCCGAGCGGGACGCGTTCGCCGCGGAGCGCGATGCCGCTCTCGCGGAGCGCGATGCGTTCCTCGACGCGGCCATCGCCGGGGAAGGGGAGCTGGACTCGACGCGCGCGGACCTCGTGATCACCCGCCGCGAGATGGCCGAGCTCGGAGCGCGGTACGAGGAATCGGCGGCGCGGGCCGCGCACGCGGAGGCCAAGGTCCTCGATCTGAACGCGGATCTTCGCGAGCTCGAAGACAAGCCGGATCTCACCGAGCAGCTGGAGGGCACCCGGGCCGAGCTCGAGGGGGCGCTACGGGAGCTCGCCGACGCCCGCCGCGACGCGAGCGCCCTCCAGGCGCAGCTCGGCGTCTCACGCAGCGACCTCGATTCGACACGCGCCGAGCTCGAGACCGTCGGCGGCGAGCTCGGGTCCGCGCGCGGTGAACAGGAGCTCACCCGCTTGGAGCTCGAGGGGATGCGGGCGGAGCAGGAGGCGGTTCGCGCCGAGCTGGAGGCCTCGCGGGCCGAGGCCGAGACGGCTCGCGGGGCGCACGATTCGACGATCGCCGAGCTCGACGTCACGCGGACCGAGCTCGAGATCGCCCGGGCGGACCTCGACGCCGGACGCACGGAGCTCCAGACCACGCGATCGGTGCTCGGCACCGCCCACGACGAACTCGAGGGGACCCGAGCCGAGCTCGAGACCTCGCGCCGGGAGCGCGAGGCGATGCTCGCCGAGCTCGAGAGCACCAAGACGGAGCTCGACGCGGCTCGGGAGGACCACGCCTCGTCGAGCGGCCAGCTCGACGAGGCGATGAAGACGCTCGACGCCGTCCGCGAGGACCTGGCCGCCGCGGAGGCCGCGCGGGAGACCTCGCGCGCCGAGCAGGAGCGGATCCGCGCCGAGCTGGAGACCAC
>JBAVEY010000113.1:0-1962 GCA_049587975.1 Actinomycetota bacterium | reverse complement strand
GACCGGGGCCTTGAGATCACGGCCATCCGCCTCTGTTCTGTGAGCAAGCGTGAGCAAGACGGCTGCTTCGGCCACTATCCGAGTACGACACCGGCACGAAGATTCGCAGGTCAGATGTGGTGCGAGAGGGGAGAGTCGAACTCCCACGCCCTTGCGGGCACCGGATCCTAAGGTTGCTGCGGCCAGGCACGAATCTTGCGTCTAGATGTCGTACTGTGTCGCCTTGTGGCGTCCCGTGTCATCCGGTGTCGCCCCGTCGTGAGCGAGATGTGAGCAAGACGAAGCCATCAGGAAGCCCATGAGGGCTGAGGAGCTAGCAGGGGAGCCCACGCGTTACCGCGTAGACGTGCCCGCGTCAATCAGAGTCGGCTACGACGTCGAGGCGGTGCCCACCTCGGTGGGACACGCGCTCGAATTCCGCGGCTCCGCGGAGCAGTTGCAGGAAGCCTCGCGCCGGCTTGGGCGCCCATCGCGCTCAGTTGGCAAGTGAGCCGGCGAAGATCTGCCAGGCGAGTACCGACTTCGCCACGAGGCTGAGCACCAAGTAGGTCTTCTCGCCGAAGGCGTAGTCGGTCCACCGGCCGACCTCCCGGTACTGAAGCCACTGGTTGAGCCCGAAGCTGAAGAAGAAGATGAACTGTGCGATGACGATGCCGTAGACGAACCCGGGCACGCTTCTCGACCCGACGATGTTCACGGCGATGGAGATCCACGGGGCGATGCCCACGAGCGCGCCGAACCAGAAGGGGAGCATCGTGGTCGACGTGCGACCCGGCGGGTTCATCCGCTCCTGTAGCCAGCCGAACAGGATCATCCCCACGTTGGCGCCTGCGACGGCGATGACGGCGTTGATCGAGGTGATGCCGGAGTAGAAACCGATCAGGATGATCATCAGGGTGGCGCTGAAGGAGTACTCGATCCACCGGAAGCGGTTGATTCCCCGCCTCAGATCGTCCTGGTACACGCCGAGGGACACCGTAGCCGTGAGCAGATGGTCGAGCGCAGCCAGACCGAGGAAGATCGCGACCGCCCAGCCGATCCGCACGTCGAACAGCGTGTTAGGCGCGGGCACCGGCGTTCCCGGTGGGCCTTCAGGGAACGAGGATGTGACCGCGATGGCGAACTCGTCGGCCAGCATCAGGATCAGCACCGCCTGAGCCAGGTGCACGGCGGTGAGACCGAGGTTCCACCGGCGAAGCCCGATGAGTCGAGCGTCGGTAACTCCGGTGGCGACGAGCGTTCGATCGGCGCCGGGGATGTCGTGCTCCTTCGAGAGTGATCGGGCAGTGATTCAGAACTCCGCCCTATCGGGCAACGACACGCTAGCAGGCTGCCTCGAGGCATCGAGTGGCGCCTGCGCGGTGGCTACCGGCGAGCTTCCGTGCGGCAGGAGCAGAGGGCTCTCCTCGTGGATCCGGGGTTCCCTGCTCGTCGACCGAAACGAAGAGGTAGCTGACGCCTCCCTTTCGAGGCGACTCGTAGCACCATCCGTCGGTGTAGATGTTGAGTGCCTTCTCTTCGAGCCGTTCCATTCGGCCTCCACGGGCAGGGGAGCGTCGAACAGGCGCAGCGGCCTCGATCGAACAGGGGACCCAACACTGCTGCCCGCTCGTTCTGTGAGCAAGTGTGAGCAAGACGGCATCCTCGGCCAGTCGCTCGAGCGGGTCCAGAACGAAGATTCGCAGGTAAGAGATGGTGCGAGAGGGGAGAGTCGAACTCCCACGCCCTTTCGGGCACCGGATCCTAAGGTTGCTGCTTCCAGGCACGGATCCCGGCTCTACGTGTCGTCCTGTGTCGTCTGGTGTCGTTCTGTGCCATCCGGTGTCGTTCCGTCGTGAGCAAGCCGTGAGCAAGGACCCTCTCTCGCCGAGGTGTACGTGGACTGCAATCGACGGGTCGAAGGGGGCGGACCGTCTGTTTCAGGGGGAGAGGGCGGTCCTCCACGTGATGGGCTGGGTGGGG
>JBAVEY010000112.1:0-15029 GCA_049587975.1 Actinomycetota bacterium | reverse complement strand
CCGGGACCGCGAGGACGGGGAGCGCCAGGGCGGTCGCGATCTGGAGTCCCGTCGACGCGGTCAGTGCGGCGGCGGCATCGCCCCCGTCGACCCCGGCCTTGCGAAGCATCACGACGGTGAACGGGGTCGCGGAGCCCGGGATGATCCGTCCGAGCGCGTTCCCCGCGAGTTGCCCGGTCGCGATCGTGAACCACCCCGTCGACCCCAACGCGATCCGGTCGAGTTCCCACAGACAGATCCAGCTCGCCAACTCGAACAGGAGCACCAGGACCGCGAAGGGCCAGTCCAGATGCTTCAGGGAGGGCCACGACGACAAGACCGAGAGCAGGCTCGGCAGGAGCAGGTAGAGCGAAACGCCGGTGACCGCGAGGAGGACACCGGACTTGATGTACTGCCGGCGACTCGCGGCGGGTGTCGGGCGATCTCCGATCGGCCGTTCGGGCCTGGGTTCCGGAGGATCGCCCATGCCGGCAAGTGTGGCACCGTAGCCGTCCTCCATGCCCGTCAGCGTCCTCCTCTAGGATGACGACGCTCCGAGCGTCGCCCGATACGGTTCGGTTCGTGGACGGCGGGTGGTGGGATCGTCTCCGGCGGGTCGACCCGCGGATCTGGGACGCGTTGCTTGCGGTCGGAGCGGTCGTGCTGGGCGTGCTGGCGTTCGCGCTCCGGGCGCAGCGGCCGGACGAGCCGCCGGCGGCGCTCGGGTTCGCGCTGGTGCTCGTCGCCGGGTCGTCGCTCGCCTGGCGTCGTCGGACGCCGCTCACCGTCGCCACGATCGTGTGCGCGACCGTCGCGACCGCGGCGCTGTTCGGGTACTGGCCGGAGTTCGTTGCCCTGCTGTGGATCGCGGTGTACTCGGCCGCCGCGTACGCCGAACGTGACCGGCTGATCCGCGTCCTGTTGCCGGTCGCGCTGCTCACCTCGATCGCGATCAGCGTCGGCGAACGCTGGGACCGCGGTCTCAACTGGGTCGAGATCCTGACCGACCTGATCGTGACGTTCGGCGTCCCGTTCCTGCTCGGCCGCATGACGTTCAACCGCCGCCGGCGGATCGTGCGCGAACGCGAGGTCGCGACGCGGGAGGCGGTCGCCGCCGAACGCGCGGCGATCGCTCGCGAGCTGCACGACGTCGTCGCGCATCACATGAGCGTGATGGTCGTGCAGGCGGGTGCGGCGCGGGCCGTGGGCGAGACGGACCCGGCCGCGACGGCCGAGGCGCTCCGCCAGATCGAGGCGTCGGGCCGCACCGGCCTGGCCGAGATGCGCCGGCTGCTCGAGGTCCTCAAGGCCGAGGAGGATGGGAACGGCCGCGCGCCGCAGCCCGGGCTCGCTCGTCTGAGTGAGCTCCTCGACGCGATGCGGGCCTCGGGCCTGCCGGTGGAGGCGGTGATCGAAGGGACGCCGCGGGCGCTGTCGCCAGGTGTTGACCTGTCGGCCTACCGCATCGTTCAGGAGGCGCTCACGAACTCGCTCCGGCACGCCGGCGGGGCGAGCGCGCGCGTCGTGGTCCGCTACGAGCCGGACGCGCTCGAGCTCGAGATCGCCGACGACGGCCCCGGACCGCCCGAGGGGAGCGAGGCGCCCGCCGGACACGGCCTGATCGGGATGCGCGAACGCGCCCAGCTGTTCGGCGGCGAGTTCGAGGCCGGCCCGCGCCCCGGCGGCGGGTTCCTCGTCCGCGCGCGCCTGCCCTGGGAGGCGGCGTGAGCGAGGCCAGGATCCGCGTGCTGATCGCCGACGACCAGGCCCTGATGCGCACCGGCTTCCGGATGATCCTGGACGCCCAGGACGACATGGAGGTCGTGGGCGAGGCGATCGACGGGGCCGACGCGATCCGTCGGTTCGAGAAGCTGGTACCGGACGTCGTCGTGATGGACGTCCGGATGCCGACGATGGACGGGATCGAGGCGACCCGGCGGCTCGCCGCGCTCCAGCGGCCGGCCCGCGTGCTCATCCTCACGACGTTCGACCTGGACGACTACGTGTACGAGGCCCTGCGCGCCGGGGCGAGCGGCTTCTTGCTGAAGGACCGGCCCCCGGAGGAGCTGGTCGCGGCGGTCCGGGTGGTCGCGGCGGGTGACGCGCTGCTCGCGCCCTCGGTCACCCGTCGCCTGATCGAGGAGTTCGCGCGGCGCGCCCCCGCCGTCAAGCCCACCGAGCTCGACGAGCTCACCGAGCGCGAACGCGAGGTGCTCGTCCTCATGGCCAGGGGCCTGTCGAACGCGGAGATCGCGCGTGCGCTGTTCGTCGCCGAGACCACCGTCAAGACCCACGTCGGCCGCGTGCTCCACAAGCTGCGGCTCCGTGACCGCGCCCAGGCCGTCGTGCTCGCCTACGAGTCCGGCCTCGTGCAGCCCGGCGACTGACCCGATGGGGACCCGACGGCTCTCTTGCGTGAGCCGGAAACGGCGCGATATAGGTGGTTGGAGGCCGGGTCACCCGAGGGAGGCGAGGATGAGAGAGCCCCTGATCTCCATGGCGGACATCCCACCGGACGGGACCGTGACCGCCGATCTCCTCGGCCGTGAGGTTCTCGTGATGATGCAGAACGGGAAGCCGCGCGCCTTCCTCAACGTGTGCATGCATCACGGCGGCTCGTTGAAGCTCGATGGCGACACCTTCACGTGCGAGTGGCATGGATCCACGTTCGACGCCCGGACGGGCAAGGCCCTCTCGGGACCGGTCCGACCCGACGCGAGGCTGATCATGCTGCCGACCCGCGTCGAGGACGGCGTCCTGTCCTACGTCTACGAGGAGCGATCCGAGACCTGACGTGACGACGGCCGAGAGCGGTCAGCCGAGCCGGCGCACCGAATGCAGGCTCAGCGGTTGCGACACGCCCTTCAGCTCGATCGGACCGATGGCGGTGAAGCCCACGCCGTCGAGATCGGCCGCGTCCACGACCTCCTGGCTCACGAGCACCTCGCCCGGCCTGGCGTACTCGGCGATCCGCGCCGCGATGTTGACGGTCCGGCCGAAGTAGTCCCCCTCCTGGAAGACGACCGGCCCGGCGTGGATCCCGACCCTCGCGGGCGGTAAGGCGTCCGCCGCCACGCCCTCCACCATGTCGAGTGCGGCCAACACGCCGTCACCCGGGTCCGGGAAGTAGAACATCACGCCGTCGCCGAGCCACTTGACCGGCTGCCCCGCGTGGTCCCGCGAGGACCCGCGGACCAGGGTGGCCAACCTCGTTGCCAGCTCGGCGGCGGCCTCGTCTCCCCGCTCCTCGGTCAGCCGCGTGTACCCGGTGAGGTCGAGGAAGGACACGGCGGGCAGGCGGCGTACCGGACGGTACAGACCCGCCCGTTCCAACGCGGCCTCCACGTCCTCCACCGCGCTCTTGTTCCACGCGTGCTCCTGCTGCCCGTGGTAGATGGACAGCAGTGCCTGCTCCATGAGGGGGGCCATCCGGGACCCGACCTCGGCCTGGGCCGCCAGCATCTCGGCCTCCGTCATACCCCCCTCCAGGAGTGGCAGCTCGACCTCGCTCCGGTACCAATCCGTCTCGGTCTCGACGATCCTGCGAAGGCCGTCCCCGTACGCTCGGAGCAATCGCTCGATCACCTCTGGCCCGATCCCGGAGGAGAGCAGGACCTCGATCGCCGGCACGACCGCCAACTCGTCCTCGCGGACGTGATCCTCGGGCCGCGGTTCCGCGAAGCCGTGAGCCTCCCGGACCACCAGGAGGAGGTCCAAGGGCACGCCCGTCCGTTCGCTCAGCTCGCGGAACGACGTGCTGCTCACCCCCGCGAACCGATCGAAGGCGGTCGCGTCCAGGTAGGAGAACGACAGTGTTCCGTCCCGGACCGCAGCGGCGATCCCCTCGAGCGGTACCCCGGCCCGCTCGAAGCTCTGCACCCACCGGGCCCGACGGACGTCACCGGTCGAGAACCTGTCACCGCTGCCGGGTCTCAAGATCCCGAGCTCGACCAACCGGTCGACGTAGTCCGGGTCGACCCCGGCCTTTCCGGCCACCTCCTGGCGCGAGTGCTGACCCACGGGAGCCGATCGTAGCCGGAGTCCGCACCTGTCCGGGATCGCCAGGCGTCGATCGCGGCAGAGCGGTCGGTCATCGGATGATCGGGTTCGCTTGCTCGTTCCCGGCGTCGCGCCGATGATGCGCGGGATGACCGGCCGGGACGGGTCTACGAGCGATGGAACGGGAGCGGGCGCGGCGGAGATCCGCACGTTCCTGATCGCGGACGTCCGCGGGTACACGCTCTTCACGCAGGAGCGCGGCGACGAGGCGACCGGAAAGCTCGCGGCGAAGTTCGCCGACATCGCGCGCGAGATCGTCGAGTCGCGAGGCGGGATCCTCCTCGAGCTCAGGGTGACGAGGCGCTGTGCGTCTTCTCGTCGGCGCGCGACGCGATCCGAGCGGCGACGGAACTCCAGCGGCGCTCCGTCGAGGAGACGCTCACCGTGCCGGAGTTCCCACTGACGGTCGGGATCAACCCGCAGTTCGGGGTGCTACTCGGTCAGATGTGGGTGACGTAGGGGCGGTTCGGCCCCTCCGTAGCTCAGAGGCGATCGACCCGAGCCCCTACTCCTCCAGGAGGACCCCCAGGTTCGTCCCGCTGGCCGACGGCGCGACGACCCGCCCTCCCTAGCGTGGCTCCTGAACGGACACGACCGGAAGGAGCGACGAGATGGCAGCCAGCAGCACGACGGACCGGCCGTCGATCGAACGAGGGTCGCTCGGGTCGCCGGCGATCTCGGTCCGCGGCGTGACGAAGCGCTTCGGGAAGGTCACGGCGGTCGACGATTTCAGCCTCGAGGTGCGCCCCGGCGTGGTCACGGGGTTCCTCGGGCCGAACGGCGCCGGCAAGAGCACCACGCTCCGGATCGTGCTCGGGCTGGTCGCTCCGACCGAGGGTTCGGCGACCGTGCTCGGGATGCCCTACCGGAGCCTGCCCGCGCCCACCCGGACCGTCGGCGCGGTGCTCGAGACGCAGAGCTTCAACCCGCTCCGGAGTGGCAGGAACCACCTCCGGGTGCTGGCGTCGGCGTCGGGGATCCCGCAGGGGCGGGTGGACGAGGTGCTGGGGCAGGTCGGCCTCGCGGCGGCGGCCCGGCGCAACGCCGGGACGTACTCGCTCGGCATGCGCCAGCGGCTCGGGCTCGCCGCGGCGCTGCTGGGCGAGCCTCGCATCCTGATCCTCGACGAACCCGCGAACGGCCTGGACCCGCAGGGGATCCGTTGGCTCCGCGACCTGCTGCGGGGCTTCGCGCGCGAGGGCAACGCGGTCCTGGTCTCGAGCCACGTGCTCACGGAGATGGCGGAGCTCGCGGACGAGGCGATCGTGATCAACCGGGGCCGGCTCGTCCGGCAGGCGCCGGTCGCCGAGCTCACGCACGGCTCGCGCCAGCTCCGCGTGATCACGTCGGAGGCCGCTCGGCTCGTGGCGGCCCTACGCGAGCGAGGCCTGGGGGTCGTGACGACGAGTGACGGCGAGCTGCGCGTGTCCGGGGCGGACGCCGCGCGCGTCGGCATGATCGCGTTCGAGTCCCGCGTCCCGGTGCTCGGGCTCGCGGAGAAGCAGACCAGCCTCGAGGACGCGTTCCTCGAGCTCACCGAGGAGGACGCACGATGAGGAACCAGATCGCGTCGGAGTTCCGCAAGCTCGCGACGACCCGGAGCATCTACGCGATGCTCGCCGGGCTGGTCGCGATCGTCGGACTGGGCGTGGTGGCGACCACGACGGACGGAGAGCCCGGCAGCCTGCTCGCGCCGCTCGAGCACCAGGTGTTCCTCAACGTGTCGCTGACGATCGCCCCGCTGTTCGGGCTGTTGCTCGGCCTGCGCTCGTTCACCGACGAGTTCCGCTACGGCTCGATCGTCCCCACGCTGCTCGCGAGCCCGGTCCGTCGCCGGGTGCTCGGGGCGAAGCTCGTGGCGACCGCCGGCGGCGGCGTCGTGCTCTCGCTCGCCGCGGTGGCGATCTCGTTCGCGGTCGGCGTGCCGATGCTGGTCGCCAAGGGGATCGACGTCACGTGGTCGACGGGGGAGCTGGTAGTGATCGTCGGCCGTCTCATCGGTGCGAGCGTGCTGTGGACCGCGATCGGGGTCGGGCTGGGCCTGGCGGTCAGGCACCAGGTGGCGGCGATCGCCGGGACGCTGGTCTGGCTCCTGGCCGCCGAGGGGATCCTGTCCGGCCTGGTGCCGAACGTCGCGAAGTACTTCCCCGGGGCGGCCGGCTTCGCGACCGTCGGCATCAACCCGGCCGAGCTGCTGACGCCGGCGCTCGGTGCGGCGCTGCTCGGCGCGTACGCGGTCGCGGCGGTCGCCGCGGGCGGGATCCTGATGCAGCGCCGGGACATCGCCTAGACGGCTCCGCCGGCCCGGCGGCCCCTCGCGGTGGGGCCGTCGGGTCAGGCCGTCGACCGGGTCACGACGTCGCCATCGCGACCAGGGCCGGTGCTCAGGCCCAGAACTTCCACCAGGGGCGCTTCGGCTTTGGGGCCTCCCCGCGCTCGGCGGCCTCCTCGGTGTGGATCCGTTCGACCTCGTGCTCTAGGTGTTGCTGCTGGGCCTCCTTGTCGATCTGTTCCTTGCCCGCACCCCATCGCTGGGCTCCCAGATCTCGGCCTCCGGCCCCTCCCGGTCCCTCCATGGACATGTCCGTCTCCTCCCGCGGTCTGCGACCGAGTCTACGTCCCACAGATCCGCGTCAGAGCCGCTTGAACAGGCCGAAGACGTTGCCCTGCGGGTCGAGGAACTGGGCGAACTCGACGTTGCCCATCTGCGTGGGTTGCATCAACGTCGTCGCTCCCAGGGTCTCCGCGCGCTCCAGGTACTTCTGGACGTCGTCGACGGTCGCGTAGAGCGTGACGTGCGGCTTGCCGTCCATCGTGCTGCCGATGCCGCCGTCGATACCTCCCTCGCCCGTGTGGACCTGGTAGTACTCGATCTCGGGAGCCGCGTCGTCGGTCGGCTCGTAGTCGGCGAACTCCTGCCATCCGAACAACCCCACGTAGAAGTCGCGCAGCGCCTTGGGTTCGGGTCCGAGGATCTCGAACCAGCCCAGGGGCACACCGTCGCCGCTCGAGACGCCCCGGTTCTCGCCCGAGCCGACCATCCCGAACACGTTCCCCTGCGGGTCGCGCAGCAGGGCGAGCGTCACCACCCCGGGCACCTCGGTGACCGGCATGAGCACCTGGGCCCCCGCGGACACGGCCTCGTCGAACGTCGAGTTGATGTCGTCGGTCGCCGCGTAGACGGCGACGTAGCGATCCTCGTCCCGCTCCACCGATCCGACACCGCCGTTGATCCCGTCGCGGGCGTGGGTGTCGATCACCGCGTACGGGGGCTCGGAGGAGTTCTCGACGTGCCACCCGAACAGCTCGGCGTAGAACCCTCCGAGCGCCTCCCTGTCGGTGCCCATCAGCTCGAAGTGCACCACCGGATCCGCCATCGCGGGCCTCCTTGGGTCGGGGAACCCGAGGCTACCAGCGTCCCCCGACGGCGGGTCAGCCGGCGGCCGAGCCCTTGAAGATCGCCCGGACGGTGTCGATCGTGTCGGCGTCCTCGGGCCGCTTGTCGTGCCGGTATCCCTTGACGCGCGCGAACCGCAGCGCCATGCCGCCGGGGTACCGGGGGCTCGCCTGCAGGCCGTCGAACGCCACCTCGACCACCACCTCGGGGCGGACGTGGACGACGATGCCCTCGCGCGAGGTCTCGAGCTCGAGCAGCCGCTCGGTCTGCCAGGTGAGCATCTCGTCGGTCATCCCCTTGAACGTCTTGCCGAGCATCACGAACCCGTCGTTCGGATCGCGCGCGCCCAGGTGGAGGTTGCTGAGCCATCCCTGACGGCGACCGTGGCCCCACTCGGCGGCCAGCACCACCAGGTCCAGCGTGTGCGCGCGCTTGACCTTGAGCCAGCCGGCGCCTCGGCGGCCGGCCTCGTACGGGGCGTCGAGCGCCTTGACCATCACCCCCTCGTGACCGTGCGCGAGCGCGTCGTCGAGGAACCGTTCGGCGGTCTGGGCGTCCTCGGCGACCGTGCGGGGAACGCGGAGCGTCTCGGGGAGCCGCTCCCCCAGGATGCGCAAGCGCTCGCTCGCGGGTCGATCGATCAGGTCCTCGCCGTCCAGGTGCAGGATGTCGAAGAAGAACGGCGACAGCGGCGTCGTCTCGCGCTGGCGCTCCACGTCGATCCGGCTCGCGAACCGGCTGCCGGTGACCTGGAACGGATGGGGCCGGCCGTCCGGTCGGAGCGCGATCGCCTCCCCGTCCAAGATCGCGGCCCGCAGCGGCAGAACCGACATCGCCTCGACGACCTCGGGCACTCGATCGGTCACGTCGGCGAGCGTTCGAGCGAATGCGCGCACCTCGCTCTCGGCGACGTGGACCTGGAGGCGGACGCCGTCGAGCTTCCACTCGACGTCGGCGGGGTGGATCCGTTCGAGCGCGTCGGCCGTGTCGGCCGCCGTCTGCGCGAGCATCGGGTACACGGGGCCGAGGACGGTGAGCCGGAAGCGATCGAGACCTGCCTCGCCCTCGGCGATCGCCGCCGCGGCCACGGTCCCCAGATCGCCCTCGAGCATCAGCGCCCGCCGAACCCTCGCCGCGGGAACGCCCGCCGCAGCGGCGACCCCTTCCACCACGCTACCCTCGAGCGCGCCCTGCCGGAGCTCGCCCATCAGGAGCCCGGCCAGGAACGCCTGCTCGGGTTCGGTCGCGCGTTCGAACAGCGCCGCGAGCTCCGTGCGCCTGGCTTCCTGGCTCCCCTTGCCGGCAGCGCTCCGTATCCGCTCGAACGCGGCGTCCACCTCGAGCGACTCGAGGTTGGGTACGGACGCGGGCGGCGGGCGGTCGCGCAGCGACGCCCAGCCGACGCCGATCGTGCCTTGCGGCAACCGGCCCGAGAGGTAGGCCACCGCGATCGGTACCTCCTCCGCGCGCAGGCCGCGAAGGCACGACGCGATGAGCTCGGTCTTGGCCTTGCGCGAGCTCGTCCGTCCGATGGCCGCGGATGCCGAGACGATCTCGGCCAGCTTCACCGGAGCGGTCCGAAGAACGCCTGGATGTCGCCCACCAGCAGATCGGGTGCCTTGTGCGCGGCGAAGTGCCCGCCGAGATCGAACGTCGTCCACCGGACGATGTTGTGGTGGTCGCGCTCCGCGAACCGCCGGATCCCGCTGAAGTCACCGCCGAACGCCGCGACGGCCGTGGGCATCGTGGTCGGCTCGGTCGCAGGGGTCGCGTGGGCGTCCTCGTAGTACAGGCGCGCCGCCGAACCGCCCGTTCCCGTGAACCAGTAGAGCGACACGTTGGTCAGGACGAAGTCGTCGTCCAGGCCCTCCCCGAACAGCTGGGCGTTCCACGCGAGGAGGCCGACCGGTGAATCGGCCAGCGCATAGGCCAGGGTCTGCGGCTGCTGCGACATGAGTTGATTGAACGAGAACTTGTTCTCGTAGAACCACTGTAGCGTCCCGAGCTGCTGCTGCTCCTCTTCGGTCAGGTCGGCCATCTCGGCCGGGTCTCCCGAGGGGAACGAGAAGATCTGGGTGACGTGGCTCCCGACCATGTGCTCAGGATCGATCCGCCCGAGCTCGGGATTGATCATGGACCCGGCGTCGTTGCCGACCGCCCCGTAGCGCTCGTACCCGAGGCGTCGCATCAGCTCGGCCCATGCCTTCGCCATGCGGTACCGGTTCCATCCGGTCTCGTGCGTCGGGCCGGAGAAGCCGTAGCCGGGCAGCGACGGGATCACCAGATCGAACCCCGCCGCGGTCAGGGGTTCGATGACATCGAGATACTCGGCGACCGAGCCCGGCCAACCGTGCGTGAGGATCAGTGGGAGCGCGTCCGGCTCGGGCGAGCGGACGTGGAGGAAGTGGATCGTCTGCCCGTCGATCGTGCTCGTGAACTGCGGGTACCGGTTGAGCCTGGCCTCCCAGATCCGCCAGTCATACCCCGTTCGCCAGTACTCCGCCAGGTCCCGGACGTAGCCGAGCGGCACGCCGTACGCGTCGCCGACCCCGGGCAACTCGTCGGGCCAGTGGGTTCGAGCCAGCCGGTCGCGCAGGTCGTCGAGGTCCGACTGCGGGACCTCCACCCTGAACGGACGGATCCCCTGGTCCGAGCGATCGGTGTCGTCCACCGTGGCCTCCCCTCATCCTCCGCTCGTCGTGACGAGCCCTGCTCCATATGACAGAATCCTGTCATGTCCGACACGGTATCGAAACGACAGCATCCTGTCAATCGCTCGACGCGACGGCCTCCCCGTTCGGCCGCAGGAGACGCCGTCGGCGAGCTCGTCGTGCACGTGTTCCGCCTGAACGGCCTGCTGATCGCCGTCGGCGACGCGATGGCCGAGCCCTCCGGACAGACCAGCGCCCGATGGCGGGTCCTGGCGGCGATCGGCGAGGCGCCGCTCACGGTGGCGCAGATCGCACGCGCGTGGTGGCTCACCCGCCAGAGCGTGCAGCGCGTCGCCGACGTGCTCGTGGAGGACGGCTTGGCCGCCTACGAGGCGAACCCGAGCCACCGTCGCGCCAAGCTGCTCCGGATCACCCCGGCCGGGCTCTCCGCGCTCCGGGAGATCCGCCTGCGACAGCGCACGTGGGCGGAGTTCCTCGGCGCGGAGATCGGGGAGGCGGAGCTGCGCCAGGCGAACGCCACGCTGACGCGCGTCCTGGAGGCGCTGACGTCCTCCTGATCCGGACGACCTGCGATGTCAGGGAACCGGTTCCTCGCCCATCGTCCGTTCGAGACGATCCAGGAACGGGGCTTGAGCCGCTTTGATCTTCATGCGGGCCTCGCCCAGGTCGAACCACGCGACGCGATCGATCTCCGGGAACTCCCGGACCCGTCCGGACCGGGGCGGCCACTCCATCTCGAAGGAGTTGCTCACGGCGGTCTCCGGGTCGAGATCCCCGTTCACCGCCCAGGCCAGCACGCGCTTGCCGGACTTCTGGCGGATCTCGCCCAGATCGATCAGCGGGCCGTCCGGCACCGGATGTCCGGTCTCCTCGGCGAACTCGCGTCGAGCGACCGCGACCAGGTCCTCGCCCGGCTCCACCTCGCCCTTGAGCACCGTCCAGTGATCCGCATCCTTCCCGGCGAAGTACGGACCCCCGGGGTGGCCGAGCAGCACCTCCAGGCGATCCTTCCGCCTGCGCCACAACAGGATGCCGACACTGGTGCGGCCGGACTTGTCGACCTTCGGCTTCCGAGGCGGTGCCATCAGGGGATGATGGCAGATACGCGGTGGTCGCCCTCGATCTCAGGTCAGAAGCGTCAGGACGGGATGAGAGAGTATGGCTTGGGACGTCTCAGAACGCCTCGGATGTGACAAGACGCGGTCGGGCGAAGCCGTTGGAAGCAGGGGAGTGGGGACACATGGCAGAGGAATGGGAACCGATCAGGCGGGCAGGCCATCCCGACGTCAAGGGCGTCGCCTCAGAGGAGCGTCGGCTCTTGGTCCATGTGCCGCTCTCCGGCAAGCCACCCAGGGAGTGGCGGGATAGCTTCGTTGGCCTGTATGCGGCGGCCCGAGACGCTGACCACGACAGGCCCCTGCCCGAGGTCAGTGGCGCCGCGATCGTCATCCGCCCGCTCGATGAGGAGCTCTCCGACTGGATCAAGATCATCGACGCTCGGATCGAGGAAGCGAACGCCTTCTACCTGGCTTCTACCATCCCCGAGCAACAGCGCAAAGAGGCGTCTGAGCGAGCTGCCGAACAGCAGCTGCGCGACCGGCTGGACGATGCTCGGCGCAAGGCCGAGGAACTGTAGGCGGCGGGCCCAGATGTAGGTTCCCATCGAGTGCCGAGCGCGGGCACTCCTCGGCAGACGGACGACCGTTCGCCGTCGAGAGCGCGCGCGATCAGGACTTCGTTCGATCGGCTGCCTCTCGCGGCGGGAGCTCTTCGATGAAGGCGCGGGTCGAGGCGGAGGCTGGACGGTTGCCCTTCAGTTCGTACAGCGCGAGTGCCTCCTGCGCGGCACGTACCCCGTCCTCGAGCTTGCCCGCCATCCGCTGGACCCTCGCGAGATCCATCCAGGTGTCCGCCTGCAAGCTGGGGGCCTCGGCGTTCGCATCCAGGTACAGGTCTACGGCCTCCCGTGCCAGACGCTCTGCCTTGTCAAGCTCGCCACGCGACGCGAGCACGAGTGCCCTTGCGGAACGGCCGGGGGCCTGCGACGCTAGATCGTCCTCGGCGGCGACGCGGACCGCGATCTCAGCGTAGGGTTCCGCCTCGTCGAAGCGCTCGAGATAGCTCAGTGCCAGGGCGAGGTTCGCGGCGGCCGTCGACTTATGCCCCTCGTCCCCGAGCTCATCCAGGAGGTCGTAGTTCTCGCGGAAGGCGCGTTCGGACGCCCGCAGGTCGCCCGCGTATCGCTCGAGGTGGCCGAGCTCTTCGTAGTGTGCGGCGAGGTCGAATCGCAACCCGAGCGATCGGGCCACGTCGATCGCTTCCGCGAACATCCGACGCGCCTCGGGGAACGAGCCCTGCATCGCGTGGTGGTACGCACGGGCGACGAGCGCGAACGCCTCCATCTGGCGGCTCCGCGACAGGTCGGGACCCAGGTCGTCCAGCAGGCGGATCCCCTCCTCCGGGGAGGTGCTCCCGAGCACCGACGCGATGATCCTGGTCAGCAACGGGGCCACGAGGAGCCGCTCGTCGCCGCTGCGACGCGCATGATCGATCGCGCGGCCGGCCGCGATCTCCGCCCGGTCGTACCGGCACGGCATCCACTCGATCCCCGCGAGCTCCGTCCAGACCGTCGCGAGAGCAGCATCGTCGCCGGCCTGCTCGAAGACGTGGGCCGCCTCTTCCAACTCGGAGCGGAACACGTCGGTGGGTTTCGCGTGTGGCTCCGTCATCATCATCGTCGCGGAGCGGCGGATCCCAGCCAGGAGCTCCAGCGAGCGATCGCCCACGACCGCGGCGAGCCGACCCGCCTCGTCGAACGCATCGACCGCCCGAGCGGGCGCGCCCGCCCACTGCTGCGCGTCGCCGAGGTCGTAGAGCATCCGCGCCCGATCCGCGTCGCCCGCTTCTCCGGCCGCGGCCCGGCGGAACAGGTTCGCCGCGGCAACGTGATCGCCTCTGCCGGACGCGCGCCTGCCGGCGGATGCGAGGTGCTCGCGGGTTCGACGAGCGATCGCCTCCGTCCGCTCGTCGGGCGGGCCGAGCTGGATCCGGTAGGCGTGCGCCTGTTCGAGGTGGTAGGCGACGATCTCCTCCTGCTCGAGGACGGCGTCGCCGGCGACGCGCTCGAGCCAGTCGGCGAAGCGCTCGTGCATCTCGGCGCGCTGCGATTTCGGGATGGCCTCGTACGCCGCGTCACGGATCAGCAGGTGTCGGAACCGGAACGCGTCCTCGCCGGGAAGGGTCGTGCGCTCGGGACGGATCAGCTCCTTGCGAACGAGCGCCATGAGATCTCCGGGCACCCGCGACCGGGCGTCCTCGTCCACGAGGTCGCGCACCGCACTGAGGAAGAACTCCTTGCCGACGACGGCGGCGGCCTCGAGCGCCGCGCGCTCCTCGGGCGTGAGGCGGTCCAGCCGCGATGCCAGGAGCGCCTGGATCGACGGCGGGACGACGACGCTCGACAGGTCGCCCGTGACCACCCATCGGTCGTCCTCGCGGACGACGACGCCGTCGTCGACCATCATCGCGAGGGTCTCCTCGACGAACAGCGGGTTGCCCTCGGCCGTGTCCACGATGCGCTCGTTCACCTCGGCTGGCAGTTCGCTCGAGCCGAGGAGGTTCGCGATCAGCGTCCCGGACTGCTCCTCGCTGAGCGGCTCCAGGGACACCGTCGCCGCGTTCAGCTTGCCGCCGCCCCACGACGGCCGAACATCGAGCAGGTCGGACCGTGCCATGCACAGGAGCAGGATCGGCGAGCCGCGCGACCAGTCAGCGATGTGCTCGACGAGGTCGAGGAACGTCGGCTCGCCCCAGTGGATGTCGTCGAACACCAGCACCAGCGGTCGCTCCCGGGCCGAGGCCTCGAAGAACCGCCGGATCGCCCAGAACGTCTCCTCGCCGGCGGCCACCTCGGCCACGCCCATGAGCTGCGAGACGTGCCGGCAGACGAGCTCCTGGTGCTCGTCGCCCTCGAGCACTGAGCAGACCTTGGCCTCGACGACGTCGGGCAGGTCGAAGTCGGCGAGACCGGCCGCCTGCTTGATCGCCTCGACGACCGGGAAGTACGTGATGCCCTCGCCGTACGGCAGGCATCGGCCACGGAGGATCTCCGCGCGTCCGGCGATTCCGGCGACGAACTCCTGGATGAGCCGTGACTTGCCCACGCCGGCCGGCCCGAGCACGGTAAACAGCTGGCACGCGGCGTCGCCCTCCGCCGCCTCGAAGGCCTGTTGGAGCTGAGCGAGCTGCCGCTCGCGTCCCACCATGGGCGAGTCCAGGCGGCGCGGGACCGCCGAGACCACCTCGCGAACGCGGAGCAGGCGCCAGGCCGGGACGCGCTCGGCCTTGCCCTTCACCTCGAGCGGTTCGACCGGCTCGGTCTCGACGGCCTCGCGCACGAGGCGATGCGTCGGATCGCCGAGGAGGACCTCGCCCGGCGCCGCCTGCTGCTCGAGCCGGGCGGCGACGTTCACGGCGTCGCCGGTCACGATCGCCGGATCGCTCGCCGACCCTCCGGTCACCACCTCGCCGGTGTTCACGCCGATCCGGACCTGGATCGTCACACCGCGGTCCCGTTCGAGCTCCTTGTTGAGGCCCGCGAGCCCCTCGCGCATGTCCGCCGCGGCCCGGGCGGCCCGAAGGGCGTCGTCCTCGTGCAGCTGCGGGATGCCGAAGACCGCCATCACGGCATCGCCGATGTACTTCTCGACGGTGCCGCCGTGGCGCTCGATCGCGCCGCGCATCGTCTCGAAGTAGCGGGCCTGGACGTCGCGGAGCGACTCGGGGTCCAGGCGCTCGCCCAGGGCGGTCGAGCCGGTCACATCGCAGAAGACCACGGTGACGGTCTTGCGTACCTCTCGGCCGGGTGCCGGGACCGTCAGCGGCTGTCCGCAGGCGGGGCAGAACTCGAACTCCTCCGGGCT
>JBAVEY010000111.1:0-4085 GCA_049587975.1 Actinomycetota bacterium | reverse complement strand
TCTCGTGCCGTAACAGGACCTTCGACCGTGGGGACCGTGTGTCGTACCTCGAGAACGCGAAGTCGTCGAGCTCTCACATCCTGAGCTCGAACTGCGTCTGTATCGGGCAGATGTGCGCACGTGGGCGTGCCTCGGCGCCCCAGGCGCCGGGGGACCCGGCTGGGATCGCTGATCACGAAGCGGTCACCGGTTGGACCGCCTCCCATGGCAAGCTTCGCGAATGCGAGCGATGGCCGGCTGGCCGACGGACCCCGCGTGAGCAACCAGCGGTCCGGAACGATCCACGACCACCGCCCGGCAACGGCCGTGCTCGCCCTCGGCGCGCTCGGTGTCGTGTACGGCGACATCGGCACCAACCCGCTGTTTGCGATGCGGGAGGCGTTCGTGGCACATGACCTCCCCATCGACGAGGCGACCATCATCGGCCTGCTCTCGGTGATCTTCTGGTCGCTGATCCTCGTCATCACGGTCAAGTACGTCTCGTGCGTGCTGCGTGCGGACAACGACGGTGAGGGCGGAATCCTCGCGCTCGTGGCGCTCCTCCGCGGGCGAGATGGAAGCGCTGCCTGGACACGGCCATGGCTGCTCATCATCCTCGGGATCCTCGGCGCCTCGTTCCTGTACGGCGACGGGATCATCACGCCGGCGATCTCGGTCCTGGCCGCCGTGGAGGGCACCGAGATCGCCGCGCCGAGCCTCCACGTCGTCGTCGTGCCCGCGGCCGTCGTGATCCTGGTCGCCCTGTTCCTCGTGCAGCGCCGGGGGACGGCGGCCATCGGCGGGATGTTCGGGCCCGTGATGCTCGTGTGGTTCGTCGCGATCGGCGTACTCGGTGCCTCCCAGATCGCGGGGCACCCCGGCGTCTTTGCCGCAGTGAATCCTGTGCGTGCGGTCTCGTTCTTCCAGACGCAGGGCACGAGGGGGTTCCTCGCCCTCGGGGCCGTGATCCTCGTGGTCGTGGGCGGTGAGGCACTGTATGCGGACCTCGGGCATTTCGGACGGCGGCCGATCGCCCTTGGATGGCACACCATCGTCCTGCCGGCGTTGGTGCTCGTCTACTTCGGGCAGGGTGCGCTGCTGCTCGAGGATCCGTCGGCCATCGACAACCCCTTCTATCGGATGGCGCCGGACTGGGCCTTGGTGCCGCTTGTCGTGCTGGCGACCCTCGCGACCGTGATCGCCTCACAGGCGCTCATCACCGGCGCGTACTCGCTGACGCGTCAGGCGGTCCAGCTGGGCCTGACGCCGCGCATCCACATCAAGCACACGTCCGAGACCGTCATCGGCCAGATCTACGTGCCGACGGTGAACTGGGCGCTGATGGTCTCGTGCGTTGCGCTGGTCCTCGGGTTCCGCACCTCCGAGCACTTGGCCGGCGCATACGGCATTGCCGTGAGCGCAACGATGCTGATCACGACGATCCTGTTCTACAACGTCGCGCGCACGCGCATGGGGTGGCCGAAGGCACTGGCGGCGTCGCTGTGTTCGGTCTTCCTCTTCATCGACGTCGCCTTCTTCAGCGCCACGCTCTTCAAGATCCCGAGCGGCGGTTGGCTCCCGCTCGTGGTGGCGGCCGTCGTCTTCGCGCTCCTGTCGACGTGGCGCACCGGGCACCGGATCGTGCGCGAACGCCGGCTGCGCCGGCCAGTTCCCCTGCGCCGATTCGTCGAGGGCCTGCACAAGCATCCGCCCCTGCGATCCCCGGGGACCGGTGCCTACCTGTACCCGACGCCGGGGGTCACGCCTCCCGTGCTCCTCGCGAGCCTTCGGCACCACGATGCGCTGCACGATGAGGTACTGATCGTGACCGTCCTGGTCGAGGAACGACCGCGCGTCCACGAGGCCGAACGCACCCAGCTGGAAGACCTTGGCGACGGGTTCCACCAGGTGATCCTGCGCTTCGGCTACCTCCAGGATCCCGACCTTCCGAGGGCGCTCGCCGGCCGCGCGGCCATGGATCTCGGCCTCGATCTCGGGTCGATCACCTACTTCGTCGGCCGCGAGTCCGTGCAGGTGACCGCGCTTCCCGGCATGGCATCGTGGCGCGAGCATCTGTACACGTTGATGGAACGGAACGCGACGGATCCCGCCTTCTACTTCCGACTACCCGCGCACCAGGTCTTCGAGCTCGGCATCATCGTCGAGCTCTGATGCGTGCAGCTTTCCCGCGTGGAGACCCGGGAGGCCTTGCGTCTCGCGGATGGTTCGGGCGCACGTACGCCTAATTGGTTCGAGGGAACGGGCGAAGTGCAGGTCATAGCGGATGGCTCGGCGTTGAGCCCCGCGGCGATGAACAAGCGAGTATGGGTTCGGCGTCCATGTGAGTGCAGTCACGCACCAGATCTTGGGCTTCCTTCGCAGCGACCTTTCGACTCTGCCGTTTCGATCGGTCGACATCATGTCTACGACCTCCCAAGCGCTGCCTCCTCTTAGTGCTGTCAGACTGACCAAGAGCTGTCCGGGCCGGCATCGCCTGCAGACCCCGGACGCCGTGGACCGTGTGTCGTCCAAGATCCGGGGCAGGCGAGCGCTACTCGGGACCAACGAGGACAGCTTCTTCAGGTCATCCTCCGACGACCCGGCCGACCCTAAGACCATGGTCGGAACACCCCCGACCTCACGCATCGCCGCAACGGACGATGCCGCTCGACTGTCGCGCAGCCTCTGTGTGAGACGGTTGGGTTGACGACACTGCAGGCGTGCGCACGAAGGGAGTCAGCCGAATGAGGATCGCGGTGCTGGGGGCCGGCGGTGGAGGGCTAGCGGTCGCCTACGAGTGGGCGAGTCAGGGGCATGAGGTCGCGCTGTACGCACAACATGCCCATGAGCACCATCTGTTGCCGGTCCGCGAGCGCGGCGGGATCCAAGCCGAGGGCAAGCTTGAGGGGTTCGTCTCTCTGGCGACGGTCACCACCGACATCGCCGAGGCGCTGGACGGTGTGGACGTGGTCTTCGTCGTCGGCCCCGCCTATGCCACGGAGCCGTTCGGCCGTGACACTCGCGGTCATCTGCGCCCCGGGATGACCGTCGTGGTCTGTCCCAGTTCGTGCGTCGGCAGTCTGGCCTTCAAGCACGCCGCTGGGTTGGATCTCCATGACGAGAGCGTCGTCGTGGGTGAGACCAGCACGCTCCCGTACGCCGCACGCGCATCGATGCACGCCAGTGTGCGGATCTTCCACCGGTTCGACACCGGCTTCTGGGCCGCTGCCGCCCCGCGCAGCAACACACCTCGCCTGCTCGAGGTCCTGCGGCAGGTGTACCGCAACACCGACGAGGCCGCGGGGATCTTCCAGACCACGCTGCAGAACGGCAACACGGTCATCCATCCGGCCGTCACCTTGCTCAACGCCGCCCTCATCGAACGCACGGGTGGTGACTTCATGTTCTATGAGGAAGGGGTTACCGAGGCGGTCGGTCGCCTCATGAAGGCGGTCGACGGCGAGCGGCTATCCGTCGCCAGGGCCCTGGGGGTGGAAATCCTCGCCGAGCCGGATCTCGGGGTTCGGCAGGGCTACATGAGCGAGTCCAACTACTCCACCGGCTACTCCACCGCACCAGGCTTTCGTGGCATCAAGGCGCAGGACGAGCTTCATCACCGCTACCTGACCGAGGACGTGGGCTACTCAATGGTGTTCCTCACCGACCTGGCTCGGCACCTGTCGGTGCCGACCCCCACGATGGATGCCGTCATCCGCATCGCCTCGATCGTCGCGGGCGAAGACTTCGCCACCGAGCGTGCCCGCACGATGGACAAGATGGGCCTGTCCGGCCTGACGCGAGAACAGCTCGCGGTGTACTGACTGGGAGATAGGTCCACCCTAGATGTCGAAGCGCGACCGTGCTGTCCGTCGGCGGCCGGTCTCACGCGCGACCCCAGTGGCACAGCAAGTGGGATGGTGAACGTTGAGCCCGCCCGAGTGGACGGCAACCTTGACATCTCCCGCGCGGTTCGTCGATTGCTCGATCACGATGTCCGACCGGGCTCCCGGCGAGCATGGTGAGCGCGAGCGCTCCAACGTGGCGCCGGCTCAACGGACATCTACTGCCATGCCGACGAACGGCGATCTCGACGAGCTGCTATGGGG
>JBAVEY010000110.1:0-29020 GCA_049587975.1 Actinomycetota bacterium | reverse complement strand
CGCGAGGGCTCGCCGCCGAAGAACCTCCGGATCGGGCTCGCGCAAGCCAAGGACTCGGTTCGGCTCGAGGCGCAGGCCGGGCCCGTGGAGATCCGGCTCGGGGATGCGCAGACGGGTTCGGCGGTCGCGACGATCCCCCCCGGCGAGACGTGGAAGGTTCGTGCCGCCGGTAACCAGTACCTGATCGTGGACGCGACCGGGACCACCGTGGACAGCGTCGGCGGTCCGAACGACGCGATCTCCATCGTGTACGAGCAGAACGGTGCGCGCGTTCGCGTCCCGGAGGCCGCCCACACGTACAACCGCGGCTCGATCGAGTTCGGCCTGTACTCGTGCGAGGGAGGCGATTGCCTGATGCGTCTGATCCTCACGGTCGACCCGCAGGGGTACCTGTATGGGCTCGGCGAGGTGCCGAGCTCGTGGCCGATGTCCGCGCTCAAGACCCAGGCGATCGCGGCGCGCACGTACGCGTTCACGAAGGCGGCCGTCTCGCAGCACCGTGCCGTGTGCGACTGCGCGCTCTACGCGAGCTCGTACGACCAGGTGTACGCCGGCTGGGACAAGGAGGGTGGCGTCGACGCCGACCGGTGGGTCTCGGCCGTCGACCAGACCGACGATCAGGTCGTGCTGGACGGGGGGCAGACGATCCAGGCCTTCTACATGTCGTCGTCCGGTGGGTACACGGAGAACAACGAGAACGTGTGGGGCGGCTCGCCGATCGACTACCTGCGCGGCGTGTGCGACCCCGGCGACTACACGTCGGACAACCCGAACGCGGTCTGGGAGCAGACGTTCACGCCGGGACAGGTCACTAAGCACCTCGGGCTCGGGATCGGCACGGTGACCGGTTTCACCGACGTGACGCGTGGGGTCTCGGGACGGATCGTCTCGGCGACGGTGATGGGCGCGAACGGCGAGGCGTCGATCACGGGGGACACCCTGCGGTCCGCGCTCGGTCTGCCGGACGACCGGCTGTGGATCAACGCGGACCGGCGCGTCACGGGCGAGATCCGCTCGAAGTACGACGGGCTCGGGTGCTCGCCGGGGCTGCCGACCTCCCGCCAGGTCGCGGTCGCGGGCGGCGAACGGCAGAAGTTCGAGGAGGGCACGATCTACCACTCGGGTCCGACGGGCGCGCACCTGCTCCGCGACCCGGTGCTCGGCAGCTACCTCGACGAGGGCGGTCCCGCCGGGCACCTCGGGTTCCCGACGTCGGACGTCCACAAGCTGCAGAACGGGAACCTGCGCGCGAGCTTCGAGGGCGGCGTCATCACCTGTGACCCCGACGGATCGAGCTGTCGCGTCGGCTGAGCCCTACGAGGCCCCCGAACCCTCACTTCATGAACAGCGGCCCGAGGAGCCCCCGCGGTGCCTCGGGGGCGATCGACGTCCCGCGGTAGGCGTCGATGAAGCCCGTGGCGATCGCGACCGCCTGGTCCGCCGTCACCGTCGCGGGGCACATCCACCGGGTGTTCCACGCGAGGAGCGCCAGACCTTGGTCGTCCGGCAGCGCCGGGTAGGGGGCCATGATCACACGGCTCTGGTCGCGCGCGAGCGCGGCCAGGCGGTCGATCGTCGCCTGGGGAAGGCCGCCCTCGGCCGTCGGCAGGTAGTACACGATCACGTAGGCGTGCTCGAGGTTGTGGACCGCGCGCGTCTCGGGGACCGGGAGCCGATACACGTGTGGGTCGGGGGGTAGCGGCGAAGCGTCATGCGGGCCCGCCGCTGCTGGCGGGTCCGGGTAGTCGTACGACTCGCCGGGCGCGAGATGGGTCCGCGACGGGTTCGGCTCGACGGGCTGCTCGAGGTCGCCGCATCCCGCCGCCCGAGCCGCTGTCCGCGCCTGGGCCGAGATCTCGCCGGGTCCCGGCGTCCGGAAGAACAGGAGCCACCCCAACCCGACGAAGGCCGCGATCGCCACGGCCCGGATCACTGGCGAGGAGCGACGGGTCGCGGGATCCGGCGGATGCGCGCGCGTGCTCGTTCGGCTCGGCGCTCTGGACGAGCCTTTCGCGGCGCCGGGCGGTCGGGAGCCCGACGGTCGTCGCTTGCGCTTGTTCGCCAACGGGCGCCGCTACTGCGGGACCGAGGCGAAATCGAACGTCGAGGGGATCGGGTCGGGCAGCTCGTCGGCGGTCCCGTACGTCACGACGATCACGCTCTGGTCGTCGAGCTGCACGGCCTGCAGGTCGCCGGTGACCTCCTCGCCGTTCAGGAAGACCTGGAGGTGGTTCGTGCCGTCGTTGCAGTAGGCGCCGAGGCAGTCCGGCGTGAACCGCACGCCCCACACGCCGAAGAACTCAGCGAGCGTGAACTCGCGCGACTCCGAGGACTCGAGGTGCACCGTCCCGGTGTCGTCGTGCGTATGGATCGATGCGAACGTTCCATCCGCCGGGTTGAGGCCGATGTCCTTCGGCACGGTCACGGGCTTACCGTGCACGAAGATCTGGACGTTCGCGTGCTCGTGCATCGTCGTGCCCTCGGGGGGCAGACCGAGGGCGGTCGCACGCGCGTCTGATCTCGTGTCGTTCGAGTCCCAGGGGGCCTTCGTCGTGAGCTCGCCCGGGAGGTTCGCCGCCGTCGGGGTCTCGTTCCGGTTGGTGAACAGGAACACTCCCGCCGCCACGACGATCGCGATCCCGGCGACCCAGGCGAGCTGGCGCCTGCGCTGCGCGCGCGCGATCCGGCGCCGGACCGCCTCGCGCTCCTTGCGCGCGAGCTCCTTCTTCTCGGCGCGCGTGCGCTGCGGCCCCGCCTTCGGAGGCGTCGTGGTGGTGCGTCGCTGCGGCGGCTGCGTCGCGGGTTTCGGCTCTGCCCCGGGTGCCGCGGCTCGCCCGTCCGGTGGCTCGGCCGTCTCGGTCGAGGTCGGGGCGCCGGTCCGCGGCAGTTCGGCGGTCCGGGTGCCCGCCGACGGCGGCCGGTTCCTCGAGCGGTTCTGCGGCTTGCGTCGTTTCTTGGCCATGGCTCCTCAGCGCCGCCCGGTCAGAAGTTGCCGCCGGCCTCGGGCGCCTCGCCCTGGTAGGCCTGCTGGCCGAACGGCGGGGCCGCGTAGGACGACGTGAACCCGAAGGCGGCCGCGAGGTTCACCTGCGAGCACAGCTGCAGCCGGTGCCAGGCGACGAGCGCCATCTGTGATCCGGCCGGCAGCGAGCCGGCTGCTCCCTGATCGGGGTAGTCGTAGGGCGCTACGATCACCCGGCTCCCGACGTGCGCGTCCTCGTAGAACGTGCGGATCCGGTCGAGCTCCGTGCCGGAGACGTTGGGCGAGTACCACACGATCGCCGCGCCGTGCTCGAGCGAATGGATCACCCGATCGATCGGCGGCGGCGTGCTGTACTCGCCGGCGCCGTACGGGATCGCGTTGTGCGGGCCCGACGTCGGGGGGACCGACGGGTACGTGGACAGGGGCAGCTGGGCCACGATGTGCGCCCGGTCCTGACTCTTGGGCTGGTACGGGCCCACGGTATCGACCTTGCCGCATCCGGCGGCCTGCTGCGCCCGGTCGGCGCTCGCGAGCAGCTCGGCGGGGGTCGCCTTGGCCTCCTGCGGCCGGGTGAGGACGACGTACGCGCTGACGCCGGCGATCAGGACCACGACCAGACCGATCGCGATCCGCCGGTTCCGGCGGCTCGCGGCCATCTTCCGCTGGAGCTCCTCACGCTGACGCCGGGCCTCCTCCTTGCGTTCGGCCTTGGTCAGACGCTGCTTCGAGGTTTGGTCGGCCATGTCGGGTCCGCCCGTGGCGGGCCTCAAGGATAGCGAGGAAGTGGAGGTTCGGCCGGTCCCCGTCTTTCGAAGTTCGGATCCTTGCAGGCCCCGCGCGTAGGGCGAGGGAGCGGACCGGGTCACTCGGTCCGCAGGTGCTCGGACAGGTCGAGCGGGGGCCGCGGCGACGCGGCCCCCGCCGGCATCGGGCCGGCCGCCACGGTACCGAGGGCGAACCATTCCTCCGACATCCCGAGCGCCGTGCGGCTCTCCTGCTGGCAGAACAGGGTCGAGGAGATCCAGCACGACGCGAACCCCTGCGCGGCGAGCGCGAGGAGCAGGTTCTGGATCGCCGCCCCGCCTGACAGGAGGAACATCTCCTGCTCCGCGTGGGCGCGTTCGGCGTCGGCGTACGGGTGTGCGCCGTGGAACCGGACCCACGGGACGATCAGGACCGGCGCCGCGCCGAGCACCGCGTCGCTCCGTTCGATCCGGCGCTCGATCGTCGACCCCGGCGTCCCGTCGCGGCGGAGGTCCGCGCGCCAGGCGTCGGCCATCGCGCCCAGCAGGCGTCGCTTGGCGGCCGGTGACCAGATCGCGCTGAACGACCACGGCCTCGTGTGATGCGGCGCCGGCGCCGTGCAGGCGGCGCGGACGGCCTCCTCCACCGCGTCGCGCGGCACCTCACCAGGTCCGAAGGATCGGATCGTGCGCCGCTCGGAGATCGACAGCAGCGGGGAGTTCCGGAACAGGTCTTCCTCGGGCGGCCGAGCGAGCTCGGAGACCGGGACCCGGGCCGCCTCGAACCCCACGCCCCGGACGACCGCGACCGGCACCCGCGCGGCCTTACCCATCGCGAGGCCGCTCGCCGCGGCCACCTCGTCGGCCAGCGCGACGACGGTCGCCTCCAGCTCGCGGCCGTGGTGGTCGGCCGTCCCGCGCAGATCCACGAGCGCGGGGATCCCGGCGCAGCCGATCGCGACGTTGACCACGCCGCGGCGCCACGTCCTGCCGAACGTGTCCGTGATCACCACGGCCAGCTCCGCGCCGAGCCGCTCCGTCAGCGCGTGGCGGAGGCGTTGGGCCGAGCCGTCCGGGTCTTCCGGGAGCAGCGTGAGGAAGCCCTCCTCGACGTTCGAGGCGTCGACCCCGGCGTTCGCGCACACGAAGCCGTGGCGGGTCTCGGCGATCACGAGGTCCCCGCGCCGGGCCACCACGCGGCGCGTCTCTCGCTGGACCCACGCGTCGCGTCCGCCGTCCCCCTCGCGGACGACGCGTCCCTCGGCCTTGGACACGATCTTCTGCGTGACCGCGAGCACGTCGCCGTCGTGCACGCCGATCGAACCCAGCGGTCCGGCGAGGAGCGAGGCGAGGTCGTCGCCCGGTCGAACCTCCGGGAGCCCTTCGACCGGCAGGACCTCGATGCTCACGCGGGCGAAGCCCCTGCGATCACGCGAGCAGACCGAGCGCGACGCGGGCGAGCGCCTCCGCCTTCGCGTCGTCGGTCATGATCGAGTCGGTGGCGCCGACGCGCACGCCGGTCGACTCGATCCGCGGGATCAGCTCCCGGTCCGCCTCGTCCACGACCCAGGCGCCCAGGAGCCCGCGGTAGCACTCGGCCGCGCCCGCCGCGGTCACCTCGGCGCCCGCCGCCGGCATGAGCCGGTCCGCCATCCCCGCGAGCGGGGCGCCCGCCACGATCCCGCTGATCCCGACCACGTCGGAACGCCGCTCGGCCAGGACGTCGCGGATGCCGGGCACCGCCAGGATCGGGCCGAGCGACGCGACCGGGTTGGACGGGCACAGCACGATCGCGTCGGCGCCCGACAGCGCGTCGAGCACGCCGGCCGCGGGTCGCGCCCGCTCCGCGCCCTCGTACCGGATCGCCTTCACCTCGTCTCGACCGCCCCGCCGGACCCAGTACTCCTGGAAATGCAGGTCGAGCGTCTCGCCGTCCGCGACCACCTCGATCCGGGTGGTCACCGGGTCGTCGCTCATCGGCAGGAGCCGCGACACCACACCGAACCTCGTCGCGACCGCGGCCGTCGCCTCGGTCAGCGTCCGGCCCGCCGTGAGCAGGTTCGAGCGGAACAGGTGGGTGGCCAGGTCCAGGTCCCCGAGGTTGAACCAGGCCTGGTCGGGGTCGAACGCGCGCAGCTCCCCGGTCGCGCGGAAGGTCTCGTCACGACGACCCCAGCCGCGGTCGCGGTCGAACACGTCCCCGAGCCAATAGGTCACGGAGTCCAGATCGGGCGAGACGTGCAACCCGTGCATCGTGATGTCGTCGCCCGTGTTCACGATCACGGTGACGTCCTCCGGTGCGACCGCGCGAACGATTCCGCGGAGGAACTTCCCCGCGCCGATCCCGCCGGCGAGCGCCGCGACCCGCATCCACGGCAGCGTAGTACGCTCGCCAACCGATGGCCGAGGCCACGACCACGCACGCGCTCCGGCGCGCGCTCGCCCGCGCCGGCGCCGGCAAGGCGCTGTCGGCCGGCGAGATCGAGGCGCTGCTCGAGGCGCGCGGTTCGGACCTGCAGCTCCTGATGTCGCTCGCGACGCAGCTCCGTGAGCTCGGCCACGGGCGATCGGTCACGTACTCGCGCAAGGTGTTCATCCCGCTCACGATGCTGTGTCGGGATCACTGCCACTACTGCACCTTCGCCAAACCCCCCGCCAAGCTCGAGCGGCCGTTCCTGTCACCCGACGAGGTCGTGGCGATCGCGGACGCCGGGCGCCGCCTCGGATGCAAGGAGGCGTTGTTCACGCTCGGCGACCGGCCGGAGGAGCGGTATCCCGTCGCCGAAGCGTGGCTCCGCGAGCGCGGCTACCACTCGACGCTCGACTACGTCCGCGCCGTGGCGATCCGCGTGATCGAGGAGACGGGGCTGTTGCCGCATCTGAACCCCGGCGTCATGTCCTACGAGGAGATGACCCGGCTGAAGCAGGTGGCGCCGTCGATGGGGCTGATGCTCGAGACCTCGTCGGACCGCCTGTCCGAACGCGGCGGGCCGCATCTCGGCTCGCCCGACAAGGTCCCGGCCGTCCGGCTGCGCACGATCGAGGACGCGGGCCGCCTCGCGATCCCGTTCACCACCGGCATCCTCGTCGGGATCGGCGAGACGGCCGCCGAGCGAGCCGCCTCGCTGCTCGCGATCCGGGACCTGCACCGCCGGTACCGGCACGTGCAGGAGGTGATCGTCCAGAACTTCCGCGCCAAGCCCGGGACGGCGATGCACGACGCCCCCGAGCCCGGGGAGGAGGAGTTCCTCGCGGCGGTGGCGACGACCCGGGTGGTCTTCGGCCCCCGGATGCACGTCCAGGCGCCGCCGAACCTGTCCGACCCGCGCCAGCAGTCCCGTCTGCTCGACGCGGGGATCGACGACTGGGGTGGGGTGTCCCCGCTCACGCCCGATCACGTGAACCCCGAGCGGCCGTGGCCCGCCATCGAGACGCTCTCGGGGCGCACGGCCGAGCGCGGGCTCGAGCTCCGGGAACGGCTCACGATCTATCCGGAGTTCGCGCTGCGCCCCGATCCGTTCCTCGCCGGCAAGATGCGGGCCCCGGTCGCCGCGCTCATGGATCCGGACGGCTTCGCGGTGGCCGGCGCGATGCCCCAGCCGATCGGGTGGCAGGACCCCGAGGTCGCCTGGAAGCCGCGTTCGATCGACCTGACGTTCGCCAAGGCCGACGGGGCGGGGCTGCGCGCCGACGCCGAGATCGTCTACGGCGAGACGGACGTGCCCGAACGCACGCGCGCGTGGCACGCGGAACCGATCCCACCGAGCCGGTTGGCGGCGCACGTCCGAACGGCGCTCGTCAAGGCCGAGGCGCATCGGCCACTCACCGACGACGACGCCCTCGCCCTGTTCCGCGCCGAGGGCAAGGATCTCGAGGCGCTGTGTTCGGTCGCGGACGGTCTGCGTCGCGAGGCCGTCGGCGACGACGTGACGTACGTGGTCAACCGGAACGTGAACTTCACGAACGTCTGCTACGTCGGTTGCCGCTTCTGCGCGTTCGCCCAACGGGAGATCGACGCGGAGTCCTACACGCTCACCCTCGCGGAGGTGGCCGATCGCGCTCGGGAGGCGGCCGCATGGGGGTGCACCGAGGTCTGCATGCAGGGCGGCATCCACCCCGACCTTCCCGGGTCGTTCTACTTCGACCTGTTGGATGCCGTGAAGGCGGCGGCGCCAGATATCCACATCCACGCCTTCAGTCCCATGGAGATCCTGAACGGCTCGGCCAAGCTCGGGATCTCCTTCCGCGAGTTCCTGCAGGAGTGCCGTCGGCACGGTCTCGGCACGATCCCGGGCACCGCGGCCGAGATCTTGGACGACGAGGTCCGGTGGGTGCTGACGAAGGGCAAGCTGCCGGCAGACTCGTGGGAGGAGATCGTTCGAACCGCGCACGAACTCGGGATCCGCAGCTCGTCGACGATCATGTTCGGGCATGTGGATGCGCCCCCCCATTGGGTTTTCCACATCCGGCGGTTGGCGCGGATCCAGCGCGACACGGGCGGGTTCACCGAGTTCGTCCCGCTCCCGTTCGTCCACCAGAACGCGCCCATCTACCTCGCAGGGAAAGCGAGGCCCGGCCCGTCGTTCGAGGACAACCGTCGGATGCATGCGGTCGCGAGGATCCTGCTCGACGGAGTTATCCACAACGTCCAGGTCTCCTGGGTGAAGATGGGGGTCGAGGCGTGTCAGACGATGCTGAACGGCGGCGCCAATGACTTCGGCGGAACCTTGATGGAGGAGACGATCAGCCGCATGGCCGGCGCGGAATGGGGCATCCGGATGGAGCCCGATCAGATCCGCGATGCGATCACGTCGATCGGTCGGACCCCCGCCGAGCGGTCGACCACGTACGAACGCTTGCAGCGCAACGTGAACGAGCGGAGCGTACGGCTCGCGAACGGTGGTTCCATGGTCGTTCAGCGGCCGTGAACGGCGATCGAACCGCTCCGAACGACCGATTCCGTCAAGGTGATTGACCGAAACGGTCAATGAGCTAGACCATCGACTTTCTTGTCATAACCCCTTGCACCTACGCCGAAGCACGTATTCGATTCCCATGGGGACGCATGTGGAGATGCTCAAGATCTCGAGTTTCCCTCTTGCCAAGAGGGGAGCAGATAGCCCAGAATCACACGCGTGTGATTTCGGGGGGAGAGCGGGGACCACATGCATCACTACATCCCATGGCAAGAGCGAGCACGGTGTCGACAACATGATCCGGAGGTGTTCTTCCCCGAGAAGGGGGGTTCATCGAGGGAGGCGAAGCGGATCTGCGCCGATTGCCCTGTTCGCATCGAGTGCCTCAACTACGCCCTTCGCCGCGATGAGCGGTATGGGGTGTGGGGAGGGATGAGCGAACGAGAACGGCGACGCCTGAAGCGCATGGCGTCCTGACACCGATGGAAAGGGGGTGACCGATGTCTCCCGCAAAGAAGAGATCCACCGCGAAGCGGAAGACGGCGGCTCGCAAGCCGGCGGCCAAGAAGACGGCGGCTCGCAAGACCACACGGAGAAGGAAGACCGCCGCGCGCAAGCCGGCGGCTAAGAAGACGACGCGGAGGAAGACCACGCGGCGTAAGCCCGCAGCCAAGAAGGCGACTGCGCGCAAGACGACGCGGAGGAAGACCACGCGCAGGAAGCCCGCCGCGCGCAAGCCGGCGGCCAAGAAGACCACGCGCAGGAAGACCACGCGCAGGAAGCCCGCGGCCAAGAAGACGGCTGCGAAGAAGACTGCGGCGCGTAGACCGGCGAAGAGGCGGACCGCGAAGAAGCGGTAGCCGTCGGATCGCCGTGAACACTCGGAAGGGGGGCATGGCCCCCCTTCCGCGTCTATGAGCACGAGGGGGTGCTAGGCTGCGCGCCGCCTCAGGGCGCACCTCATGGCCACGACAACCGTCGACCGCTCTACCGCTTCCAACGACGTCCGCTCCCCGAGCGTGCTCGTCGTGCTCGTCACGCGCGACGCCGTCGGGTGGTTGCGCGCATGCCTCGAGTCGCTCGCCGCCCAGACGCATGCTCGGCTCGGGGTCGTCGCCGTGGACAACGGGTCCACGGACGGGACCCTCGAGCTCCTGCGCCAGGCGCTCGGCGACGCGCGCGTGGTCGCCCTCGGCCAGAACCGCGGGGTCGCGGGCGCCCTGACCGCCGTGACCGAGCTCCCGCCCGCCCAGGCGGCCGACTACCTCCTGCTGGTGCACGACGACGCCGCCCTGGCGCCCGACGCGGTCGAGCGCCTGCTCGAGGGGGCGGAGGGGATCAAGGGCCTCGAGCGCGTCGGGATCGTCGGGCCGAAGATCGTCGACTGGGACGAGCCGAGGATCCTGCGCGAGGTCGGGCGTTCGACGGACCGGTTCGGCCACCCCTACACCCCTCTGCAGGACGGCGAGCTCGACCAGGGGCAGTACGACCGCGTCCTCGAGGTCTTGTTCGTGTCCTCCGCCGTCATGCTCGTCTCGCGCGAGGCCTGGCAGCGGACGGGGCCGTTCGACGAGCGGTTCGCGGGTCACCACGACGATCTGGACTTCTGCTGGCGGGCACGGCTGGCTGGCTTCCGCGTGCTGATGACCCCCCTTGCGACCGCTCGTCACCGCGACGCGACCTTCCGCGGCGAGCGGGGCCAGGACCCGCGGTCACGCAGCACCCGCTACTACGCGGAGCGCGCCGCGCTCGCGTCGATGCTGAAGGACTACGGGGTGCTGACCCTGCTCTGGCTCCTGCCGGTGTACGCCGTGCTCGGGATGGCGCGGATCCTCTACCTGGCGCTGTCGCGGCGGTTCGAGGACGCGTTCGACCTGCTGGCGGCGTGGGGGTGGAACCTCGTGCACCTGCCCGGCACGCTGCGGCGCCGGATCCGCGCCCAGTCGGTCCGGTCGGTCGCCGATCGCAAGATCCGGCCGTTCATGGCCTCCACCTTCCGTCTTCCGAGTTGGTTCGAGCGCGCGGAGGAGTTCCTGGACGAGGGGCTCGAGGAGCTCGAGGACGAGGAGATGGGGCGACCGCTGCCCCGGCGGGCCGCGGGGGTGGCGGCGGGGCACCCCGTCCTGCTGGGCTCGATCCTCGCGATCGGCCTCGGGGCGCTCGCGGTCCGGCACTTCGTCGGTCCCGAGGTCTTGTCGGGCGGTGCGCTCGCGGCCTTCCCGGCGGACCTCGGCGACTTCTTCAACGAGCTGGGGTCCGGGGTGCGGACCACCGTGCTGGGCGGCGTGCAGCCGGGCAGCCCGGCGCTCGCCGCCCTCGGCGCCGGGTCGTGGGTCGCGTTCGGGAGCACGGCCCTCGCGCAGAAGGTGCTGCTCGGCGCGCTGCCCGCCGTCGCCGGGATCGCGATGTACCGGGCGATGGCCCGGCAGACCGGCTCGCCTGCAGCGGCGGTCGTGGCCGCCGCCGCGTACGTGCTCTCGGCGACCGTACTGTGGGCCTTCTCCGAGGGCCGGATCTCGCTCCTGATCGTGCTCGCCGTACTGCCGCTCGCCTGGGACCGGATCGATGCGGCGTTCGCTCGACGGGCACCCGAACGCTCGTTCCGCTTCGGGGTCGGCCTCGGGGTGGCCCTCGCGATCGGTGCGGCGTTCGCGCCGGAGCTGGTGCTGCCCGTCGGGGCTATGGTCGCTGCCAACCTCCTCGGCGGCCGGCGACGGGGTCGCGGCCTCGGCCTGGTGGCCCTGGCCGCCTGCGCCGCGGCCCTGCTGGCGTTCCCGGTGGTCATCGCGGCCGTCGGCGATCCCTCGGCGGCCCTCACGTCGTCGATCGGGACCCAGGACGTCTGGTCCCTGCTCAGGCTGGCGCCCGGCGACGGCCCCGGGACGTGGGCGGCCGCGGCGTTCCTGCCCCTCGCGGCCCTCGTGTGCTTCGCGGGCGCGGGAGACCCCCAGCGCGGCCGGGCCTGGCGCGCGCTGATCGTGGCGGTCTCAGGGACAGTCCTCGCGTGGGCCTCGGTCGCGGGGCACCTTCCCGTCGCGTTGACCAACGCCCCCGCCTGGCTCGCGGCCTCCGCGGTCGCCGAGAGCGCGCTCGTCGCGTACGGGCTCGCGACGTTCGCGACTGGCCTCGGCCGCCAGGCGTTCGGGGCACGGCAGTTCGGCGTGGCGATCTTGGCGTTGCTGTTGTTCGTCGGCGTCGCCGCGCAGGCGCTGCAGGTCACGTTCGCCGAGTGGGACGTTCGGCCGGGCGGGCTCCCGCCCGCGTGGCCGGTGATCGCGAGCGCGCCCGGCGAGTTCCGCATCCTGTGGTTGGGCTCACCGGACGGCGATCGGTTCCCCGCGCCCGGCGGCGATCCGATCGCGTTGGCCGAGGCGGGGGAGGGAACCGTTGCCTTCGGGATCACGGACCGCGACGGCGCGACCGCGCTCGACGACGGGCGCGCGCGTTCGGGCCCGGGCTACGAGGAGCTGGATGGCGTCCTGGAGACCCTGTTGGCCGGCGCGACCGAGCACGTCGGCGCCCTGCTCGGTCCGTTCGGCGTGCGGTTCGTCATCGCCGAGGAGGGTGACCTCCCTGCCGGGGTGGCGACACGGCTCTCCCAACAGCTCGACCTGGATCGGGTGCCCGCGGGAGGGCTGACGATCTTCCGGAACGCGGCCGTGCTGCCGACGGCGTTCGTCTCGGCGAACGCGCCGGTCCCGGCTCGATCCGATCCCGCCGCGGTCGAGGCATCGCTCGCCGTGGACGCCCGGGCGCTGGACGGCGGGGGGGAAACCTTCACGGGCGCCGCCGACGCGCCGGGGCACGTCGTCGTGACCCAGCAGTTCGATCGCGGATGGAGGGTCGACAACGAGGGTGAGGTCGTCGCCCCGTACCCCGGGTACGGCTGGGCGATCGCCGCGGCGGTCCAACCGGGCGAGGTCACGGTCCACTACACGCGCCAGTGGATCCGCACGGCCCAGCTCGTGCTGCTCGCCCTGTGGTGGGCGATCGCCCTGTGGGTCACGCGGAAGCAGGGCTCGGCATGAGGCGGCTCCAGCCGCTCGTGGCGATCCTCGTGCCGGTGATCCTGCTCGCTGGCGCGGCGTACGCGGATCGCGATCTCACACCGCGGACCTTCGACCCCGCGACCGAAGCGCGCGCCGGTTCCGGTGCCTGGTTCTGTCCGCACGGCGGCGGACGCGAGGGCTGGGAGGTGGAGCTCGAGGTCGCGAACCCCGGTGAGCGGATCGCCACCATCAGGGTCCGTTCCCTCGGCGAGGGCAAACCCGGCGAACCGCGGACGTTCGAGGTGCAACCCGGCGGCTTCCTTCGGGTCCCGGTGCCCGCGCAGGGCCGTGGTCGGTCGTCGATGGTCGAGTGGTTCGGCCAGTGGGTGGCGGTAGGGTGGCTTGCCCACGCGGGCGGGGACGAGGGCGGGGTCGCCGCCGAGCCGTGCTCGCCGGCGGCCGGGGGGCATTGGTTCCTCCCGGACGGGACGACCGAGGTGGAGCAGGACGACGACTATGTGATCGTGATGAACCCGTTCGCTCGCGAGGCGGTCTTCTCGATCACGCTGTTGTCCGAACGCAAGGAGCCCGTGCAGCACGGCTCACTCACCGACGTCGTCCTGCGCCCGTTCCGGAGCGAGGCGTTCAACGTGAACGACATCGTCCTGGGGGAACCGACCGTCTCCGCGCTCGTGGACGTCTCGGTCGGTCGGGTGGCCGCGGCGACCTTCGGGGTCTCGGGCGCGGGTGGCATCCGCGCCGCGCTCGGCTACCTGGGGCAGCCGCCCGCCACCCTCACGTTCCCCGGAGGCGCCGATGCCGGTCGCACCCAGCTCATCGTGATGAGCTCGGGCGGCATCGCCGAGGGGCGGCGCGTCGATCTCCGAGGAGAGATCCTGGGGCCGTCGCAGGCCCAGGCGTTCGAGGGTCTCGCGGACGCGAGCATGCCCGCATCGTCCGCCCGCACGTTCCCGGCGACCACCGCTGGTGCGACCTCCGTCCGCCTCACGGTTCACGGTCCGGGGGTGGCCGTGGTGCGCAGGACGTTCGGGGTCGTTTCCGACCAGGCAGCGGTGACCGGCGCCCTGCCCGCCTCGTCGTGGATCGTGCTCCCGGCCGTCGCTGGAGCGCCGTCGAACCCCGGGCTCGTGCTCGCGAACCCGGGAACCGAGCCGGCGGTCGTCACCCTCGGGTTCTTCGCTCCGGGGCCCGCGGACCAGGTGACGGTGACGGTGCCGCCCGCGTCGACGGTCGAGGCGCCGGCGGCGTTCCTGCAGGTCGCCCCGCAGGCTGGCGTCTGGGCGCGGGCGACGTCCGGAACCTTCGTCCCGGCGGCCGCGTCCTATTCGCTCGGTCACGAGGGGTTCGCGACCTACGCGGTCGCGCTCGGGATCCCGGTCCCCGACGACGCTCGGTAGGGCAACCCGAGTCATCGGATCCCCTTGGCCTGGACGCTGGACGCACCGGATAGGATGATGTGCTCTGCGGCAACCGCCGCAGCACGACGACGAACGGGGTTGTGAACGGTGGCCAGAGCCAAGCACCGGCGAGGCGGGCGATGGGTGATCGCCGCCGTCACGCTCGCCGTGGTGGCGGTGGTCACGGCGGGGACCGCCGTCGCGGCGTACCGCTACGACGAGTCGGCCTCCGACCGGATCCTGCCGGGCGTGAGCGTCGCAGGGGTCGACGTCGGCGGCATGAAGCGGGACCAGGCCGTTCGGGTCCTCCGAGAGAAGGCCGAGGAGACCCTCTACGCCGATCTGGTGGTCCGTGCGGCCGGTCGAAGCTGGAGCGTGACCCCGGCCTCGCTCGGGATGACGGCCGACGTCGAGGGCGCGGTCGCCAGGGCGATCGCGATCGCCGATGACATGTCCTTCGCCTCGCGCGTCTACCACCGGCTGAGGAACGTCCCCGTCGAGGCATCCCTCGATCTTCCGTTCGTCTCCGATCGCGCGGGCGTGAAGGCGTTCGTGGAGCAGACGTTCGACGAGGTATCGGTGCCCGCCGTCGACGCGAAGTTCGCGCTGGTCGACGGCGAGCTCGTGACGAGGCGCTCGCACGAGGGCCAGGAGCTCGCGGTCCGGTCCGCCACCCAGCGGATCCTCGAGGCGCTCGCGCAACGGACCGGACAGGTCGAGGTCCCGGTCCGAACGCTCGAGCCCGCCGTGACGACCTCGGCCCTCGGACAGTCGATCGTGGTGGACCTGTCCGAGAACCACCTGTACCTGTACGACGGGCTGAAGGTCGTGAGCGACTACCCGGTCGCGACCGCCGCTGCCGGGTACACGACACCCGTCGGGAACTGGAGCGTCGTCGACAAGCGTGAGAATCCGACGTGGTACAACCCGGCCCCGGATTCCTGGGGGGCCGACCTCCCGCCGGTGATCGCCCCCGGCCCGGGCAACCCCCTCGGGACGCGCGCGATCTACCTGAACGCTCCGGGGATCCGGATCCACGGCACGTACAGCTCGTCGTCGATCGGCACCTACGCTTCGCACGGCTGCATCCGCATGTACATCGCGGACTCCGAGGAGCTCTACGGCCAGGTCGACGTTGGCGCGCGCGTCATCATCAAGCCGTAGCATCGACGTCCGGTTCGTCCCGCTCCTCCTCAGCGCCCGTCGACGGTTGCGACCTGCGGCTCCGCGGCTCGTTGCTTGAAATCACGTCCGTGTGATCTAGCATCCGGGCATGCGGACCTGCTCGAGGATCGGGTGCTCCACCCCCGCGTCGACGATGGCCCTCGTCCGGTACGAGGCGCGCGAGATCGAGCTCACCGACCTGCCGGACGAGCCCGATCCCCGGCTCGTCGAGCTCTGCTCCGAGCACGCGGACCGGCTCACGCCGCCGCTCGGCTGGACGATGGCCGGGCGCTCGATGCGGGAGTCGATCTCCGCCTGACGAGCGGCCACTCGAGCGTCCCCCTCGTCTCCGTCGATGAGCATCCCCCGAACGGCCGGCCGTGCCCCGTCCGGAGGATGGGCGTGGGGTCCGGACAGACACCCAGATCTGAGCGCACCGTGCTATGTGCCCGGAGCTGCCTCGCGGCCGAAGATTCGGGCATGGAAGAGCGCCGCGAAGGCACCTGTCCCGTCTGTCACCAGGGCGACCTGATCACGATCTCGATGAGCGTGAGCGCCAACGACCTGTCCTTCACCACCTGCCACATGTGCGAGGCGAAGTGGTGGTACCGGGACGGGGAGAGCGTTCCCCTCCGGTCGGTGATCGGTTCGGTGCTGCAGCAGAAGTCCTGACGGAGACGGGGTTCAGTACGATGCGGTGATCGTGCCGCCGCATCGGGATCTCGGTCGCATCGTCAAGGCGTACGACGTCCGCGGCGTCGTCCCCGACGAACTCGACGAGGACATCGCTCGGTCGATCGGGGCGGCCTTCGCCGAGTGGTCCGGGGTCGATGCGGTCGCCATCGGCCGGGACTGCCGCCTGTCCTCCCCGTCCCTCGCCACCGCGCTGAGCGAGGGCATCGCCTCCCGGGGCGTCGACGTGCTGGATATCGGGCTCGCCTCGACGGACCTCCTGTACTTCACCTCCGGCGCTCGAGCGGTGGCCGGCGTGATGCTGACGGCGAGCCACAACCCGCCCGAGTACAACGGGATGAAGTTCTGCCTGCCGGGAGCTCGCCCGGTCGGGCAGGACACCGGCCTGGCCGAGATCCGCGGGCTCGCCGAGGGCCACGAGCCGCGATCCTCCGCGGCCACCGGCACGGTGAGGCACGAGGAGATGCTCGATGCATACGTGGAACACGTGCTCTCCTTCGTCGACGTCTCGGCGATGCGGCCGCTGACCGTCGTCGCCGATACCGCGAACGGGATGGGAGGGCTCGTGCTCCCTCCGGTGTTCGAGCGCCTGCCGATGACACTCGTGCACCTGTACCCGGAGCTCGACGGGACGTTCCCGAACCATCCCGCCGACCCGATCGATCCGGCGAACCAGCGGGACCTGCGACGCGAGGTGCTCGCGCGAGGCGCCGACATCGGGCTCGCGTTCGACGGGGACGCCGACCGCGTGTTCCTGGTCGACGAGCGCGCCGAGGGAGTCAGCGGCTCGGAGGTGACCGCGCTGGTCGCCGCGGCGATGCTCGAACGAGATCCCGGCGCGGCGGTCGTCTACAACCTGATCTGCTCGTGGAGCGTTCCGGAGGTGATCAGGGAGCACGGCGGCCGACCGGTCCGAGCGCGGGTCGGTCACTCCTTCATCAAGCAGATCATGGCGGAGACCGGTGCCGTGTTCGGCGGCGAGCATTCGGGCCATTACTACTTCCGCGAGAACTACCGCGCCGACTCGGGGCTGATCGCCGCGGTGGTGGTCCTCGAGCGGCTCTCACGTGCGGCTGAGCCCCTGTCCCGCGTCCTGGCGCCGTTCAAGCGATACCACGCGTCCGGCGAGATCAACTCGCGTGTCACGGACCAGCTCGGCAGGATCGAGGATCTCGCCGCGGCGTACGCGGGCGGGCGCCAGGACCGCACCGATGGGCTGACGGTAGAGTTCGAGGATTGGTGGTTCAACGTTCGGCCCAGCAACACGGAACCGCTCCTGCGGCTGAACGTGGAGGCGAAGACCGATGAGCTCCTCGACGGGAAGACCTCCGAGGTCCTGGAGCTGATCCGACGTGAAAGGGGACCGACGTGACACTCGACGCCGAGCTGCTCGAGATCCTCGTGTGCCCGAACGACCGGGGCGATCTCGACTACCAGCACGATCCCGAGGTCCTCGTCTGCCGGACATGCGGCTACCGGTATCCGGTCCGCGACGGCATCCCGGTGATGCTGATCGACGAGGCGGAGAAGCCCGCGACCGGACGAACCACGCGCAAGCCCGCGGCCAAGAAGAAGAGCCGGTGACCGTCCTCGACGATCGAGCGGCGATGCGCGCCGCCGATCCGGGCGGGATGCTCGACACCGTCGTGGGGCTCGCGGTCCAGTGCCGTGACGGTCACGCGCTCGGGCTCGGGGCGCGACCGCTCCCCGACGCGGAGGGGATCACGTCGGTCGTCTTCTGCGGGATGGGCGGTTCGGCCATCGCGGGCGACGTCGTCGCCGCCCTGGCCGCGCCGCGCACCCGGTTCCCGGTTGCGGTGGTGCGGACACCTCGTCTCCCGGCGTTCTGCGGTCCTGACACGCTGGTGGTCGCCTCGTCGCACTCGGGCGATACGGCCGAGACGCTCGCGTTGTTCGAGGACGCCCTCGTCGGGGGCTGCCGGATGATCGCGATCACCGCCGGCGGCCGGCTCGGTCGACGGGCCGAGGAGCTCGGCGTGGGCCTCGTCGTGGTCCCACAGGGCCTCATGCCTCGCGCGGCGTTCGGGTACCTATGCCTCGGGGCGCTCGGCGCGCTCGAGGCCATGGGGGTCATGCCGGCGCACGCCGAGGATCTGGGCGAGGCGCTCGTCGAGATGGCCAGCGTGATCGCGGAGGCGGGGCCCGACGTCCCGTCGACGACGAACCCTGCGAAGGGGCTCGCGCTCGCGATCGGGGAGCGCGTCCCCGTCGTGTGGGGGGCCGACGGCATCGGCTCGGTCGCGGCGATGCGTTGGAAGTCGCAGTTCAACGAGAACGCCAAGGTGCCGGCGTTCGCCTCGGCGTTGCCCGAGCTCGATCACAACGAGGTCGTCGGATGGTCCGCCGGCCGGGGCGACGGGTTCGCGCTCATCGCGCTCCGTCACCACCGCGAGCACGGCGACGTCGCCGCCCGGTTCCCTCTCTCGCAGGAGATCGCTCGCGGGTCGGGCGCCGTCGTCCGGGAGGTGTGGAGCCGCGGGGGCTCGGAGCTCGCCGGGCTGCTCAGCCTGGTGCAGTTCGGCGACCTGGTCTCGACCTACCTGGGGATCGCGCGTGGCGTCGATCCGTCGCCGATCGAGGCGATCGCGAACCTGAAGCGCGCACTGGCCGACGCGTGAGCGAGACGCGGAGGCTGCCGTCGCCCGGGGACGGGGTCCCGGAACGGATCGCGGAGGCGATCCGCGAGCGGACGGCGCTCGAGCCGGTCGTTGGAGTGGTCCTCGGATCCGGGTTGTCGGGCGCGGTGGACGCGGTGCGCGCCGCCGCGGACGGCGAGGCGGTCGAGATCTCGTACACGGACCTGCCGGGGTTCCCTCCGCCGACCGCCGTGGGGCACGCCGGACGGCTGTGGATCGGATCGGTGAGGGACCGCATCCTGGCGATCTTCCAGGGTCGGATCCACTTCTACGAGGGACACGGCATGGCGATGGCCTCGATCACCTCGCGGCTGTCCGCGGAGCTCGGGGCCCGCGCGATGGTGCTCACCGCCGCGGTCGGCGCGCTCGATCCGGACGTCGACGCGGGAACGCTGGTCGTGCTGCGCGATCACCTCAACCTGATGGGGGTGAACCCGCTGAGCGGATGGCGGTTCCCCGACGGCTCGCCGGCCTTCGTCGACATCTCCCAGGTCTACGACCCGGAGCTCGCGGATCTCGCGCTCGCCGCGGCGGGGGCGCAGCTCGAAGGCACCGATCGCGCCGGCAGGGTCCGCGACGGCGTGTACGTCGCGCTCCCCGGCCCCTCGTACGAGACGCCGGCCGAGACGGCGATGCTCCGGCGGTTCGGGGCGACGGTGGTGGGGATGTCGACGGTCCCGGAGGCCGTGGCCGCTCGCGCGCTCGGGATGCGGGTGCTCGGGCTCGCCTTCGCGACGAATGCTGCGGGCGTCGAGGTCTCGCACGAGGAGGTCCTGGCCGCCTCGACGGCCGCGGCCGGGACGATCGGCCGGGTGATCGTGGAGCTCGTGAACCGGTTCTGACGTGCACCGTTCGTGAGAGGCCAGAGACGGGGGCCAGAGATGGGGCCAGAGATGGGGCCAGAGACGGGGCCAGAGATGGGGCCAGGGATGGGGCCAGAGATGGGGCCAGAGATGGGGAAGGCGGAGACATGGATTGCGATGTGAAGGATCTGGGGCTCGCGCAGCAGGGTCGTGAGCGGATGGACTGGGCGGCGGGCGAGATGGGCGTGCTCGGCCTGGTCCGGGGTCGGTTCGAGAAGGAGCGACCCCTGGACGGCATCCGGATCGGCGCGTGCCTGCACGTGACGACCGAGACGGCGAACCTCGTCGAGACGCTGAAGGCGGGCGGCGCGCAGGTCTCGCTATGCGCGTCGAACCCCCTGTCGACGCAGGACGACGTCGCCGCGACGCTCTGCGAGCAGAGCGGCGTCGACGTCTACGCGATCAAGGGCGAGGACAACGAGACGTACTATCGGCATATCGAGGCGGTGCTCGACCAGCGCCCGCAGATCACGATGGACGACGGCGCGGATCTCGTGTCGCTCCTGCACCGTCAGCGGGCGGAGCAGGTCTCGGAGGTGCTCGGAGGGACCGAGGAGACGACCACCGGTGTGATCCGGCTCCGGGCGATGGCCGCGGACGGCGCGCTGCGGTACCCGATCGTCTCGGTGAACGACGCCGACACCAAGCACCTGTTCGACAACCGGTTCGGCACCGGCCAGTCGACCGTCGACGCGATCATGCGCTCGACCAACCTCCTGCTGGCCGGACGCACGTTCGTGGTGGCCGGGTTCGGGATGTGTGGTCGAGGCGTCGCCTCGCGCGCCCGCGGCATGGGCGCGCAGGTCGTCGTCGCCGAGGTCGACCCGCTGCCGGCGCTCGAGGCGGCGATGGAGGGGTACCGCGTCCTCCCTCTCCGTGAGGCCGCTCGGATCGGCGACGTGTTCGTGACGGTCACCGGCGACACGAGCGTGATCCGCCGTGAGCACCTCGAGGTGATGAAGGACGGCGCTGTGCTCGCGAACGCCGGTCACTTCGACGTCGAGATCGACAAGGAGGCGCTCGCCGAGCTGTCCGGCGGTCGCGTGCGCCGGATCCGTGGGTTCGTCGACGAGTACACGATGGGCGACGGTCGGCGCCTGCACCTGCTCGGGGAGGGCCGCCTCGTGAACCTGGCGGCCGCCGAGGGGCACCCTGCAGCGGTCATGGACATGTCGTTCGCGAACCAGGCCTTGTCGGTGGAATGGATCGTCAAGGGACGCGGCACGCTCGACGCCGGCGTGTACCCCGTGCCGTCCGAGATCGACGGGGAGGTCGCGAGGCTGAAGCTCCAGGCCATGGGCGTGGAGATCGACGAGCTCACCACCCAGCAGCGGGACTACCTCACCTCCTGGGAGCAAGGGACCTGATCGGAGTGCGGATGCGAGAGGGTCGCCCGTGAGCGAGCCGATCTCGGTCCGCGCCCGGTTCGAACGGTTCCCCGCGACGGTGAAGGGCGCCTTCATCTTCCGCGGGGAGGACGCGAACCCGCATCAGGTGGTGGTCGGGGGTGCGCGCGTCGCCGCGCTCGGCGCGGGGGGATCGAACCCGGTTCCGCTCGCGCCCGTGATGCTCGACGTCGTGCCACACCGGGACGTGTTCGTCCCGTTCGAGCTCCCGCTGTCCGAGCTCGAGCCTGGCTGGTACACGCTCGTGTGCGACGTGGAGGTGGACGGGTCACCGGCCGCCTACGACGGCGGGCGCCGCTTCTCCGTGCCGTGGCCGCGTGCGACGGTCCGCCGTGGGCAGGTGAAGGTCGGTCGCCAGGTGAAGCTCGGGGGGGCGACCGTGCAGCTGGAGCAGGTGGACTGTCTGGGCGACTCGATCAAGCTCCACCTGCGTGTGGAACCGGTCGGCGAGGTCTCGGTCAGGCTGTTCGCGGATGGACGACGGCTGCAGGTGCTCGACCTCGAGCTCGACGAGGAGACGGGGCGGGCCAAGGCGACCGCGTATCCGCTCATGCGCACGGACGAGGCGCTTCGGGTGGAGCTCAAGGGGCGCGGTCGCGGCTCGGAGGGTTCCCTCGACATCCCGCTCCCGTAGCGCGCCTCGCCCGTTGTCGGCGTCGCGCGTTAGCGTCCGGACGTGCTGGCCGCGCTGCTCGATGCCTTGTTCCCCAAGCGATGTGCAGGATGCGGGTCGGGCCCGTGGCCGTTCTGCGCCGCATGCCGGTCGGAGCTCGTCGTCCTGTCGCCGCCGTGGTGCGAGCGATGCGGCGCGCCGGCTCCCCGTCCGACGCCGACCTGCCGCGACTGCCCGCCCGACCCGATCGAGATCGCCCGGGCGCCGTTCGGGTTCGACGGACCGGTCCGCCGGGCGATCCATCGGCTGAAGTTCGGAGGGTGGCGAGCGGTCGCGGACGCGTTGGCGGAGGCGATGGTCCAGGTCTGGACCGACGTGTCGTGGGCGCCGAGCGCGATCGCCTGGGTCCCGCTCTCCCATGACCGGCTCGCCGCTCGCGGGTACGACCAGGCGGAGGCGCTCGCGCGCGCGGTCGCGCCCAGGCTCGGCCTGCCGGTCCGTCCGCTCGTGCGTCGCGTGGCCGATCCGGGGCCACAGGCTCGCCGAGGGGCCGCCGCGCGTCGCGAGGCGATGCGGGGGATGTTCGCGGCCGTCGGGGCATCCGGTCGGGTGTTGCTCGTGGACGACGTGCTCACGACCGGCGCCACGGGCAGCGCGTGCGCGTCGTCGCTGCTCGCCGCCGGGGCCGAAGCGGTGGGACTCCTCACCGCGGCCCGCGCCGCGTCCTCGGCGCGGCGGCCGGCGCCTATACTCGGCCACGGGCTCGCGTCCGGGTCTGTGGTTGCCCCGGGGAACGGATCCCCGGCAGTCGATGCCAGCCGCGGGCGAAGCGACCCACGTAAGCCGACCCTTGGTCGGTGAGCATGGCGCGGTTTAGATGTAAGTCCTGCCCCGGTGGGGAGACCTTCTGGGAGAGGGTGCGAAACCGTCCGATGGGCGGTGATCATCCCCGCAGGCGGATGTGGGGCCAAAGACCAGGTCAGCCGGACGCGGGCCTCCTCGCCCGGCGCCGACGAACGGCGAGACCTGGCCCGGGGGGAGCGAGATGGAGTTCGTCCTGAAGGGTCGCGGGGAGCGCGTGGCGCAGCGCCTGCGACAGGTCACCGAGCACAAGCTCGCCCGGCTCGAGCGGATCGAGCCGAGGCTCACGCGTCTCGAGGTCGAGGTCACGGTCGAGAGGAACCCTAGGCGGGGAGGGATCCACCGGGTCGACGTGCTCGCGGCCGCTCCCCGCAAGACGTACCGTGCCCACGCCGAGGCCAAGGACGTGGGATCCGCGCTCGACGTGGTCGCCGAGCGCCTCGAGCGCCAGATCCGTGATCACCACGAGCGTCGGCGGACCCGACGGATCGCGGGGGCGGGTCGCGTAAAATCCGCCCAGACGCCCGGCGGGACCGCCGAGCGCGAGGCGAGGAGCGCGGAGTGACCGACGAGGCGGGCACGAACCCGGAGACGCTCCGGGTGCTCGTGTGCGACGACCACGCGCTGTTCCGCCGTGGGCTGAAGATGGTGCTCGACGAGGAGCCCGATCTCGAGCTCGTCGGCGAGGCCTCGGACGGGGCCGAGGTCGTGGTCCGCGCCCAGGAGCTCATGCCCGACGTGATCCTGATGGACGTCCGGATGCCCAAGAAGTCGGGCATCGAGGCGGCCGGCGAGATCAAGGATTCGCTCCCGCACGTCAAGATCCTCATGCTCACGATCAGCGACGACGAGGCCGACCTGTACGAGGCGATCAAGGCGGGAGCCTCCGGGTACCTGCTGAAGGAGATCCCGATCGAGGAGGTCGCCGACGCGATCCGTTCGGTCTGGGCGGGGCAGTCGAGGATCAGCCCCTCGATGGCGAGCAAGCTCCTGACCGAGTTCGCCGCGATGAGCAAGGCGACGGACGAGAAGCCCCAGATGCCGGCGCCCAAGCTCACGGACCGCGAGATGGAGGTCCTGCGCCTCGTCGCCCAGGGCCTCAACAACCGCGACATCGCGGCCAAGCTGTTCATCTCCGAGAACACGGTGAAGAACCACATCCGCAACATCCTCGAGAAGCTGCACCTTCACTCGCGCATGGAAGCGGTGGTCTACGCCGTGCGGGAGAAGATGATCGAGATCAACTGAGCGTCGGGCCGCCCGCGGGTGGAGCGACCCGGTCGTCAGCCTGAGCTCGACCCTCGCCGCACGGCGGAGAGGCCGGCTCGGCCGGAGGCTCGGTGACGTTCGGGACCTCCGGTACCATGGAGGCCCCAACCCTTCCCACACGAGGCGCAGCATGGTCATCGAGAAGCTCGGCCAGTTCGGCGAGGGCCGGAAGAAGAAGCAGCTCGGACAGATCGCCGGGCTCGTCAACACGTTCGAACCCGAGGTCGAGGACCTGAGCGACGCTGAGCTCGCCGGCATGAGCGCCGCGTTCCGCGAGCGACGCGACGCCGGCGAGACCCTGGACGACATCCTGCCCGAGGCCTTCGCCTGCGTCCGCGAGGCCGCGCGACGCACGATCGGGCAGCGGCATTTCGACGTGCAGGTGATGGGCGCGATCGCCCTGCACCAGGGCAACATCGCCGAGATGAAGACCGGTGAGGGCAAGACCCTCACCTCCACGATGGCCGCCTACCTGAACGCGCTCGCCGACGGCGTGCACGTCGTGACCGTCAACGACTACCTGGCCAAGCGCGACTCGGAATGGATGGGGCCGATCTACCGGGCGCTCGGCGTCTCGGTCGGGTTGATCCAGGCGCAGATGACGCCGTCCGAGCGGCGTCCCGCCTACGCGGCCGACATCACCTACGGGACGAACAACGAGTTCGGGTTCGACTACCTCCGCGACAACATGGCGATGCGTCCCGAGGACATGGTGCAGCGCACCCACGCCTACGCGATCGTGGACGAGGTCGACTCGATCCTGATCGACGAGGCCCGGACCCCGCTGATCATCAGCGGCATGGTTGCCGACAGCGCGAAGTGGTACCAGACGTTCGCGCGGCTCGCGCCCCGGCTCAAGCGCGACGACGACTACGAGGTCGATGAGGCGAAGAAGACGATCGCCGTCACCGAGGCCGGCGTGGCGAAGGTGGAGGAGGCGCTCGGGCTCGACAACCTCTACGAGCACGTCCACACGCCGCTCGTCCATCACCTCCAGAACGCGCTCCGGGCCAAGGAGCACTACCACCGCGACGTCGAGTACATCGTGACGGGCGGTGAGGTGAAGATCGTCGACGAGTTCACGGGTCGGGTGCTCGAGGGCCGGCGGTACTCCGAAGGCCTGCATCAGGCGATCGAGGCCAAGGAGGGCGTTCGGATCAAGGAGGAGAACCAGACCCTCGCGACGATCACGATCCAGAACTACTTCAAGATGTACGAGAAGCTCGCCGGGATGACCGGAACGGCGAAGACCCAGCTCGCCGAGTTCCAGTCGGTCTACAACCTCGACGTGGCCGAGGTCCCCACGAACCGGGAGATGATCCGGGCCGACATGCAGGACCTGATCTACAAGACCGAGGACGCGAAGTGGAACGCGGTCGTCGAGGACATCGTCGAGCGTCACGAGCAGGGCCAGCCCATCCTCGTCGGCACCGTCTCGATCGAGAAGTCCGAGAAGCTGTCGACGCTCCTGAATCGCCGTGGCGTCGAGCACCACGTCCTGAACGCGAAGAACCACGAGAAGGAGGCGATGATCGTCGCGCAGGCGGGTCGCCTCGGGGCGGTCACGGTCGCGACGAACATGGCCGGCCGAGGCGTCGACATCCTGCTGGGGGGCAACCCCGAGTACCTCGCTCGCCAGGAGATGGCGGCCCGGGAGTGGGACAACGACCGGTATCTCCTGTTCGAGATGGAGCCGGAGGAGCGCGTCGAGTACGAGGGCGAGTACGACCCGATCTTCCGCAAGCTCAAGCAGCAGACGGACGCGGAGCACGAGGAGGTGGTCTCGGTCGGCGGGCTCTACGTCCTCGGTACCGAGCGTCACGAGTCGCGACGGATCGACAACCAGCTGCGAGGTCGTTCCGGCCGGCAGGGCGATCCGGGGGCGTCGCTGTTCTACCTCTCGCTCGAGGACGACCTGATGCGCATGTTCGCCTCCGATCGGATCGGCTCCATCATGGAGCGGTTGAAGTGGCCGGAGGACGAGGCGATCACGGCGAAGATGGTCACGAAGGCGGTCGAGGGCGCCCAGCGACAGATCGAGGAGCTGAACTTCGAGCGTCGCAAGAACGTCCTCAAGTACGACGACGTCATGAACACCCAGCGTCACGTGATCTACGAGGAGCGACAGAAGCTCCTGTCGGGCGAAGACTTCAAGGATCAGGCCATCCGGATGGTCGAGGACGTCGTACGACGGACGATCCAGCGTCTGGCACCGGAGGAGGTCTTCAACGAGGAGTGGGACCTCGAGCTCGTGCAGACGGGGATCACCGAAGTCTTCCCGACGACGATCTCGCGCGATGAGCTCGACGAGATGATCAGTTCGGCCGAGCTCGAGGAGCGCGCGCTCGAAGACGCCCTCGAGCGCTATGAGGAGAAGGAGCAGGTGCTCGGGTCGCAGACGATGCGGGAGCTGGAGCGGCTCGTCCTGCTCAACATCACGGACACGAAGTGGCGCGAGCACCTGTACGAGATGGACTACCTGCAGGAGGGAATCCACCTCCGCGCGTACGCGCAGAAGGACCCGCTCACCGAGTACCAGCGCGAGGCCTACCTGATGTTCGAGGAGCTCACGGAGTCGATCCAGGACGACTTCGTCCGGTACATCTATCGGGTCGAGCTCGTGCGTCAGGACGAGCCGGGCCGGCCCCGCCCCCAGCGGGTGCAGACCTCGCACGGGGACGAGGGGCAGGGCGGTGCGGGCGGGGGCGGCTCGCAGGCCAAGAGCGGGAAGGTGCCGCGGAACGCTCCCTGCCCGTGCGGGAGCGGCAAGAAGTACAAGAAGTGCCACGGCGCGGTGGCCTAGGACCGGACATGGAAGGAGGCCGGCCCTGGGGGCCGGCCTCCTTCGCGCCTGGAGAGGGGGGTTACCTCACCGGCACTGTCCGCAGACGCTCCCGTTCACGACGATCGGTTGGTTCTGGACCGTGACCGGCCCGTAGTCCGAGATCGGACCCAGCCCCGTGCCGCCCGCCGGCGTGGCCCGGCCGAGGGCGAGCGCGATCGTCACGATCACCGCGGCCACCAGCACGATCGCCGTCACGGCCAGTCGCGCCTTCGCGAGGTACCTCCGCTCGATCGGGAGACTCATGCTGTGGGTGGCCATCGGATCCTCCTGTCGATCCGTGCTTCGCTCCGGCGAACGCTAGACCCGGGTCCGCCCGCGTTCGGTACTCCGCGGCACCGGTCGGCTGTGACGTGCGACACATGGACGCGCGAACGCCCCGGCCGGTGGGTCGGGGCGTTCGGTCCGTTCCGATCAGATCCGCTGGTGCCGAGCGCGCGCCTCGCCGATCGCGGTGAGTCCACCGGAGAGCTCGCTCGGGGTGTTCGTCCCAACCTGGGGCGATCCGGTCCCGTCGCTGGGCGCCCGCCTCGGAACGTGCGGGGCCAGGCGGACGCCGCTGCCTGCCTCGGCCGTCGCACCGCGGAGCTCGCTCGGCGTGTTGGCCGCGGTGCCGCCGACGAACGTCTGCTCGACCCCGCCGACCACGGTGTTCGGGGTCGGCTGCGGTCGGTCTCGACCCAGCGAGACGGCACCCACCGCGATCGTCAGCATGACGAGCGACGCCACGACCGCCGCCGGCCAGATGGATCGTCCGGGCCGTGTCCCTTGGAGCGTTCCGACCCTCGTGCTCATGGCCCCCTCCTTCGTCTCGCCCTGTCCGTTCGGATGCCCCGAACCTAAGCCGATGCTCGCGCGAGGTCGGTGCCCTCGGGCACCAGCCCGAGGTGACCTCGCTCACCCCGCGCTCGGCGGGCTAGGCTGCGGCGCGAGGAGGTGCCGGTGGGCGACGAACCGCGACGGCAGGACGAGATGCGGCCGATCACGGCCCTGTTCGCCGACATCGTCGGATCGACCGGCCTGGGTGAGCGCCTCGGGCCCGACGAGGTGAAGGCGCTGGTGGGCGAGTGCGTCACCCGGATGAGCCGGGCGGTCGAAGAGTTCGGCGGCGTGATCCAGGCCTTCATGGGCGACGGGATCTGCGCGTATTTCGGCGTCCCCGCGGCCCACGAGGACGATCCGGAGCGGGCGGCGCGCGCGGCCCTGCGGATCATCGGCGTCGCCGCCGGCTACGCCGGCGAGGTCGAGGCGGCGTGGGGGATCGAGGGGTTCAACGTCCGCGTGGGCCTGAACAGCGGACCCGCCGCCGTCGGGCTCGTGGGCGGTGAGGACTCGCAGACCGTCGCGCTCGGGGACACGACGAACGTGGCCGCGAGGCTCCAGAGCGCGGCCGACCCGGGGTCGATCGCCATCGGTCCGGGGACCGCGGCGCGCCTGGACGAACGGTTCGTGCTCGAGCCGCTCGGCGAAGTCGCGGTGAAGGGCCGGGCCGGGCCGGTCGTGGCCTCCCGCCTCGTCGGTCCGCGCCCCGTGACGGAGGCGCCGTCGCGGACACCGCTGGTCGGTCGCGACGGGGAGCTCGCGCGTCTGGAGGCGGCGACCGGCGACCTGCGCTCGGGCCGCGGGCAGGTGCTGCTCCTGGTCGGGGACGCGGGCCTCGGGAAGACGCGGATGCTGACCGAGCTCCGGTCGCTCGGGGGCGAGGACGTCACGTGGCTCGAGGGACTGTGCGTGTCCTACGGGGCCGGATCGCCGTACGGCCCGTTCGTGGAGCTGCTGCGCACGTGGCTCGGGGTCGAGGAGGCGGACGCCGAGCTCGCCGTTCGGACGAAGCTCCGCGCACGCGCCGGCGCGCTGCTCGGGGGGACGCAGGAGGAGGCGCTGCCATACCTGGGTCTGTTGCTGTCGATCCGTCTGGAGCCCGACGTCGAGCGGGAGCTGCTCGCGCTCTCGGCCGACGAGCTCGCCGGGCGCATCCAGGAGGCGTTCGTGTCGTGGGCGGAGGCGCTCGCCTCGACACGACCGTTGGTCCTGGCCATCGACGATCTGCACTGGGCGGATCGGACGACCCGCGAGCTCGCGGAACGGCTGCTCGCGCTCACCGACCGCTCGGCCGTGATGCTGGCCGTCGCCCTTCGGCCCGACCCGGGTTCGGAGGGGTGGGCGTTCCGACTGGCCGCGCAGACGCGGTTCGCGCACCGGGTCGAGGAGCTCCCGCTCCCACCGCTCGCGCCGGACGCCGCCCGCGCCTTGATCGACGAGCTGGTGCCCGCCGGCCTGGTGGGCGAACCGGTCAAGGACGAGGTCGTCGCCAAGGCCGAGGGCAATCCCCTGTACCTCGAGGAACTGCTCCGCGCCCTGCTCGAGACCGGCGGTGACCGGCGCCGGACCTGGACCATCACCCCGAGCACCGCGGCGGAGCTGCCACCGGTGCTCGAGGCGTTACTGGTGGCGCGGATCGACCGGCTCGAAACCGGCGCGCGCCGGCTGGCCCAGGTGGCGGCGGTCGTCGGTCGGGAGTTCCCGGTCGCGGTCGCCGCGGCGGTCGCGGGGAGCGCCGATGCGGAGGGCGACATCGCCTCGCTCCTTCGTGCCGAGATCGT
>JBAVEY010000109.1:0-1623 GCA_049587975.1 Actinomycetota bacterium | reverse complement strand
TCGCCTCGACCCAACGCTGCGCCACGTCGATCGAAGAGCCGAGCTCCCCCATTGGGCACCTCCACTACCATGTTCCCCGCCCGCTCAGGGACCAGTGAGGGTCGACCGGCACTGCTCGGCGAGGACCTTCCTCGCTTTGCCCGCCCTAGCAGTTCAAGTCACGCCTGCCCACGTGCTACTTCAAGACGTCTGGGGCGAGCCCTGGGCCGAGCCCAACCAAGGCGCATCCTTGGGCATCGATCTTCCGCGCTCTCCCTCGAGGAAAAGCGCGGGATACCCGCCCGAGCCATCGCCGATGTTCTCGCCACAGTACGGGAGGCGAATTGGCCCGGGAGCGCCTTCCCGGCGGGGTCACCCAGCACCTGCAGGCGCTACCGCACCACCAACACCGGGCAGTCCGCGTGGTGGATGACCTTGTGAGCCACGCTCCCCAGCAACAGGCCCGTGAAGTCCGACAGGCCCCTCGTTCCCATCACGATCAGGTCCGCGCTGAAGGACCGCGCGGCCTCCAGGATGGTCGGAGCAACCGACCCGGTCCGCGTCGCGACGGCCTCTCCGCTCGCCTTGACCCCATCGGCCACCAGCCCCTCCACGACGCCGTCCACCATCGACTGCGCCTCGGGTCTCGATTCGATGGGAGAGAACAAGCCCTCCTCGTGGACGTACAGCACACGCACCTCGCCGCTGGACTTCCTCGCGAGATCGCCGGCCGCGGCGGCGGCCTTCCTCGAGTGCTCGGAGCCGTCCACCGCCAGGAGAATCTTCTCGAACATGGATGCTCCTTTCGCCCGATGGATCGAGTGTAGGCACGCCGCGGCGACCGGGCCAGGCTCTCTTTCAAGGGGAATCCACGCAGCTCCAGGCGGCCACCGGCCGACCTTCTCTCCCGAGAATCTCTGGTAGGAACCAGGCGTCCCTTGCCGTGCCGCGCGGGGGACGACTCGGCCGCCAGTTCTCGCCCACGCCTCGGCCAGCCGAGCTACTCCGAACGGGTCTTGGACTCGTCTGCCGGTCTGGGACGTACGCACGTGAGGCTGCAGATCAACAGAACGATCTCGACTGCGGCCAAGATCGGCCTCCCGCGCCGGAGGCACGAAGGCAGTAGCGCTCGCGGGTGGGGACCGAAGGCCTTGGGCGACAGGTTGCTCAGGCCCTCTCCTCTAGGTGTCTCACGATCACGACAGGGCACGTGGCGTGTTGGGCGCACTGCTGGCTCACGGAGCCAAGAAGCAACTCCCGGAACCCGCCGAGGCCGCGCGAGCCAACGACCAGTAGATTCGCGCCCTTGGCGACCTCCACGAGCACCTTGGCAGGTTGCCCTTCCGCCGCGATGGTCTCTATCTGGACTTCGCGAGCCTCGGCCCGGGCTTCATCCAGTGCCTCTGCCAAGTGGCCTTCGGCACGCGTGGTTAGACTCTTCATCATCTCCTCGGAGATGGCCGGGAAGCCGTATCCAGACACATAGCTGTAGGTCGGGATCTCCCAGGCTGAGACGAGTTCGAGCTTCATTCCCCGCAGCTTCGCCTCCCTCGCGGCCCAACGGACTGCCTTCCTCGCGGTCTCGGACCCGTCAACTCCTACTATCACTCGTCCGCTCATCGGTTCCTCCTGACTCTTCGACTC
>JBAVEY010000108.1:0-1697 GCA_049587975.1 Actinomycetota bacterium | reverse complement strand
AGGTCGACGTTCTTGAGGTTGTGCTCGCGCGCGCCCAGGACCTTCAGGCGGCGATCGCCGGGCGCGCGCCGGACCTCCGGGGTCGGGATCACCCGCCGCCCCGAGAGGAACGCGCCCGTCAGGGATCCGTCGCACTCGAGCAGTCCCTTCAGGTCCCCCGTGTACACGATCTCGCCCCCGGCGGCGCCGGCGCCCGGACCGATGTCCACCACGTGGTCCGAGGCCGCGATCGTCGCCTCGTCGTGCTCGACGACGACGAGCGTGTTCCCGAGGTCGCGGAGCCGGACCAGCGTGTCGATCAGCCTCCGATTGTCCCGCTGATGCAGGCCGATCGACGGCTCGTCGAGGATGTAGAGCACGCCGACGAGGCCGCTCCCGATCTGGGTGGCGAGACGGATCCGCTGCGCCTCCCCGCCCGCGAGCGTCGCGGAGGCGCGGGAGAGCGTCAGGTAGTCGAGCCCCACGTCGACGAGGAACCGGAGCCGTTCGCGGATCTCCTTCAGCAGGCGCTCGGCGATCATCTGTTCGCGTTCGGTGAGCCGAACCTCGTCGGTGAACGTCAGCGTGTCGCGGATCGAGCGGTCGGTGAGTTGCGAGATGTTCAGATCGCCGACCGTGACCGCGAGGCTCTCGGGACGAAGGCGCGCCCCGCCGCACGCGCGGCACGGGACCTCGCGCATGAACTCCTCGAGGCGCTCCCGCTGGCTCTCCGAATCGGTCTCGACGTGACGGCGCTCGACGACGGGGACGACGCCCTCGTAGGTGGTCCAGTACGAGCGGGTGCGCCCGTACCGGTTCTTGTACTTGACGTAGATCTCCTCGTCCGAGCCGTACAGGACCACGTCGCGGGCCTTCTTCGGCAGCTTCTTCCATGGCGTCCTCGTCGAGAACCCGTGGGAATCCGCGACGGCGTCGAGGACCCGGTCCCAGTACTCGAGCCGGGAGCTTGACCACGGAGCCAGGGCGCCCTCCGTGATCGACAGATCGGGGTCGGGCACGACGAGCGCCGGGTCGACCTCGAGACGGACGCCGAGGCCGTCGCAGGTCTGGCAGGCACCGTAGGGCGAGTTGAACGAGAAGTTCCGGGGCTGGAGCTCGTCGAACGACAGCCCGTCGAACGTGCACGCCAAGGCCTGGCTGTAGGTCTGGACGTCCTCGCCCTCGTGGGTCTGCACCGCGATCGCGACGAGCCCCTCCGTCAGCTGGAGGGCCGATTCGACCGAATCGGCCACCCGGCGCCGGATGTCCGACTTGGCGACGAGCCGGTCGACGACGACCTCGATCGTGTGCTTGTAGTGCCGGGGCAGCCGGATCGGATCCGCGAGCTCGCGGACTTCACCGTCGATCCTGGCACGCACGAACCCCTGTCCGGCGAGATCCTTCAGCAGCTTCTCGTACTCGCCCTTGCGCCCCCGGACGACGGGGGCCAGCACCTGGAACCGCGTCCCCTCGGGCAGCTGCATCACCTGGTCGACGATCTGCTCCGGGGTCTGGCGCCCGATCGGGCGTCCGCACTTCGGACAGTGGGGATGGCCGATGCGCGCGTACAGCACCCGAAGGTAGTCGTAGATCTCGGTGATCGTGCCGACCGTCGACCGCGGGTTCCTCGACGTCGACTTCTGGTCGATCGAGATCGCCGGCGACAGGCCCTCGATGAAGTCCACGTCGGGCTTCTCCATCTGGCCGAGGAACTGCCG
>JBAVEY010000107.1:0-5630 GCA_049587975.1 Actinomycetota bacterium | reverse complement strand
CCATTCGCCAGGGGGCTCGCCCCGATGTTGTCACCGGCGAAGATCGTCACCTCCCGATTCCCGTACTGGGCCTGGCGGTCCTTGATCGCCTTCGCCAGATAGGCCGCGCCCCCGGCGAACTGACCGTAGAGGTTGTTCCCGGCGGCCTCGAGGGTGCCATGCAGGTCGTTGAACGCCAACAGGTGCACGTCCGTGTTCACGCCCTTCGGCTTCCGGAACGTCACCGCGACGCGATCCGAGATCGATCGGGCTCCCGAGATGATCACCGTGTCCTTGGCCGCCGACTTCGTCGAAGCGAGCGGCGCGGCGATCACCACCGCCACGGCCAGTGCCGCGAGCGCCGCGTGGGTCACCCAATTCCGAAGTCCCCGTCGCATCATGTCGGTCTCCCCTTCCGGCGTCAGTCCCCTCCGGCGTCCGTCCATCCGCACAGAGCGAAAACCTTCATATCGCGACCGAAAACGACGGCGCAACCCCGACTTCGCTGCCGACTGTATGCTCGCCATCCCATGGTCCGAGCGGTCGCCGACGACGCTTCCGCAGGCGGAGAGCGCGCGGGCGAGCACCAGGAACGCCGCATCTCGCGTTTGCGGGGTAGAGACGGCGTCGCGGTCGTGGCGCTCGTCGTGGTGGCGGCGGCCCTGTTCCGCCCGCTGTTCGAGGACCTGCTGGACCAACCCGCGATCGCCCACTGGGCGACGGTGTTCGTTGCGATCGTGGTGCAGGCGATGCCGTTCCTGGTGCTCGGGGTGACCATCAGCGCCGCCGTCGCCGCGTTCATTCCCGGCGACCTCTTCGCAAGGATCCTGCCCGCCCGGCCGGGACTCGCCGTCCCAACCGCGGCCGCCGCAGGGGTCGCCCTGCCCGGCTGCGAATGCGGATCCGTGCCGATCGCCGCACGGCTCGTGGACCGCGGCATGCTTCCGGCGGCCGCACTGGCGTTCCTGCTGTCCGCCCCGGCCATCAACCCGATCGTGCTGGTGGCGACGGCTGTGGCATTCCCCGGCCGGCCCGAGGTCGTGGCGGCTCGCTTCGTCGCCAGCCTCATCGCCGCAACCGTCGTCGGCCTCATCTGGGCACGCACCGGGCACGACGGCTTGCTGCGGATGACCCGTCGCTCGCCGGTCGGCAAGAGCCCGCCCCTCGCGGTGATGATGGCGACGGCCCAGCACGATCTGCTCAACGCCGGCGGCTTCCTCATCGTCGGCGCTGCCACCGCCGCAACACTGCAGACGGTCGTGCCACGGAGCGCGCTCGACAGCCTGGGTGGCGCCGGCGTCCTCGCCTTCCTCGCGATGTCCGGCCTCGCGGTGATCATGGCCATCTGCTCCGAGGCCGACGCGTTCGTCGCCGCGAGCTTCACCGCCGTCCCCATGACGGCGCGCCTCGCGTTCATGGTCGTCGGACCGATGGTCGACGTGAAGCTCATCGCTCTGCAGGCGGGGACCTTCGGCCGGGGCTTCGCGGCCCGCTTCGCGCCGCTCACGCTGGTGGTCGCCATGGTGTCGAGTGCCCTTATCGGCTGGTGGTTGCTGTGAGCGCCGCCGGCGGGACCATCAGCCTGCTCATCGGCGCGGTGCTGTTGCGGCTCACGTTCACCGGCACCTACAGCCGCTACGTCCGCGTCGGCATGGGCCCGTGGCTCGCCGTCGCGGGCATCGCAGTGTTCCTGCTCGGCCTCGCGACCCTCATCCGCGCGCTCCGTCGCCCGGAACCCGCCGATGCGGACGTCCACGACCACGGGGCGGACCGCGTCGGGTGGCTGCTCCTGGCGCCGATCGCGGCGCTGCTGCTCGTCGCTCCACCGACGCTGGGGAGCTACGGCGTCGGCCGTGGCGCAACGGTCGATGTTCGGGCCGGGGCGCCCGTCTTCGTCGACCTCGATGCCGGGCGTCAACCGGTCCCCATGACGCTCCTCGAGTTCGGCCAGCGAGCGTTCGAGCGTGATGGGGCGAGCTTCAACGGAGCTGAGGTCGAACTGACGGGGTTCGTCGCCCAGACGGAGAACGATGGCTTCGAGCTCGCTCGATATCAGATCGCCTGCTGCGCGGCCGATGCGACCCCGGTGGTGATCCGAGTGACCGGGGTCTTCGGGGACGCTCCGCCGCAGGATGGATGGGTCACCGTCACCGGAGTGTTCCAGCCGGGTGGAGAGCAGATCCCGAGGCTCGCCGTCACGACCGTCCTCGCGATCGCGCCACCGAACGACCCCTACGAGTGAGCCCGGACCGGCCAGCGCTCGCTACTCGGCGTGGTTGAACGGACGCCCCAGGGCCCCCGCGAGCCGTTCGAGCTCGCGCCCGAGATCGAGCATCTCGTCCGGCGTGAGCGCCTGCGGGCCGTCGCAGAGCGCGCTCTCGGGATCGGGGTGGACGTCGATCATGACGGCGTCGGCGCCGGCGGCGAGCGCCGCGCGGGACATCGGGGCGACGAGGTGGCGTTTCCCGACGGCGTGCGAGGGGTCCACGATCACCGGGAGGTGCGATTCGGCCTGCGCGACGGCCATCCCGGCGAGGTCGAGCGTGTTGCGCGTGGCCGGCTCGAAGGTCCGGATCCCGCGTTCGCACAGGATGATCTCGGAGTTGCCGCGCTGGGCGACGTACTCGGCGGCCTGGAGCCACTCTTCGATCGTCATCGCGAGACCCCGCTTCAGCATCACGGGCCGGCGGGACAGGCCGACCTCCTTCAGCAGCTCGAAGTTCTGGGCGTTGCGGGTTCCGACGCGGATGCAGTCGGCGACCACCGCCACGTGCTCGACCTGCGAGACGTCGACGACCTCGACGACGATCGGCAGACCGGTCTGGCGCCGACACTCCTCGAGCACCTCGAGCCCCCGCTCACCCAGACCCTGGAACGAGTACGGGGAGGTCCGGGGCTTGTACACGTCGCCCCGCAGGATCGTCGCGCCGGCGGCCCTGGCCGCCTTCGTCGCGAGCATCGCCTGCTCCTCGCTCTCGACCGCGCACGGACCCGCGATCAGCGTGAACGTCCCGCGACCCACCGGGGTCGGGCCGACGTTCACGGTGGTGGGCTCCGGGTGGAGGTCGGCGGCGACCATCTTGTAGGGCTTGCCGACCTGGATCACGTGGTCGACGCCCGGCAGCTGCCTCCACGGGATCGCCTGGAAGCGCTCGGTGTCGCCGACCAGGCCGATGATCGTGTGGACCGCGCCGCGCGAGACGAAGGCCTCGCCCCCGGCGGCGCGAACGCGCTCCGCGACCGCCTCGACGTCGGCCTCGGTCGCCTCGCGCCTCATGACCACGACCATCGCGTTCCTCCGTCTCCTGCGACACGACCCTCGGTGCCCGGTCCATTGTTGACGGGAACGAAGAAACCCCGGGCTCCGGGCCCGGGGTCCCCTGCTCCGTTCGGTTCAGGCGACTACGCCGGGCCCCGCCCGCCGTAGAACCAGAAGCCGAAGGTCTCCCGCATCAGGCCGTCATGGTGGCACCCCCGTCATCGGCTGGCAACCCACCGGTGCGGACCCGGGTGAGCAACGCATCCGCGACCCTCGGTAGGATGCGCGGGTGTCCGTGACCGTGGTGGATCATGCGCTCGCCGGTCACCTCCTCGCGCAGCTGCGCACGGAGGGAACGGCCCCGCCGGTCTTTCGAACCCTCGCCAAGCGCCTGGCCCTCACGCTCGCCCTTGAGGCGATCCGGGACCTGCCGACGACGGAGATCGCCGTGCAGACGCCGCTCGAGGAGACGACGGGACGCGTGCTCGGCGACCTGGTGGCGGTGCCGATCCTGCGCGCGGGGCTGGGCATGCTCGAGGCGGTGACCGAGCTCTTCCCTGAGGTCGCCGTCGGGTACATCGGGCTCGAACGCGACGAGGCGTCCCTCGAGCCTCAGTCCTACTACCGCAAGCTCCCGCCGGTGCAAGGGCGTCACGTGCTCGTGCTCGATCCGATGCTCGCGACCGGCGGATCGGGTTCGGCGGCGACGTCGGCCGTCAAGGAGGGCGGGCCGACCTCGATCCGGTTCGTGTGCGTGGTCGCCGCCCCCGAGGGGATCCGGCGGATGGAGGCCGACCATCCCGACGTGCCGATCTTCACCGCCGCGATCGACCGCCAGCTGAACGCGAACGGCTACATCCTGCCGGGGCTCGGGGACTTCGGGGACCGGTTGTTCGGGACCGAGTGAGCTCGGGCTAGGTTCCGCCCCCGCCCTCGTAGGCCTTCCCGGCCGCCGCGGGGGGGCGCACGCGACCCACGAAGCCCGCGATCGCCACGATCGTGACGACGTACGGGATCATCCGGATGAACTGCGGCGGGAGCGCCGAGATGATCGGCGCATCGTTCAGCCGGAGCGGGATCGCGACCGTGAACCCGAACAGCCAGGCGAAGAACATCAGCCGGATCGGGTTCCAGTTCGAAAGGATCAACGCGGCGAGCGCGATGAACCCGAGCCCGAGCGTCTGTCCCTCGCGCCAGTTCCCGACCACCTCCGAGGCGAGGAACGCGCCCGAGAGCCCGGCGAACGCGCCCGAGAGCAGCACGCCCTGGTAGCGGTACAGCGGGACGCTCACGCCGAGCGACCTCGTGGCCTCGGGGTTCTCTCCGCAGGAACGCAACCGGAGGCCCCAGCGGAGACGGTTCAGGACGTACCACACCGGAACGACCATCAACGCCGCGACGATCACCATCGGCCGCAGAGACTCGAAGGCGCGGCTCAGCCCACCCGGTAACGACGACAGCAGCGGGATGTCCAGCCTCGACAGGTGCGGGCCGCCCGGGTCGGACTGCGTCGATTGCCCGTTGAAGAACGCGGACGAGAGGAACCGCGCGAGCCCGATCGCGACGAGGTTGATGACCACGCCGGAGACGATGTGATCGACACGAAACGTGATGGTGGCCACCGCGTGCACCCCGGCGAAGATCGCCCCGCACAGGGCGCCGAACAGCAGGCCGAGGATCGGTCCCCACGGGAGCCCCAGATCCATCGTGTCCGTGAAGAACCGTGCCCCGAACGCCCCGGTGACCGTTCCGATGATCATCAGCCCTTCGAGGCCGATGTTCACGATTCCCGAGCGCTCGCTGAAGAGCCCCCCGAGCCCCGTCAGGTAGATGATCGTGAAGTAGGTGAACGAGATCTGGAGCGCGACGGCGATGTCCGTGAATGGCATCAGACGCCACCCTCCCCGGCGCCCTCGAACGCTTCCCGACCGGTGATCTCCGGGCCTTGTGGACCGGCGTCTTCGTCCGGGCCCGCCGAGTCCTCGAGCTCGCCCGCCGCGCCCGCACGTTGCAACTGCCGGGCCGCGAGCCGGCGCTTCGCGATCTGATAGGTGATCACCACCGACAGGATCAGGATGCCCTGCAGGATGATGATGAACTCGCGCGGCACCTCGCTCTCGATCTGCAGCGCCACCTCACCGCGCGACATGATCCCCCACAGGATCGCCGCGAAGATGATCCCGATCGGGTTGTTCTGACCGAGGAACGCGACCGCGATCCCGGTGAACCCGAGGAAGACGACGTAGTTCTGGGGAAGGTACCCGCGGTCAGCCAAGATCTGCTGCATCCCCACCAACCCGGCCAGCGCGCCCGAGATGAGGAAGAGCCTGAGCTGGATCGACCCGATCGAGACCCCGCCGGCCTTCGCCGATCCCGGCGAGGAGCCCATGGC
>JBAVEY010000106.1:0-33166 GCA_049587975.1 Actinomycetota bacterium | reverse complement strand
ACACCGCCGCGCGCCTGCTGCCCGACGTCCGGCTCGAGCGGCGCGCCACGAGCGTCGTCGAGCGCCGCGGCCGCGTGCGGGTCGAGGCCGGCGACCCGATCGAGGCCGGGGCCGCCATGGTCGCCGTGCCGGTGCGTCTGGTGAACGAGCTCGCGTTCGACCCGCCGCTCCCACCCGTTCAGCGGGAGGCGTTCGAGGGACTGCCGATGGGTATGGCATCCAAGCTCGCCGTCCCGCTCGCCGGTGAGCCCGAGAGGTGCGCGATCCAGTGCGCGGATCTCCCGTTCTGGTTCTGGGTCGCCGACGGCGCCGATGGCCGCCCGCGCCGCGTCGTGACGTCGTTCGCGGGGAGCGAGGCGCCGCAGGAGGCGCTCGCCACAGCGAGCGACGATCCGCGGACGTGGCTGGCGCGGATCATCGAGCTCGCGCCCGAGCTGCGGCCGGGCGGCCGAGCGGTCATGAAGGTGTGGGGCCGCGACCCCTTCGCGCGCGGCGCGTATTCGGCGTGGGATCACGCGTCGATCGCGCGCCGAGCGCAGTTCGAGCGCATGCACGGCGCGGTCGCGTTCGCCGGCGAGCACACGGCCGGCGACCACTCGGGGACGATGGAGGGCGCGCTGCGGAGCGGGCGGCGGGCCGCGGCACAGGTCCTCGAGCTCCTCGGCCGAGGCTGAGTCCCCCCGCGCGCGAGCGTGAATCGCCGTGCAGGTGGCTGTGTATCATCCGGCGCACTCCGGGCCCGGCCACGACGGCCGAGCGGGGATCGAGAGCGGGGGACCCACGCATGACGATGCGCTCGGCGCGATGACGGAGGCGAGCGAGGGCGGCGTCCTGCTCTCCGAGGACCTCGGACCCGTCCGACGGCTCACGCTCAACCGTCCCGCCTCGCTGAACGCCTTGAACGCCGAGCTGATGGACGCGCTCGAGGCGGCGTTCGACGCCGCGGCCGAGGACGACGAGGTGCGCGTGATCGTGCTCCGGGGTTCCGGTCGCGCGTTCTGCGCCGGGTACGACCTCAACCAGGACGCGGAGGAGGGGACCAAGGACGCTGCAATGTGGCATCGCGAGCTCGACCGCGACACGAAGCGGCTCTTGCGCATCCTCGAGAACCCGAAACCCGTCATCGCGTCCGTGCACTCGTACTGCCTCGCCGGCGGCACGGACCTGATGCTCGCGTGCGATCTCGCCGTGGCCTCGGACGACGCGGTGTTCGGGTACGTCGACATCCGGTTCGGCTCGGGCGTCGTCTCGATGTTCCTGCCGTGGGTGGTCGGCGTGCGCGTGGCCAAGGAGCTGATCCTGACGGGGCAGGACCGAGTCCCGGCCACGGAGGCGCTCCGGATCGGTCTGGTGAACCGGGTCGTGCCGCGCGACCAGCTCGACGACGCGACGAAGGCGCTCGCCGACGAGATCGCGAAGAACGAACCGTTCGTCGTCCGGACGATGAAGGCGTCGATCAACCGCGTCTGGCAGAACGCCGGGCTCCGGGACGCGCTCGACGCGAACACGGAGCTGGACGTGATGATCGAGACGGCCAACCTTCCCGCCCGCGACGAGTTCCGGCGTATCACCCAGGAGGAGGGTCTGAAGGCCGCGATCGCCTGGCGCGACGCGCGGTACCGGGGCACCGAGTGATCTACGGGCTCGCCGCGGCGCTCGGCTGGGGGCTCTCGGATCTGTGGGCGGCGATCTCCGGCCGTCGCATCGGGAGCGGCCGGACGGTCGTCGTGGCGCAGGTCGCCGCGGCCGTCGTGGTGACCCTCCTGGTCCTGATCGTGCGGCCCGACCTCTCGGGGATCCCCACGGTCGCGCCCTGGCTCATCCCGAACGCGTTCCTGGGCGCCGCCGCGTTCGCCACGCTGTACAAGGGGCTCCAGCTCGGGCCGATCGCCGTCGTGTCTCCGGTGCTCGCGAGCTACGCCGTGATCCCCGTGCTCCTATCGGTCGTGCTCCTCGGCGAGACCCTCGGCGGGTGGGAGGTGGTCGGCGTCGCCGTGACGATCGCCGGCGCCGTGTTGACCTCGACGGACCCGAAGGCGCTCCGCGCCGGCACCCGAACCAAGCCCGCCGGGTTGCCGTGGGCGATCGTGTCCACGCTCCTGTTCGGCGTCGCGACCTACGTCATGGGCTGGGCGGCCAAGGAGGCCGGCTTCCTGCCGTCGCTGTGGTTCGGACGGCTGACGATGATGACCGTGTTCTTGCTCGCGGCTCTCGTCGTGTGGCTGCGGTCGCGCTCGGCCGGCGAGGCGCGCGAGCGGGTGGCCCCGTCGATGCTCACGCTCGCCGTGATGGTCGGGGTGGTGGAGCTGGTCGGGACGATCGCGTACGCGCGCGGCGCCGAGGTCGGCCTCGTCTCGATCGTGACCGCTGCCTCCGCTACGTACCCGCTGATCCCGGTGCTGGGCGGCGTGATGCTGCTGCACGAACGTCCGGTGCCGACCCAGTACCTGGGGATCGCGATGGTGATCGGCGGGCTCGTGCTGCTCGGGGTGGCCTGACGAGCGCCGGACCTCAGGCGTTCGCGATGGCGTCGTACGTGACCTGCTCGAGGAGCGCCTGCAACAGGTCGGCGGTCGCCGCGACGTCACCGAGATCGCACATCTCCGAGGCTGAGTGCGCGTAGCGGCTCGGGATCGACAGCGCGATCGCCGGCACGCCGTCGGCCGCCGTCTCGATCGCCATCGCGTCGGTTCCCCCGGGCAGGCCGACCTCGAGCTGGTACGGGATGGCACGCTCGCGGGCGAGGTCTCGAACGAGGTGGAGCAGCCCCGCGTTGGTGATCTGGTACTTGTCCATCACCTTGATCGAGACCCCGTCCCCGAGGCGCGTGATCGCCTTCGCGTCGTCGATGCCGGGCAGGTCTCGGGCCAGGGTCGTGTCCACCGCAACGCCGACGTCCTTCTCGATCCGGTGGGCGGCGACCGAGGCGCCGCGCGTCCCGATCTCCTCCTGCACGCTGCCCACCGCGATCACCTCGACGGGTCCGCGCGGGAGGGCGCGCAGCACCTCGACGATGATGAACAGCCCGATCCGGTCGTCCAGGGCCTTGGCGATCACGCGGTCGCCGACCCGCTCGAGTGCCCGATGCATCGTCACGGGATCGCCGGGGCTGACCGAGCTCCGGACCACCTCGGCGGGGAGTCCGAGGTCGACGAAGAACTCCTCGACCTTCGGGGTCTTCGACTCCTCGTTCGGGATCCCCATGTCGGAGGGCTCGAAGAGCACGCCGGGCAGCGACCCCCCGCCGCTCGTGTGGACGAGGACGCGCTGGGCCGGGAGGTAGCGAGGGAAGACGCCGCCGACGGGATGGACACGCACGAAGCCGTCGCCGTCGACGTGGCGGACGAGGAACCCGATCTCGTCCATATGCGCCGCCACCATCACCCGCGGACCGCCGTCGCCACGGCGGATCGCGACGAGGTTCCCGAGCGGGTCGACCGAGATCTCGTCGACCAGCCCCTCGAGCGCATCCCGAACGAGCGCGCGCACCGCGCCCTCGCGGCCCGATACACCCGGCGCCGAGCACAGTCCGGCGAGGAGCTCCAGATCGAGGTCGCGCACGATGTCCTCCGTCGGTCGGGGGCCGGCAGTCTAGTGTCGAGCCCGGCTCAGTCGCGGCGGTAGAACGCGATCGGCTCGGGCGGGAGCGGCGTGTTGCCCAGGATCAGGTCGGCCGCCTTCTCGGCCACCATCATCACCGGCGCGTAGATGTTGCCGTTCGTGACGTATGGGAAGACCGAGGCGTCGACGACGCGGAGGCCCTCGAGACCGTGGACCCGCATGTTCGTCGGGTCGACGACCGACCGTTGGTCGGTGCCCATCTTGCACGTGCACGAGGGATGTAGGGCCGTCTCGGCATCGCGGGCCACCCAGGCGAGGATCTGCTCGTCGGTCTGCACGCTCAGGCCCGGCGAGAGCTCACCGCCGTCGTACGCGGCCATCGCGGGCTGACCGAGGATCCGTCGCGCCGTATGGATCGCCTCGACCCACTCCCGCCGGTCCTGCTCCGTGGACAGGTAGTTGAAGCGCAGGGCGGGGTGGACGCGTGGATCGGGGCTTGTGATCTTGACCGAGCCGCGAGCGTCCGAGTACATCGGGCCGATATGGACCTGGTACCCGTGGTCGCTGGCCGGAGCCGACCCGTCGTAACGGACGGCGATCGGCAGGAAGTGGAACATCAGGTTCGGGTAGCTGACGTCGTCGTTGCTCCGGGCGAACCCGCCCCCTTCGAAGTGGTTCGTCGCGCCGGGGCCCCGCCGAAAGAACAGCCACTGGAACCCGATCCACGGGCGGTACCGCCACTTCAGGTAGGGCGCCATCGAGACCGGCTGGGTGCAGGCGTGCTGGACGTAGACCTCGAGGTGGTCCTGCAGGTTCTCACCCACCCCGGGGAGGTCGTGGACGACGTCGACCCCGAGCCCCCGGAGCTCGTCGGCGTTGCCCACGCCCGAGATCTGCAGGGTCTGCGGCGTGTTGATCGCGCCCCCGCAGACGATGACCTCGCCGGCGGTGATGCGCGTCGGCGAGCCGCGGCCGTGCGCGACCTCAACCCCGACCGCGCGCGATGCCTCGAACAGGATCCGCGTCACGAAGGCCCGCGTTCGGACCTCCAGGTTCGGCCGGGACATCACCGGATGCAGGTAGGCCCTGGCCGCCGAGAGGCGGCGGCCCCGATACACGTTCCGGTCGAACTTGGCGAACCCCTCCTGCCGGTAGCCGTTCACGTCGTCGGTGAGCTCGTAGCCGGCCTGGCGCGCGGCCTCGAAGAACGCCCCGAACAACGGGTTGGTGGCCGGTCCCCGTTCGAGGACCAGCGGCCCGTGGTCGCCGCGGAACGGGTCGTTCGGCTCCGCCGCGAGACACCGTTCCATGCGGCGGAAGTACGGGAGGCAGTGCGCGTAGTCCCAGGTCGCCGTCCCTGCGTCGGCGCTCCACCGCTCGTAGTCGAGGGGGTTCCCGCGCTGGAAGATCATCCCGTTGATGCTGCTCGAGCCGCCGAGCACCTTCCCGCGCGCGTGGTGGATGCGGCGGCCGTTCATGTGCGGTTCGGGCTCGGATTCGTACTTCCAGTCGTAGAAGCGGTTCCCGATCGGGAAGGTGAGGGCTGCAGGCATGTGGATGTAGACGTCCCAGGGGTAGTCGGGTCGGCCCGCCTCCAGGACGAGCACTCGGTTCGACGGGTCGGCCGACAAGCGGTTGGCGAGCGCGCACCCGGCCGATCCGCCCCCCACGATCACGAAGTCGTAGCGCTTGCGTGCCATCGCTCCCCCGCGTGGCCTGCCGATCTACGAAGTGTGCCCCAGTCGGGGCGGCGTTCGCTCGCGAGCGCCCCGACGCGGGGTGCGGGGTAAGCTCGCGGCGATATGACCGAAGGTCGTGACGCGTTCGAGGTCTCGATCGACGTCGTCCGCGCGGCAAACGACCGAGGCATCCCGCTCAAGCTGCTGGGAGGACAGGCGGTTCGGCTGCTCTGCCCCCTGTTCCCGCACCGCGCACGCGAGGACCAGGACATGGACTTCGCGTGCGTCTCCTCGAAGAAGCGCGAGGTCGTGGACTTCTTCACCGAGCGCGGCTTCCTCGGTGATCCGAGGTTTAACCTGCTGCACGGCGACCGGCAGATGTACTTCACGACCGCCGACGGCACGACGTCGGTCGACGTGATCATGGATCGGCTCAACATGTGCCACGTGCTGGACTTCTCCGACCGGATCGACCGGATGCGCGACACGCTCGACGTCACCGATCTCCTGCTGTCGAAGCTGCAGATCGTCGAGCTGAACCAGAAGGACGTCCACGACCTGTTCCATCTGCTCGCGGGCTTCGAGGTGCGCCCGGGCGACGAGCCGGGCACGATCGGGCTCGACCGGATCGGACGCATCGTCAGCGGGGACTGGGGGTGGTGGCGGACCGTCACGATGAACCTCGACAAGCTGGCCCAGCTCGCCGACAGCGAGCACGCGGATCTGCTCCCCGAGGCCCGGCATTTCGAACCGGCCGAGCAAGCGCGGGCGCTCCGCGTCGCCTGCGACGAGGTCCCCAAGACCATGAAGTGGAAACTCCGCGCCAAGGTGGGCGACCGTGTCCGCTGGTACGAGGTGCCCGAGGAGGTCGGCCACTAGGCCCAGGGATCCCCGGCGGTCGATGCGAAGGGCGTGGTCCCGCTTGCGTCCCGGACCCACGGGGCGGAAGATTGCCTGCGGTGAAGATCTTCTTCGTCACGGACCTCCACGGGTCCGAGATCTGCTGGAAGAAGTTCTTGAACGCCGGTCCCTTCTACGGGGCCGACGTCGTCATCCTGGGCGGGGACGTGACCGGGAAGGCGATGGTCCCCATCGTCCAGCGTCCCAACGGGGTCTGGGAGGCCTCCCTCCAGGACCACCGAGAGACCTTCGAGACCGGTGAGGAGGTCGCCGAGTTCGAGAAGCGCGTGATGAACCGCGGCTACTACCCGATCCGCGTCTCCCAGGAGGAGTACGTCGCGATGCAGGAGGACGAGGACCTCGTCGACAAGCGCTTCAAGGAGGTCATGCTCGACGGGACCGAACGCTGGATCGCGATGGCCGAGGACAAGCTCGCCGGCTCCGGCATCCGGGTCGTCGCGTGCCCGGCCAACGACGACATGTTCGAGATCGACGACCTCCTCACCCACGCCCATGTCGTGGAGACCGGGGACGAGGAACACCCCATCGAGCTCGATGGGTTCACGATGATCTCGATGGGGTGGACCAATCCCACACCGTGGCACACGTTCCGCGAGGCCGAGGAGCCGGAGCTCGCGACGCGCATCCAGCGGGCGCTCACACATGCCGTCAACCCCGAGACGACGATCTTCAATTTCCACGCGCCGCCGTACGGCTCCAAGCTGGACAACGCGCCCGCGTTGAACGAGGACCTCACCTACAAGTCCGGCGGACAGGCGCTGCGACCGGTCGGTTCGACCTCGGTGCGCGAGGCGATCGACTCGTTCCAGCCGATGCTCGGACTCCACGGGCACATCCACGAGAGCAAGGGGGCGACGAGGATCGGGTCGACCTTGTCGCTGAACCCGGGCAGCTCCTACGAGGAAGGGATCCTCCAGGCAGCCGTCGTGACGATCGACCCGAAGAAGCGCAAGGTCAAGAACTACCAGCTCGTGAACGGCTGAGCGGCCGTTCCGTACCCGGGAGGGGGTGCAGATGGCAGCGATCGGCGAAGCTCCCACCTTGTTCCTGCGCAAGGCGACCGGGCTCGTGAAGGGGTGGTCGAAGTTCGACGCGTTCCTCTACTCCTTCATGTCGGTCAACTTCGTGACGCTGGGGTTGTTCTTCGCGCTATCAGTGCTCGCGTTCGTGCCGACCGGGCAGGTGTTGCCCGCGTTGTTGATCTCGGGCGTCTTCATCACGTTCCTGGTCATCACGTACGCGGGGTTGATCTCGGTCATGCCGCGCGCCGGTGGGGACTACGTGTGGCAGAGCCGCGTGATGGGCGGCGGGATCGCGTTCGTGCTCGCGGTCACCGGATGGTGGTTCATCCTGTGGTACTGGGCGCCGATCTACGGCAACATCCTCAACGTCGAGGTGTTACAGCCGCTGGCCGCGACGTTCAAGTGGGACGGCCTCACCGACTGGCTGGCGACCGACAACGGCCTGTTCGTCGTGATCTTGGGGACGGTCGTGCTGGCCGGCTACCTCGTCTCGCTGGGGATGGAGGGCTATGCGAAGGTCCAGAAGGTCTGCTTCTACATCGGCATCATCGCCCTGGCCGTGGTGTTCTTCGTGATGCTGTTCGGGTCCAGGAGCGGGTTCCAGAGCGCCTTCAACCAGGAGACGGCGAACCTGTTCGGGGCCAAGGGCGACGTCTACCAGCAGACGATCCAGCTGGGCACCACCAACAACGGCGGACCGATCGTCCCCGACCTGGGGTTCTCCCCGTTCTTCGGGGACACGTGGCTGCTGATCCCGTTCCTGTGCTTCTGGATCCTGTGGCCCAACTGGGGCGCCACGCTGTACGGCGAGGTGCGGGGCGCGAGCGATTTCAGGCGCGTGATGGGCGGGATGATGTACGGCCTGTGGGTCACGGTCGCGGTGGCGATCGTGTTCATCCTGTTGGCCGACAAGTTCTTCGGCTGGCAGTTCTTCAACGCGGCGAACCTCAACTACTGGGCGACGGTGTACGGATTCGGGGACGCGACGATGCCCGTCTGGTCCTACGCGCCGTTCATGGCCAGCTTCTACTTCCACAGCTCGCTGATCTCGGCGGTGATCGTGCTCGCGTTCGGCGCGTGGTTCCTGGGTTGGGCGGGCACGCTGTTCCTCTCGTCGACCCGCGTGATCTTCGCGGCGGCGTTCGACCGCGTGCTGCCCGAGAAGGTGGCCGATGTCTCCGAGAAGCGGCACGTGCCGGTGTGGGCGCTGGTGCTGATGCTCGTGCCCTCGGTTGCGGTTGGGGCGCTGTACGCCTACACCAGCAAGTTCTCCACATACATCCTGGATGCGACGCTGGTGATCGCGGTGACGTTCTTCGGGACCGCGATCGCGGCGATGATCCTGCCGTACCGGAAGAAGCAGCTGTACGCGAACTCGCCGATCGCCCGGTACAAGGTCCTCGGGTTACCGTTGATCACGGTCACAGGCTTCGTCACCGCGGCATTCCTGGGGTTCAACCTGTGGCACTGGTTCACCAACGACCTGTACGCGGTGAACAACAGCGAGTCGCTGTGGTTCATGGGCATCATGTACGGGCTCGCCCTAGTGATCTACGTGGTGGCCAAGATCTACCGTAAGCGCCAAGGGATCGACCTGAGCGCCGTCTACAGGGAGATCCCGGTCGAGTAGAACGAGGAGCAGGAGCGGACCAGGGGCGGCCTCGCGGCCGCCCCTGGCCGTCAGGAGCCGTTCGGAGAGAGGCTGATGGCGGACGATCATCGGATGTTCATTGCCGGCGAGTGGGTCGGCTCGGCGAGCGGGGCGACCTTCGAGGCGACCTCGCCCTCGACCGGCGAGGTGATCGGCACCCTGCCGGAAGGGACGCGTGAGGACATTCGCCGAGCGGTCGCCGCGGCCGCCGATGCTTTCGGGACCTGGTCGCGGCTGACGGCGTTCGACCGCGCTCGGGCCATGCGGCGCGTCGCCGAGGCGATCGGCCGCCGCCGAGACGAGCTGGCTCACACGCTGGCGCTGGATCAGGGCAAGCCGCTGCGGGCGGAGGCGTTCGACGAGGTCGAAGAGCTGATCGCGTACTTCGAGATGGCGGCGGCCGATGCCGTGCGCGTCGAGGGCCTCATCCCGCCGTCGGTTACCGAGGGCAACCGCGTGTTCGTCTACCGCGTCCCGCGCGGCGTGGCGGGGGTGATCAGCCCGTGGAACTGGCCCTACACGATGCCCGGTGAGATGGTTGCCCCCGCCCTGGCGAGCGGGAACACCGTCGTCCTCGCGCCGGCCCCCACGACCAGCGTGTGCGCGGTGGCGCTCGCCGAGGTCGTCGCCGAGGCAGACCTGCCTCCGGGAACCTTCAACCTCGTGACGGGCCCCGGCCCGGTCGTCGGGGACGAGGTGGCCTCGAACCCCGGCGTCGCGACCGTCGGGTTCATCGGCTCGATCGCGACCGGCCACCGCGTGGCCGAACGCGCGGCCGGCAAGGAGGTCCTGCTCGAGATGGGCGGCAACGGGCCCTTGGTCGTGCTCGAGGATGCCGACCTGGACGCGGCCGTCGAGGCCACGCTGACGGCGTGCTTCCTCAACGCCGGTCAGAGCTGCACGGCCGGCGAGCGCGTCCTGGTCCAGGAACGGGTGCACGATGACTACGTCTCCCGGCTGACGGCCGCGATCGCCGATCGGATCCACCTGGGCGATCCGTTCGACGACGCGACCACGCTCGGTCCGCTCAACAACGCGCCGGTCGCCGACAAGACCGAGCGCCATGTGAGCGACGCGGCCGAGCTCGGAGCTTCGATCGTGACCGGGGGCAAGCGCGCGCCGCAGTTCGGCAGCGACCTGTTCTTCGAGGCCACGGTGGTCGACGGCGTGACCGACGAGATGGAGATCGCGCGCGAGGAGACGTTCGGCCCGGTGGTGCCGATCCAGACGATCCGGCACGAGGACGAGGCGATCGCGCTCGTCGACAGGTCCGAGTATGGGCTGCTCTCGGCGATCTTCACGGCCGACATCGGGCGCGGCCTTCGGTTCGCAGAGCGTGTCCGGACCGGATGGGTGAACGTGAACGAGGGCACCAACTACTGGGAGTCCCACCTGCCGTTCGGCGGGCGGGCGGGTTCGGCAAGCGGCGTCGGGCGGGTCGGTGGGCGCTTCGCGATCGAACGGCTGACCGAGCTCAAGACGATCGTGCTGCACCTCGGATAGGAGGTCGGACGTGGTCCGGTCGAAGGGACGGCCGACCAGGCTCTTCTTCGCGGCGGACCTCCACGGCTCCCAGCCGACGTTCCGGAAGTTCATCGGCGCGGCAGCCTTCTATGAGACCGACGCGCTCGTGTTCGGGGGCGACCTGATGGGCAAGGCCCTGGTGCCCATCGTGCGTTCGAACGGCGTGTTCCGCGCGCACTTTCAGGGTCGGGACCAGGAGTTCGACCGGGACGGCCTGTCAGAGTTCACCAGGAGCGTCGAGCTCCCTGGCTTCTACTGGCAGGTGCTCGAGCCGGACGAGTACGAGGCGCTTCGAGCCGACGAGCTCGCCCAGCTCGGTCTGTTCCATCGGCTCGCGTCCGAACGCCTGGACGAGTGGCTGGAGCTCGCCGAGGACCGCTTGGCCGGGACCGGCGTCCGCATGTACCTGACGGGCGGCAACGACGACGAGCCCGCGATCCTCGAGGTCCTCGAGCGGCACGAGGGCTCGAGCGTGGTGGCGTGCGAGGACCGGGTCGTTGATCTGGATGGCGAGCACACGATGATCACGGTCGGGCTGTCCACCGTCACGCCATGGGACACGCCACGCGAGGCGAGCGAGGACGAGATCGCGGCGGCGATCGACCGCTCGGTGGGTTCGGTGCCCGACGTCGGGCGGTGCGTGTTCAACCTCCACTGCCCGCCGAAGGACACGCCGATCGACACCTGTCTCAAGCTCGAGAAGCGCCCCGGCGAGCTCCCGCGGCCCATCCGCGACGCCGGCCGGTTCCTGACGGCGGGCGGAGGGAGCGTCGCGGTGCGGGACGCGGTGACCCGGTATCAGCCGCTGGTCGCGCTCCACGGTCACATCCACGAGTCGATGGGCCGGTTCCGGCTGGGCAGGACGCAGTGCCTCAACCCCGGCAGCGAGTACGTCCAGGGCACGCTGAACGGCTGGATCGTGGCGCTGCGGGGCGGCAAGCTCACGGGGTACCAGCACACGTCCGGATAGGCCGGGCTCGGTCAGCGAGCGCCCACAGGCGTTCGCACCGTCAAGATCTCGTCAATCGGTACAGCCGCCAACGGTCCGGGACGCCCTTCAGCTGGTGTTCGCCCGCGTCATCGAAGCGAAGTCCGGAGCCTGCGACGAGGTCCTTCACGGTGCTCGAGACCAGCACTTCGGAGGGCCCAGCGAGCGCACTCACCCGCGCGCCGATGTGCACGGCGATCCCACGGACGTCATCTCCGCTGAGTTCGATCTCGCCCGTGTGAACGCCGGCGCGGATCTCGATGCCGAGGTCGTGTACCGCGTCCGCGATCGCGCGGGCGCACTGCACGGCTCGGGCCGGTCCATCGAACGTCGCGAGGAAGCCGTCGCCAGCGGTGGCGACCTCACGCCCGCGGAATCCCTCGAGCTCGGCACGCACCCGTTCGTGGTGTCGGGACAGGAGGTCGATCCAGGGACCGTCGCCTATCGCAGCCGCCTTCTCCGTGGAGCCCACGATATCGGTGAACAGCACTGTCGCAAGGACCCGATCTGTGCGAGGCGCATGACGGACGCCGGTGAGGAACTCCTCCACCTCGTCCAGCACTCCGTCCTGGTCTCCTGCCCACGGGTAGCTGTCGCCGCCGGCGAGCTCCACGAACTTCGAACCGGGGATCTTCCGACCCACCTCGCGTCCGCCTTCGATGTTCATGTTCGCATCATCGGTCCGTTGCAGCACGAGCGTGGGGACGCGGATCGTCGGAAGCACCGGCCGGACGTCGATCTCGTGCCAGATCCGCTCGATCGCCAACACGGCGTTCGGGCTCGCGGCCTGTCGCATGAACTTCGCCCACCAGCTCACGCCCGGCACGTCGCCGGCAAGGGAGGGGTTGAACTGCGCGAAGACCTTCTCCGCATAGGGACGCGTCCCCCACCCGGTCAGCCCGTCGATGTAGGTGGCCCAGGTCTCCTCCGACCACGCCCATGGGAAGTCTTCGGTGGCAGCACCGACCACAGCCGGTGCGAACAGGGCAAGAGCGCTCGTACGTTCGGGATATGTTGCGGCGAAGAGCGAGCACAGAGCCCCGGAATCGAAGCATCCGAAGAGCGCCGCGCGATCGACACCGACCTCGTCCAGGATCACGTTCAGGTCGTCCATCAACACTTCGAGCGGTGGGACGTCGCCGGGGGAAAGGCGATCGGAGAGTCCGGTTCCCCGCCGGTCCGTCACGATCAACCGGGAGAACGACGCGAGTCGGCGCAGGAACTGCGCGTACGGCGGGAATTCCCACATCAGGTCGAGGTTGGAGATGAACCCAGGGACGAAGACCAGGTTGATCCCGCCCTTCCCCAACACCTGGAACGCGATGGCCACATCGCCGTTCCGCGCGTAGTGGACCTCGGGGAGGTCGGTCATCCGTTCATCACGCGACGGGGCTCCTCACAGGCTCGTGCGTGGCGACTGTAGACGCCCGGTGGCGACGGTGCGTCCCTACGCCGGCTGGAGCAAGATCCATACCTCGCGCCAAGCTTGGCCTTCACGCGAAGACGGCGCCCTACAGCGGAGCGCACCATGGTCAGGCCGCCATGACTTGAAGTGGGAGCTCGACGTCCGCGGTCGCTACGGTTGGGGCGATGTCGGCGCCCGAACTCGACCCGGCGCTGCTACGACGTCTGGTCGGGGAGCCTGAGACCCTCGGTCCGTTTCTCGCAGTCCCGAGGCCGGGCGTGTGATGTTCGAGGGCACGATGGTCCTGCTTGGCGCCCAGGGAGATCTTGCCCAAGAGGGCGTCGCCCTTTCCCGAGCGTGGTGCCTGGTTCGCTTCCACCCTACGTGGATGACTCATGATGCCAACCACTGCCGGTGGAGGTTCGCCCGTCTCTCCAGGACGGCTAGGACGGGGCGGCACCCAGCTCGAGCACGGCGGTAGGCTGCGTCGGTCGTGGCCACCTGGGCTGAGTTCGCGAACGCCGAGCCGGATCTGGTCGCCTTCGCCCGGGAGCGGATGGAGGGTCGGATCGTGTACCAGGCGACGCTCCGGCTCGACGGCGGCCCGCGCGTGCATCCGGTCTCCCCTTGGATCGGGGCCGGGCTGCTGTGCGTCTCGTTCCGCGACACGAGCCCGAAGACCCGCGAGGTGGCGCGCGACGCGCGTTACGCGCTGCACACCCCGCTGCCGTGGGAGGACCACGGTGGCGACCACGGCGAGTTCCTGGTGCGCGGATGGCTCGAACAGATCTCCCCGTCGCACCCGGCGGTGACGGCGCGGCCCGGCCAGCCGTCGTACGGGCTGGTCCACTACGCGTGCTCGATCGAGGAGGCGGTGGCGACCGAGTACTACTCGGATGACGAGATGCCCGTCCATCGACGGTGGAACGCGAAGCCTTAGCGCGGTTGCCGACCCGCCCCGTGCGCGGAAGACTGCGTGCCGTGAAGGACCTCCGGACGTGAAGGACCGCGCCCGCACCCTCGTGATCGGCGCCGGGATCGTCGGCTCGAGCGCCGCCTACCACCTGGCCGAGCTGGGCGATCCCGACGTCTTGGTCCTGGACCAGGGGCCGCTGTTCGAGACCGGCGGTTCGACGACGCACGCGCCGGGCCTGGCTTTCCAGACGAACGGCTCGCGCATGATGTGCCGGATGGCCCAGGAGTCCGTCGCGTTGTACGCGACCCTCGAGCACGACGGCGAGCCGGCCTGGTACGGCGTCGGCGGGATCGAGGTCGCGACGTCCGAGGCTCGGATGCGCGAGCTCAAGCGAAGGCTCGGGTTCGCGCGCTCGTACGGGCTCGAGGGCACCGAGCTCCTCACGCCCACCGAAGCCGCCGCCAAGGTCCCGCTGCTGGACCCGTCCGCGATCCTCGGGGCCTATCACGTGCCCTCGGACGGGATCGCGAAGGGTGTTCGCATCGCCGCGGCGCTCGCCGGCAAGGCCGAGGAGAAGGGGGTCGCGTTCGAGGGCGGCGTCACGGTGACCGGGTTCGACATCCGGGACAGGCGGGTGGCAGGCGTGCGGACCGACCATGGCGACGTCGAGTGCGACCGCGTCTTGCTCTGCGCCGGGATCTGGGGTCCGAGCGTCGGCGCGCTCGCCGGCGTCCCGGTGCCGCTGCTCGCCGTCCAACACCAGCTGGTCTGGACCGACACGATCCCGGAGCTCGAGGGCGACACACGCGAGGTCGCGCACCCGATCCTGCGTCACGAGGACATGGCGATGTACTTCCGCCACCGGGAGGACCACTACGCCGTCGGCAACTACAAGCACGAGCCGATCGCCACGCCACAGTCGGAGCTGAGACGGCCCGGCGACAACGCGCTCATGCCCTCGCTCATGCCGTTCACGCCCAGCGATCTCGACGTGGCCGAGACCGAAGCGGCGCGCCTGCTCCCTGCGCTGAAGGGCCGCATGCGCCCCGCCGATCCCGAACGCTCGATCAACGGCATGTTCTCGTTCACGCCTGATGCGGGATCCATCGTGGGCGAGTCGGCCGAGGTCCGCGGCATGTGGGTGTGCGAGGCCGTCTGGGTCACGCACGCGGGCGGGTTCGGCCGCCACGTCGCCGAGTGGATGGTGCAGGGCGAGCCCTCGATCGACATGGCCGAGGCCGACGCGAACCGCTTCTACCCGTACATGACGACGCCGCCGTTCGTGCTCGAATGCGGCAAGCAGCAATACCGAGAGGTGTACGACATCATCCACCCGCGCCGGCAGATGGCGCGCCCGCGCAAGCTCCGGCTCACGCCGTTCTACGCCCGGCATGCCGAGCTCGGCGCCGAGTTCGTCGTGGGCGCCGGGTGGGAGCGCCCCGAGTGGTTCGAGGCCAACGCGTCGCTCGTCGCCTCGGAGGCGCCGTGGCTCCGGCGGGACGACTGGGCGGCCAGGTTCTGGTCGCCGATCGAGGGCGCCGAGCACCTGGCGACCCGTTCCAACGCGGGGCTGTTTGATCTCACGCCGCTCGCGAAGTTCGACGTCGAGGGTCCCGACGCCCTCGCCTACCTCGAGCGCATCTGCGCCAACCGGATCGACCGACCGGTCGGGACGATCGTCTACACGGCCATGCTCACGCCGACCGGCGGGATCCGCTGCGACCTCACGATCACGCGCAAAAAGGACGAGCTCTTCCGCGTGATCACCGGCGGCGGGAGCGGGCAGCACGACCTCGCCTGGATGCGCCGCCGGATCCTTGACAGCGAACGGGTACGCATCACCGAGCGCACGGGCTCGCTGTTCGCGCTCGGCCTGTGGGGCCCGAACGCCCGCGAGATCCTCGCGCAGGTCACCGATGTCGACGTGGGCAACGACGCGTTCCCGTACATGACTGCCCGATACCTCAACGTCGGCGAGGTCGGTCCGGTCTGGGCCCAGCGGATCTCCTACGCCGGCGAGCTCGGGTGGGAGCTGTACGGACAGTTGGCGATGGGGGACCGGGCCTGGGAGCTGCTGTGGGAGGCCGGCCGGGACCACGGGCTCGTGGCGGCCGGGTTGGGGGCGTTCGACACCCTGCGGCTCGAGAAGGGGTACCGCTTCTGGGGCCAGGACATCCACACCGAGCACGATCCCTTCGAGGCCGGGCTCGGCTTCGCCGTCAAGATGGACAAGGGGCCGTTCCAGGGCCGCGAGGCGCTCGAACGCATCCTGGAGCGCGGCCCGACCGAGCGGCTCGCCTGCATCACATTGGACGACCCGAACGCGGTCGTGCTGGGGAAGGAGCCGATCCGGTCGCACGGGCGGGTCGTCGGCTACGCGACCTCGGCCGGGTACGGCTACTCGGTCGGGCGGTGCATCGTCTACGGTTACCTCCCCGTCGAGCTGGCCGTACCGGGAATCGCGGTCGAGGTCGAGTACTTCGATGAGCGAGTGCCGGCGACGGTCGCTGAGGACCCACTGTGGGATCCGAAGGGCGAACGACTGAGGGCGTGACGAGGTCACGCGGAAGGGAGCGGAGCTTGGCCGTCATCGACAACCCCGGGATCCTCCTGTACACGCGGATCCGCAAGTCGCCGTACTTCTACGCGTCCCGCAAGCACGGGGTCGCTCGCTACAGCGTCTACAACCACACGTACCACCCGCGCCACTACGGCGATCCGATGGCCGAGTACTGGCATCTGGTGAACGGCGTGACGCTCTGGGACGTCGGGGTGGAGAAGCAGATCCAGATCAAGGGCCCGGACGCCTTCGACCTCACGAACATGATCGTGCCGCGCGACCTGCACAAGTGCGCGGTGGACGAGTGCAAGTACGTGTTCATCACGGGTCCCGACGGCGGGATCTTGAACGACCCCGTCCTGCTGCGGGTCGCCGAGGACGAGTTCTGGCTCTCGCTCGCCGACTCGGACGTGAACCTGTACGCGCTCGGGATCGCCGGCGCCAAGGGGATGGACGTGACCGTGCGGGAGATCGACGTCGCGCCGGTCCAGATCCAGGGACCGAACGCGAAGAAGGTGCTCACCGAGCTGTTCGGCGAGCGCGTCCTCGAGATCCCCTACTACGGTCTCATGAAGGGCGAGCTCGATGGCATGGACGTGGTCGTCTCGCGCACGGGCTACACGGGGGAGGTTGGGTACGAGATCTATCTGCGCGACGCCTCGAAGCACGGCGTGCGGCTGTGGGACCGCGTGCTCGAGGCCGGCAAGCCGCACGGGCTCGAGGTGATCGGCCCGTGCCATATCCGCCGCATCGAAGGCGGCATCCTCGCGTTCGGCGCGGACATGTGGTACGAGCACAACCCCTTCGAGGTCGGCTATCACTACGCGTGGATGGTCGACCTGGAGCAGGAGGCCGACTTCATGGGCAAGCAGGCCCTGAAGCGGATCAAGGCCGAGGGCGTGAAGCGCAAGCTCGTCGGCGTCGACATCGACGGCGAGCCGCTCGGGAGCTACATCGACAACGAGATGATCGACGTCTTCCCGGTCTGGGTGGGCGGGGACGTGGTCGGCAAGGTCACTTCGGCGTGCTACTCGCCGAGGCTCGAGAAGAACATCGGGTTCGCGATGCTTCCGATCGAGCACACCCAGCTCGGCACCGAGCTGCAGGTGCAGACGCCGGTCTCCGGCAACGTGAAGGCGACGGTCGTCCAGATGCCGCACTGGGATCCGAAGAAGGACATCCCGAAGGGCTAGGGTTCCCCGGGCGCCGGCGACGACGGGCCAGGCTCGTTGCTTCGGCCGATGATCGCTTCGATGACCGGCCCCTTGGCGTCGGCGTAGTCCTGGACGCGCCGCCAGCTGCGTCCGGCGAGCTCCCGCTTGTGCCGTTGATAGAGCTCGCGGTCGGTCGCATCGTTCCGCAGCCGATTCGCGGACCTGCAGTACGTATCCGGCGTTCATCAATCGAGGGGCGTAGGTTGTTTCGTCCGCCGAGTCGACGACCACGAGCAGGATGTCGATGATGGGTTTGGCGGCGATGTCCGGGACCGCCGTGGACCCCACATGTTCGATCCGGAGCGCCCTGCCTCCGAGCGCGGCTGCGATCCTGGCCTCCTGGCGTTCGAACACGTCCGGCCATGAGGGGTCGTACCCCGCGAGCTCGATCGGGCCGCCCGGTCCCGCGGATCCTCCTCGGATCTCGGTCCCGGCGCCTTCATCGCCCATGTGCTGCTGCCGGCAGAACGAAGCGGATCGTCGTCCCGCTCCCGGGCTCGCTCCGGGCCGAGATCGTGCCGTCGTGCGCCTGCACGAGCCCCTTGGCGATCGCGAGCCCGAGCCCGGACCCGCGCGACTCCTGCGAGCGGGCGAACCGATCGAAGACGTGTTCCAGCTCGTCGGCCGCGATGCCCTCGCCCGTGTCGGTCACGGTGAACGCCACGCCCAGGTCGTCCCGGGCGGCGCGGAGGCCGATCGTTCCACCGGCGGGCGTATGGTGCAGGGCGTTCGAGATCAGGTTCGAGAAGACCTCGCCGATCCGGACGCGGTCGACGTCGATGACCGGGAGGTCCTCCTCGGCGTCCACGGCGAGCGTGATCCCGGCCTCGTTGGCCTGCGTTCGGAACGCGGTCTCGGCGGAGGCCAGCAGCTCGTCCGGGTCGAGCCGCTCGCGGTGGAGCCGCAGGGCACCCGCCTCGGCGCTCGACAGGAGCTGGAGATCGTCCAGCAGGCGGCCCATCACTGCCGTCTCGTCGGCGATAAGGGCGAGGTGCTCTTCGTTCGGCTCGTAGACCCCGTCGGCCATCCCCTCGACGTGAGCGCGGATCACCGAGAGCGGGGTGCGGAGCTCGTGGGCCACGTCGGCGAGCAGGTTCCGTCGCTGCTCCTCGTTGACCTCGAGCCGCTCGGCCATCCGGTTGAAGGCCCGGGCGAGGTCGCGCACGTCCGTCGGACCCTGGACGCTCGCGCGGGCGGCGTAGTCGCCCTCGGCGACGCGCGCGGCCGCGTCCATCACCTCGCCGATCGGCTTGGTGGTCCTGCGCACGAACCGGCCGAACGCGAGGAACGCGATGACGAGCAGGACCACGACGAGGCCGAACCATGGCCTGCCTCGACCACCCTCGTGGAAGGCGCCGCCCCCGAACGCCGCGCCCAGCCAGCCGGCGATGAAGACGAACAGGAAGAACAGCCCGATCCCGATCGCGATCCGCCGGAAGAAGCGGCCGCGCATCTCGCCCCATCCCTCGGACGAGCGTGGAGGGAACGGCTCGCCGGCGGGCCACCACGGTGGTCGGAAACCTGGACCTGGCCCGTGGGGGTGCCGGTGCTCGTGGTCACGCATCGGCGAACCGGTACCCGACGCCGTGGACCGTTACCACGTACCGGGGGCTGCCCGGCGTGGGCTCGATCTTGCGGCGGATGTTCTTTATGTGGGCGTCGATCGCGCGCTCGTAGGACTCGATCGCCACGCCATGCACCGCGTCGAGTAGCTGCGACCTCGTGAAGACCCGGCCGGGTTCGCGAGCGAGGGTCGCCAGGATCTGGAACTCGGTGGGCGTGAGCTCGACCTGCGCGCCGGCGACGGTCACGCGCATCTTGCCGGTGTCGATCTCGACATCGCCGGCCCGCACGACCTCGTCCCCACGGCCCGCGGCTCTGGCCCGACGCAGTACCGCCCGAACGCGTGCCACGAGCTCCTTTGGACTGAAGGGTTTGACGACGTAATCGTCCGCACCGAGTTCGAGCCCGACGATCCGGTCGGTCTCGTCGCCCCGCGCAGTGAGCATCACGATCGGGGTGTTCGACCAGCGTCGGATCTCGCGGGCGACGTCGAGCCCGTCACGTCCGGGCAGGCCGAGGTCGAGCACCAGGAGATCGGGTTTCGCGCTGCGGACGCTCGCGACGGCCGAACCGCCGTCGCCGACGACTATCACCTCGAAGCCCGCGTTCCGCAGGTAGTCGCGGACGACCCGAGCGATCGCGATCTCGTCCTCGACCACCAGCACCGTGGTCATCTCCACCCCCGTCGTCCCTCGGCGCGCTTCGCTAGCCTGCCGACGCGAGCGGGCGGTGGCAACCGCCACCGCCCGCCCCAACCGGCTCAGCCGGCGGGTGGTCCCGTGGTCTGCGGGTCGCCCGTCGCCTGCTCGTGCTGGCGGCGGTGCCAGTCCCCGGCGCGTTCCTCGAACCGCGCGCGCCCCTCCTCGGACCATGGGCCGTAGCCGGGTCCGTGGTCGTGGCCCCAGGGCCCCCGCGGCCCACGGAGCGCGCGGCTCACGAGGAAGATCCCCCCGATGATGAACAGCGGGAACAGGAAGAACCCGAACGGGAAGAAGCCGTATCCGTGCCCGTACCCGCCGACGACCTGGATCACTTGGTCCGAGTCGGCCGCCTGCCGGATCCCGTGGTCGACACCGGCGTTGTAGGCGCCGATCGCGATCCCGACCACCGCCAGGACCACCAGGATCGTCGCCACGATCGCCCAACCGCGTCGCATCTCGTCTCCTCCTTCCGACACTCGGTCTCGGGAACCAGCTTGCGTCCGAGATGTGAAGCCCTCGTGAAGGCGGTCGGGAGGGTTCGTGCAGGTGGGCGGAACCGGGAGAGGAGGTTCAGTCCGTCTCGGCGCGCGTCACGTCGACCACGTCGGCCCCGAGTCGCTCCACGAGGTCGCGAGCGGACAGGTGCATGTTCACGCCGTGCCCGCCGCCGCCGATCGCGATCCGGTCCCATGCCGGGATCGAGGCGTCGGCGATCACGGGCCATGCGTTGGACGATCCGAACGGCGTGATCGTCCCCCGTTCGTACCCGGTCGCCGCCTTCGCCTCCTCGGCGTCCGGGAGCGAGAGGCGGCTGACGCCGAGGTGCGCCCGGAGCTTCGGCCAGTCGATCTGACGCCCGCCGGGGACCAGGACGAAGACGTAGTCGTCGGCGCCGCGCCTGATCACGATCGTCCGCAGCAGCTGGCCGAGCTCGATCCCCTGGAAGCTCGCGCTCTCCTCTGCCGATCGGGCGCGCTGCGTCCGCACCACATCGAAGGCGAGACCCGAACCGTCGAGGGCGCGCAGGGCTGGCGTGTCGGCGTCCATCGGTGGGGGAGCCTACCCCCAGACGCTGCCGACCCAGTCGGCCAGAGCCCGGAACCCGTCGTGCAGCTGCACCTGGTGGCCGCCCTCGACGACCCGGTGCTCGGCGTGCGGGAGCAGCTCGCACCAGCGATCGTGGGCCCCGAAGCCCACCGTCCGGTCGTCCCGCGCGTGCTCGACCAGGATGGGGAGCCGACCGTCGATCGAGCGGATCCGCTCGAGCTCGCCGGCCACCGAGGGGTCGTAGAGCACCGAGCGCATCGTCCGGTTGCGGCTGCAGAGCGTCTGCCGCGCGTAGTCGAACGCGATCGCGGGCGGGAAGCGGCGCACGACGACGGGCACCGCGAGCAGCCGGATCGCCCCGGCGGCGAGCGGCATCGTGATCCGCGCGGCCGCCGGCACCTCCGGCTCGTGGGTCCAGGCGACGGCCGGGTCGGGTGAGGGATACGGGGCGGCGACGATCGCGAGCGCGCGGATGCGTTCGGGACGGCGGGCGGCCCAGAGCGCGGCGAACAGACCGCCGAGCGAGTGGCCCGCCACGATCGCGCTCCGATCGCCGAACCCCGCGGCCACGGCGTCGAGATCGTCGAGGTGCGACGCGCGCGCGTACCCGATCTTGGGCTTGTCGGACGATCCGAACCCGGCGAGGTCCGGCGCGACGACCCCGAACCGATCCTCCAGACGGTCGGCCAGGCGCTCGAAGTAGCGCCCGGAGCCGCCCAGGCCGTGGATCAGGAGCAGCGGCTCGCCGCTTCCGGCCTCCCACACGCGCATCCGGCCCCATGGCCGTTCGAGCCGCCGGCCCCGGAGCCGCGTCACGAGGCGGACGCCGCGAGGAGCAGATCGAGCACGTAGTCGGCGAAGGAGGGCCGGACGAACAGCCGCGTGGCACCGTCGCGTTCGTGCACCAGGACCTGGGCGGCGCCGAACACCGTCTGCGCGCAGCGGCCCTCCACCCACGAGCGCGGGTGAAGATCGATCGGGCACGCCGAGGCGAGGAGCTCGTGGCGCGAGGGCCCCGAGAGCTCGATCACGGTCCGGTTGGCCGAGACGTCGACCACCGAACGGTGCATGCCCGCGAGCGAGCGTTCGAGTTCGGCGATCGGGCCCTCGGCCGTTCCGGCGTCGCCGACCACGAGCCACTCGTCGGGACCGAGCCACAGGACGTCGCGGTCGGGACCGGAGGCGACGGTGTTCGGCTCGGTCGGGAAGCCGAGGTTCGTCGCCGTCGTGGGGTCGACCCGGACGTCGACCTGCGGAAGGAACCGGAGCTCGGTCGAGCCGACGCGGTCGAGATCTGCCGAGCGCGCGTCGAGCCGGCCCCTAGCCGTCACGGCGCTCGCCTCGAGGGTCGTACAGGATCGGGGAGGTGACCGTGCACGCGATCGTCTCCTCGGGGAGCGGCGCGTAGACCGTGCGGCCGTGCATCGCGTGCCCGCCCTCGAGCATCGCGAGCGCGAACGTCCGCTCGAGCGTGGGGCTCCGGTACGCCGAGGTCACATGGCCTGCGAGCGTCATCGGGATCCCTCCGGCGTCGTCGAGCACCAACGGCGCGCCCTCGGGGAGCCGGGTCCGCGTGCCCACGGGCAGGAGGCCGACCAGGTGTTTGCGGTCGGGGCGGATCGTGTCGGCCCGCCGGAGCGAGCGCCGTCCCACGAAGTCGCCCTTGGACGGGTTCACGATCCAGTCCATCCCGAGGTCGGCGGGCGTGACGCTGCCGTCGGTGTCCTGTCCGACGATCACGTAGCCCTTTTCCGCGCGGAGCACGTGCATCGCCTCCGTCCCGTACGGCTCGATCCCGAACGGGGCCCCGGCGACCATCACAGCCTCCCAGGTCTCGAGCCCGTGCCATGCCGGAACGTGGAGCTCGTACGCGAGCTCGCCCGAGAAGCTCACGCGCGCGAGCCGGGCCCGAACGCCGGCGACCTCCCCATCCCGGAAGGTCATGAACGGGAAGGCCTGGCGGGACAGGTCGACATCGGTCCCCGCGGCCGAGACCACCTCGCGCGCGCGAGGCCCGTTGACGGCCACGACCGCCCACTGTTCGGTGACGCTGGTGCAGTAGACGCGCAGGTCGGGCCACTCGGTCTGGAGCCACTCCTCGAACCGGTCGAGCACGGTCGCCGCGCCGCCCGTGGTCGTCGTGACCAGGTACCGGTCCTCCGCCAGACGCATGGCCACACCGTCGTCCAGGACCATCCCGTCGAGGCCGAGCATCAGGCCGTACCGGATCGACCCGACGGCGAGGTTCGACATCCGGTTCGTGTACATCCGGTCGAGGAAGGCCGGTGCGTCGGGGCCGACCACCTCGATCTTGCCGAGCGTGGACGCGTCCATCGCCCCGACACCGTTGCGGACCGCTCGGCACTCGCGTTCGACCGTCCGCTCCATCGGTTCCCCGGTGCGAGGGAAGGACCACGGACGCTTCCACTGCCCCACGTTCTCGAACACGGCGCCGCGCTCGACGTGCCACAGGTGCATCGGTGTCGTTCGGATCGGATCGAGCAGGTCGCCTCGGAACGGGCCGGCGAGCGCGGCGAAGGACACGGGCTCGTCCGGCGGCCGGGCGTTCGTCGGACCCTGGGCGCCCGGCCCCTCGCTCAAGAGGTGGTTCACGATCTCGGCGGCGAGCACCCCGCTCGTGCGGCCCTGGTCCACGGCGGTGCCGATGTACGTCGCGCGCTTCACATGCTCGACCGAACGCAGGCCATCCTCGAGCGCCGCCCCGATATCGGCGACGGTCTGGTCCCGCTGGAGGTCCACGAACTTCTCGGCGTCGTCCCCGTCCTCGACGACGACGAGGGGGGCGCTCGCCGGCACCTCGCCCGCGGCGGCGCCGGCAACCGACAGCCAGGACGGACCTTGCTCCGGCACGAAGCACGAGCGTTCCCGGTCGTGACGCAGTCCCCCGCCGATCGAGCGCCAGAGTCCCAGGTTGGGGTTCCAGCCGCCGGAGACCGCGAGCAGATCCACCTCGACGACCTCCTCGTCACCGGAGTCGCTCCGGACGACGATCCATCCCACCCGATCGTCGCCTCGCGCCTCGACCACGCGCTCGCCGGTCCGTGCGTCGATCGTCCGGGCTACGTCGACGCCGGCGGCCCGTAGGACCTCGGCGCTCGCGAGACCCCAGTCGCTGGTCGCGAACACCGCTGCGCGCTCGCCGGGGGCGACCCCATACCGCTGGACGTAGGCGGCCGCGGCTCCGGCGAGCATGACCCCCGGGAGATCGTTGCCCGCGAACGCGATCGGCCGCTCGAGGGCGCCGGTCGCGAGCACGACGCGCTGCGCGCGGATGTGCCACACGACCTCCTCGGCGCGGGCCCCCGTGATCGGATGCCTCCCATCGCCCGTGGCCTGGCTTCGCCGCCGGTCGTGTTCGAGCACCACCACGTAGCCGTCGTCGTACACGCCGAGCGCCGTCGCGTTCGTCAGCGTGATCACGTTGGGTCCCGAGGGCGGGTCGTCCATGAGCGGGTGCTGGTCCGCGATCACGACCCGGTTGTCGCCCCGCGCCGACTCGTGGGCGGCCGCCCGCCCGGCCGCTCCGCCCCCCACGACGAGCGTCTCCACGTGCGCGTACCGGTGCCCGACCCGAGGCGCTGGCACCGAGCCGGCCTCGGGCCGGAGGCGGCCCACCCCGGCGCGGCTCTGGGATTCGAGGCCGTCGACCAGCTGGACGGTCGGGGCCGCGACGATCGGGTCGAACCACGGCGCCGAGACCTGGACGAACGCGTTCGGCTCCTCCGCGCCCGCCGAACAGATCCCCCGCGGGCGACCGAGGATCGGGCTGCGGAACCCCCCGATCACACCGTTCGCGAGCAGCGCGCTCGCGAGCGTGTCCCCTTCGAATCCCTCGAGCTCGACCCCGTCGAAGCGGAAGCCGATGGGCTTCGAACGATCGATCCACGCGCCGCCATCGGGCAGCCGCCGCGCGGTCATGAGCCGGACCTCAGGGTCCGGCCTGCTCCTCCAGGAGCCGGAAGCCTGAGCACACGACGCTCATCCGGGTGATGCGACCGTCGGCGGCATCGAGGAAGCTCTGCTGCTCGACGACGTGCATCCCGTCGTCGTTCTCGACCTTGAACCTGTACCAGAGATGGTGCCGGTCCGCGAAGGGTTCGACCCGAACCTCCAGGACCTCCCGGACGTGGTCGGTCGGCTCGAACCAGTTGCCGAGCACGACCTCGGCGACCTCCTCGGGGGTGGTGGCGCGCCACTCGTAGCTGGGGGTGAGCCCACGGAAGTCGATCTGCGGATCCAGGACCGAGGTCAGCGTGGTTCGGTCCTTGGCGGCGATCGCGTTCACGAACATCCGCGCGAGCTCGGGCGGTCCGGAAGCCATCGATCCCGACCCTAGACCCCGGCGCCAGGAGGCGGAAGTCCCCGATCACGAGCGAGCCGCCGGAGGGCTGGGGGAAGAGGGTGAGGTCTCGGCGAACGCATGCGTCGCCGTGTCGCGCACCGCGTCGAACCAGCGACGGCATCCGGCGACGTGGTACCAGCGCTCGGCGAACGCGCCCTTGGGGTTGTCGCGCATGAAGAGGAAGTCCGCCCACTCCTCGTCGGAGAGGGCGTCGGGGTCGGCGGGGTACGCGAGGCCGGCCTGGCCACCGTAGCGGAACTCCATCTCCTCGCGCGGGCCGCACCAGGGGCAGGGGACGAGCAGCATCAGACCGCCTCGGCCTCGTCGAACGCCTGCACGAGGCGCCTGGGCGCGGTGAGCCGCCACGCCTCGGTGACGAGCTCACGTAGCTCGCCCGGATCGACCGTCCGGATCCGCACGCCCACCCACCCGTTCGGGCCGACGTACGGTGGGACGAAGAACGTGTCGGGGTCCATCGACGTGAGCGCGCGCTGCTCGTCGTATGTGGACTTGACCCACAGGTCACGTTCGCGGTCGCTGAACATCACGAAGATCCGGTTCCGCACGCGGAACGTCGCCGTCTCCCACGTTTCCCGCTCCTCGGCTTCGGGGAGCTCGAGCGCGAACCTCCGCACGGTCCGGGCCTGCATCAGTGGGCGACCCCCGCGGCGCCGTGCTCGTCGATCAGCGCTCCGGTCGTGAAGCGCTCGAGCGAGAACGGCCGCGCGAGCGGTCCGGCTTCGCCTCGAGCGACCAGGTCGGCGAACGCCCATCCCGAGGCTGGCGTCGCCTTGAAGCCGCCCGTGCCCCAGCCGCAGTTCAGGAACAGCTTCTCGATCGGCGTCGCGGACACGATCGGCGATGCGTCCGGGCACACGTCCACGATCCCGCCCCAGGTCCGGAGCAGCTTCGCGTGGGCGAAGATCGGGAACAGCTCGATCGCGGCAGCGAGCTGGTGCTCGATGACGTGGAACGAGCCGCGCTGGGCGTAGCCGTTGTACGCGTCGATCCCGGCGCCCATCACGAGCTCGCCCTTATCGGCCTGGGACACGTACACGTGCACCGCGTTCGACATCACGACGCAGTCGAGCACGGGTTCGAGCAGGACCGAGACGAGCGCCTGGAGCGGATGCGACTGGAGCGGGAGGCGGAGCCCCACGATCGACGCGAGCACGCTCGTGTGGCCGGCGGCGACGAGCGCCGTGCGTCCGGCTGCGATGTTCCCCCGCGTCGTCCGGACGCCCTCGACCCTTCCATCGGCCCCCCGCACGAAGCCCGTGACCTCGCAGTGCTCGACGATGTCCACCCCGAGTTCGCTCGCCCGCGTCGCGTAGGCCCATGCGACCTTGTCGTGGCGCGCGGTTCCGGCGCGACGTTGGAGCGTGGCCCCCATCACGGGGTGCCGGACGTCGGTGGACGCGTTGACGATCGGGCAGAACGCCTTCACCTCCTCGGGCGAGAGCCACTCCGCGTCGATCCCGCTCAGCCGGTTCGCGTGCACGCGTCGCATCGCGGAGCGGACGTCGCCGAGGGAGTGCGCGAGGTTGAGCACCCCGCGCTGGCTGAACTGCAGGTCGGAGCCCAGGTCGTCCTCGAGCCCCTCCCACAGCTTCAGCGAGTGCTCGTAGATCGCCGAGCTCTCGTCCCACAGGTAGTTCGAGCGGATGATCGTGGTGTTGCGCGCCATGTTGCCGCCGGCGAGCCACCCCTTCTCGAGCACGCAGACATCCGTGATCCCGTGGTTCCTCGCGAGGTAGTAGGCCGTCGACAGGCCGTGTCCGCCGCCACCCACGATGACGACGTCGTAGGCCGCTTTCGGCTCGGCCGCTCGCCAGTACCGGGCTCCCGTCATGGGCAGATTCTGCACGTCGCTACCGCACCGTGCCTCGGCCCCGGCGGTACCATCGACCGACGGTTGCCCGACGACGCCATACCCGTTCGCGCTGGAACCGCCGTCGCCTCTTCATCCTCGCCACGGCCGCCGCGGCGCTGATCGCCGGCATCCTTGCCTACGCGGCACTGACCGGGCCGCTCATCGTCATCCCCGACGATCCGTGCTCCGAGCGGCCCCCACTGCGGACCGTCGACGGTGTGCGGCTCCAGCCCGTCGGGATGCGGGCGTTCCTGCAGGCGCAGCGGGATGCCGGCGTGCAGATCCCGGTGGTGCAGAGCTACCGCTCGTGCGCGCAGCAACGGATGGCGTGCCGATCGATCTGCGGCGACGATGGCGGATGCCCGGGTCTGTGCGCGCCGCCCGGGCGCTCGTGGCACCAGCTCGGCGCCGCGATCGACATCACGCAGGCAGGCCTCGACGACCCGAGGATCGTCCGGGCGCTCGAGGACAACGGGTGGTGCCAGTCGGTCCCCGACAGCGACCCCGGTCATTTCTCGTTCGATGGATGCCACTGAGCAGGTTCGACATCGTGATGCACGGGTGGCGGCGGGGCGCTTGCGCGGAGGTTGAACGGCGAGTCAAACTAGGGCATGGAGCGCCCCGACACCCTCGTCTGGGACGCCCACGCTCGAGCGCTCCGCTCGATGCTCGACGCCGTCGGGCGCACCCCGCTCGTCCGCCTGTCCCGCGTGGGGCGCGAGGGCCTCAGCCTGCTCGCCAAGATCGAGTGGTACGGACCGACGGGCTCCACGAAGGACCGGATCTACCGGCACATGATCGAGCTGGCGGAGCAGCGCGGCGATCTCAGGCCGGGCATGACGATCGTCGAGTCGACGACCGGCAACGCCGGGATCGCGTGCTCGGCGGTCGCGGCCATCAAGGGCTACGACTGCATCATCGTGATGCCGCACGGCATGAGCCTCGAGCGCAAGCGGATGATCGAGGCGTACGGCGCCGAGCTCATCCTCACACCCGGTGCCGGCACGGACATCGACCTCGCGATCGCGAAGATGCGCGAGATCGTCGCCACCGACCCCGAGCGTTACTTCATGCCGGCCGAGTTCGAGAACCCGGACAACCCGGACGCGCAGGCGATCTCCGGGGAGGAGATCTGGCAGCAGTGCGGCGGCCAGGTCGACGCCGTCGTAGCCGCACAGGGCACCGGAGGCTGGATCACGGGGGTCGCTCGCGCCCTCAAGGCGTACGACCGGACGATCAAGGCCTACGCGGTCGAGCCCGCCGAGAGCCCGCTGATCTCCGAGCAGCGGTGGGGCACCCACGGCGTTCCCGGGATCGGCGACGGGATCGTGCCCCATAACCTCGATCTGTCGATCATGGACGGGATCGTGACGGCCTCCACCGAGGAGGCGCTCGAGATGTCCCATCGCCTTGCGCGCGAGGAAGGGATCCTGGCGGGGCCGTCGGGGGGGATCAACGTGGCCTCGGCGATGAAGGTGGCCGAGAAGCATCCGGAGTTCGCGACGATCGTCACGGTCGTGCCCGACACGGGACAGCGATACCTGTCGGGCGAGCTGTTCGGCGAACGACCGGATGAGCCCGACTCGCCCGAGCGCGATCACTCGGTGGACCCGGACTCGCTCCGGCAGATCGAGGACAACCGCGACCGGCTCGAGTTCATCTCGTAGGGTCGCGGCCGTGAGCACCTACCCGATGTCCGACGCCGATCGCGAGATCCAGGAGCGCGCGCGGTCGTTCGTGAACGCCGAGCTGATCCCGCACGAGGTCGAGGCCGAGATGCACGGTGGGCGGCTGTCCGACGAGCTGCGGGAGCGGCACCACCGGATGGCGATCGAGCTCGGCCTGTGGGCGATGAACATGCCGAAGGAGCTCGGGGGCGGTGGCCTGTCGATGTTCCAGCAGGTCCTGGTCTCCGAGCAGATCGGGCGCGTGACCAACGGTCTCGGCTGGTGCGTCCATACGCCGGCCGCATGGGCGCCGGCCGTGGTCTCGGCCGAGCAGCTCGAACGGTGGATCGTCCCCACGATCCGCGGCGAGCGTCACGAGTGCTACGCGATCACCGAGGCAGGCGCGGGCTCCGACGTCGATGCGATCGAGGCCACGGCCCGGCGTGAGGGCGACGGGTACGTCTTGAGCGGCACGAAGATGCACGTCACGTCGTACAACTCGGCCGACTACCTGTTCTTCCAGGCCAAGATCGACGGCGGTCCGAACGCCGGCTCGCACGCGATGTTCTTCATCGACAAGGACACGCCCGGCGTCCGCCTGGTTCGCGAACCCGCCTACACGCACACGTACGCCGACACGCACGCGGTCGTCGCGTTCGAGGACGTGCACGTGCCGACGGCGAACCTGGTGGGCGAGGAGGGCGACGGCCTCGGGTTCACCTACGAGTGGTTCCGGTACGAGCGGCTGATGATCGCCGCTCGTTGCTGTGGTGCCGCCGAGCGACTGATCGACGAAGCCACCGCGTTCGCGAAGGAGCGCGTCCAGTTCGGCGGGCCGATCATCGAGAACCAGGCGATCGCGCACATGCTCGCGGACTCCGTCACCGAGCTGTGGGCCGCGCGGCTCATGACGTACGAGCTCGCGAAGAACGTCGATCGCGGGATCGACCTCAAGGTCCAGCACGCCCAATGCTCGATGGCCAAGCTGTACGCGAGCGAGATGGCGGGGCGCGTGGCCGATCGCGCCGTCCAGATCTTCGGTGGCCGCGGCTACATGCGCGAGAACGTGGCCGAACGGTTCTGGCGCGAGGTCCGCGTGGACCGGATCTGGGAGGGGACGTCCGAGATCCAGCGGAACATCGTCGCGGACCAGCTCGCCAAGCGCGGCGTCCGAACCCTGAGCGGATGAAGCCTTCTCAGGCGTCGAACCGCAGGTACCACAGGCGCGGTCCGTCGCCCGGCGCCCGCTCGTCGGCCACGACTCGGAAACCCACCGACTCGTAGTACCCGACGTTGCGGTGCCGGGCGGTCTCGAGGAACGCCGGGACCCCGTCGCGCCGGGCGAACCCGAGGCCGAGCTCGACGAGCGCCCGGCCGAGCCCCTCGCCGCGTCGTTCGGGAGCGACGGCCAGGTGATCGAGGAACCAGTGGGGTTCGGTGGGGAGGTGCCCCTCGATCCAGTCCCAGAACGCCCGGTACCGCATCCCGCCGTCGTCGGTCATCGCGTCGATCGGGTCACGGGTCTCGCGCTCGATCTCCAGGTACCGGATGCCGCCGCCCGGAGGGACCCAGAGCGCCACGCCCGCGGCGTCTCCGGCCTCCCACAACCAGCCGGCGTCGGCGAACCGCTCGTCGAGGATCCGGAACAGCTGGCCGCATCGTCGCTCGGCATCGTGCTCGTCCCGCGCCTCCGGGAACGGCCAGCGGATGATCGGGTCATCTGCGAACGAGCGGCCGAGCACCGCCGCGAGGGCGGCCACGCGCTCGGGTCCGGCTGCGACGATCTCGACGCTCATCCGGGGAAGACTAAGCTGAGGTCCAGTGGACGACGTTCGGTCCGAGCACGCACGCCGGGAAGCGGAGGGGTGGGCGGCGTTCGAGGACGCCCTGTCCCGCGTGCCCGAGGACCGGCTGACGGCCCCCGGCGTCCTGCCGGGCTGGACGGTGAAGGAGATGCTCCATCACGTGACCGGCTGGATCCGTGAGTGCATCGCGCATCTCGATCGCATGCGGGAGGGGACGTTCGTCGAACCCGAGGAGTCCGACGAGTGGGTGAACGCGCGCAACGCGACGTTCGCGGACGAGGCCAGGTCGCTCGACGTCGCCTCGGTCCGTTCGGAACTGGACGCCGCGCGCGACATGATCCTGCGGCGCTGGCAGGACCTCCCCGAGATCGACGACGTCGCCGTCGAGTGGTTCGCGGGCGAGACCTACGAGCACTACGAGGAACACCTGCCCGACCTGCGATCGGCGTCCCGCGCCTGAGCCGGCGCTCAGGCCTTCGCAGGCTCGAGCTCGAACCCGAGCTGCTCAGCCGAGACCTCCATGCAAGTCCGGTGCATCCGCCCGGGCGAGACCTCCGAGTCGTTCATGATCACCTGGATCGCGAGGCCGTCGATCAGCGTGGCGAGCCGCAGCGCGAGCTCGTCCGCCTCCACCGTGGAGGTGAACTCGCCGCTCGACTGCCCGCCCCGGATGATGTCGGCGAGCTGTGCGCGCCAGCGCTGGTCGAGCACCTCGCGGTCCTTGGCCATCTCGGGATCGCGGAGCGCCCGGACCCAGACCTCGATCCATAGTGCCCATTCGTCGAGCCGGCCGAACTCGGGGAGGTAGCCCGGCACCGACAGGTCGACCAGCCGCCGCAGCCGATCCCGCGCGGAAGGGATCCGGCGGATCTCGCGCGAGGTGCGCAGGTAGAACTGATCGTTCGCGAACGTGAGCGCCTCGGCGAGCAGCCGGTCCTTCGACTCGAAGTAGTACAGGATCAGGCCGGGGGAGACGCCAGCCTCCTCGGCGATGTCGGAGATCCGCGTCTCGGCGAGCCCACGTTCGGTGATCACGCGCGCCGCGGCGTCCAGGATCTCCTGGTGGCGGTCCTTGCCCTGCTTCACGCCTCCGCTGCTCACGCGCGCTGCTCCCGTTGAACGCGAGCCAATCCGTGCAGCCGGCGACCCGCCTTTTGAATCACTGTTCAGCCACTCTACGCTCCTGACCTGCCCTGTCAAACCCTCACGGGCGACCCGCTCGCTTGACTGGCCATTCAAACCCGTGGGAGGATGGCGCGCGACCGGACGCGTCGAGGAGCGCTGAGCGGACATGGCGAACATCTACGACACGATCGTGATCGGTGGTGGCCACAACGGGTTGACGGCGGGGGCCTACTTCGCTCGCGCGGGCGCCAGGACGGTCGTACTCGAGGCCCGCACCAAGACGGGCGGCGCGGCGGATACGAGCGCGCCGTTCCCCGACCACCCCGAGATCAACGTCACGACCTACTCGTACGTCATGTCCCTGATGCCGCCGACGATCATCCGCGAGCTGAAGCTCAAGCGGCACGGGTACGACGTCACGCCGTTCGGCCCCTACTACCAGGCGTACCCGGACGGTCGTTCGATCACCGTGTACGCGGACGACGCCGCGAGGAGCTACGAGTCGATCGCTCGGTTCTCGAAGAAGGACGCCGAGACCCTCCCGCAGTGGGAGGCGTGGCTGCAGGAGGTCGCGGACGTCCTCGGTCCCCTGCTCCTGCAGAAGCCGCCGAAGATCGGATCGATGGCGTTCGGGGACCTGATCGAGAGCGCGCGGGCCGCGTGGAAGATGCGCAGGCTCGGCGTCCGGGGCGTCGGCGACGTCACTCGACTGTTCACGATGAGCATCACGGACCTGCTGGACGACTGGTTCGAGTCCGACCCGATCAAGGGCATGCTCGCCGTCAACGGCGTCATCGGCACGTGGGCCGGGCCGGACGAGCCCGGCACCGCCTACGTCATGTTGCACCACTCGATCGGCGACGTCGGCGACGGCCACCTCGGCTCGTGGGGGTTCCAGCAGGGCGGGATGGGGGGCGTGTCGGATTCGATCCGCCGCTCGGCGGAGGCGTTCGGCTGCGAGGTGCGCACCGATGCCCGCGTGAAGAAGATCCTCACGAGCGGCGGACGGTTCGTGGGCGTCGCGCTCGAGAACGGCGAGGAGCTCCGGGCTCCGCTCGGCGTGACGTGCATCCACCCGAAGATCGCGTTCCTGGACCTCGTCGGCCGCGAGGAGCTGCCGGCGGACTTCGTCTGGGACATCGAGCGGTGGCGGTCGCGGTCGGGCGTCGTGAAGATCAACGTCGCGATGTCCGAACTGCCGGACTTCATCGCCGACCCCGGCAAGGAGATGCAGGACCACCACACGGGCTCGGTCGAGCTGTGCTTCTCGCCGCAGTACGCGGAGGAGGCGTTCCAGGACGCCCACATGGCGCGGAAGGCGTCCGAGCGGCCGTTCGTGGACGGCGTGATCCCGACCACCCTCGACAAGAAGCTCGCGCCCGAGGGCGTGCACGTATTCTCGATGTTCACGCAGTGGGTGCCCGACGACTGGAACCTCGAACCCCACCGCGACGAGCTCGAGCAGTACGCCGACCGGATCATCGACCTGTACACGGAGCTGGCGCCGAACTTCAAGGGAGCGGTGATCGACCGTCAGGTGCTCGGGCCCTACGACCTCGAGCAGGAGCTCGGGCTGATCGG
>JBAVEY010000105.1:0-2674 GCA_049587975.1 Actinomycetota bacterium | reverse complement strand
CGTGGGTGGAGGTGGGCGGCGACGCCGAGCGACTCCGCACGTGGCTCGGTGGCGACGAGCCGCCGATCCGGGTGACCGACGGCGAGCCGGGCATCCACCGAGTCGCGGTCGCGACGACCGCCGACGGCGAGCTTGTGATCGAGTGAGCGAGGGCGGAGGGCCGCTCATGCGGCCCTCCGCCGCTCGGTGTCAGTCCAGCGGCTGGAAGTAGTTCTCCATCGCGAAGTTGGCGACGTTCTCGCCGAGTTCAGCCCCCTGGACATCGGCGGTGCGGAAGTGCAGGCCCGCCCATACGCGAGCCTCGACGATCTCCTTGAGAGGTTCGGAGAACCGTCCGAAGTCACGCGGTTGGGCGAAGCGGGAGCTCGTTACGCTGAACGAGATCTTGTCCCTGCCGAAGAACGACCGCAACACGGTAAGCAGCGCGCCGTCCTGGCACATGTGCCCCGATGTGTGATCGGGGTACGGGGCCGTGAGGAGCGGCGCCCATGAGGTATCGGGCTCGGTCTTGCGGTTGCCGTCCGAGTCCGCCTCGTGGATCGCCGTCCACGGCCGCCAGAAGTCGAAGTGGTACTTATCGTTCCAGCAGTTGATCGAGGCATCGGCAACGGACAGGTTCATCATCCCGAACAGCAGGGCGCTGTCATCGAGGTCGACGCCGTAGCTCGGGTCCTCGACCAGGTCCCGGGCGACATGGTTAAACATGAAGACCGGCCCCCCGACGCTCTGCCAGAAGAGCGCGATCTGCGTCTGCTCGAAGGTGCGGGCAGAGGGGGTCCCACCGGGGAGACCGTTGCCGCCGAGCGCCTTGACCTCGTTGAAGTCCTTAGCGTACTGGTTGCTGGTGAGCGCGTTCGGGCCGTCGCTACGGAACTGCGAGGAGCTTGTCATCAGGAACGGATCTACCCCGCCAACCCACGGAGTCGGGTCGAGCGGCGAGGTCCCGTCCGGCAACAGCGGCTGCCAACGACCGAGTCCGGTGCTCTGGTCCCATTGTGAATCGCCGAAGCGTCCGTCGCCCTGCCGTGCGGCGATCATCGCAGCAGCCGCGGCGGTCCCGGCGGCGATCCCGTCGGTCTTGGACTGGCCGTTAGGGATGGCCGCAAGCGACGCGGCATAGGCGCTGGAGATGGAGGCCTGAAGGGCGGCCTCGTTCGGGAACAAGACCGTACCGGGCGGGAAGGGGACCGTGTCGGGGACGCTCGCGATGACGTTGGTCAGGACCGTGTAGGCGGCGGTCGCGACGGCCGCCTCCTTCGATGCGTTCGAGGGGAAGGTCGCCTGGAGCAGGTACGGCTCGTGCATCGGCTCGATCGCGTTGACCGCGTCGTACACCGCGCCCTGCACCATCCCCATGTTGATCGCCAGAGCAGGCGGCGCCCCACCCGCCAATCCCGGGAACTGTACGAGCGTGTCAGTCGCGATCCGGTTCCAGTTCGTCACCTCGTTGACCTGCGCGGCCGCGGGTGCGCCGGGAACGATGACCGCGGCAAGCGCGCCGAGCGCGAAGATGACGGCCAGCGAGATCGAACGTTTTCGTCTCATGGTTCACCCTCCTCTCGACCTCGCTCGAGGTCGACCCACTCGCTGGTGTGACAGGCGTGAGAGAACAGCCTCGTCGCTTCCGGGAGGGGAATCCATTCGACTTTCGTCATATCTTTCGAGGCGATACGGTCCAGCTCAGCTTGCCTTGGCCCTCGACACAAGGAGCTTCGACAACGCCGCCGTTCGGCTGCGAACACCCAGCTTGGCGAAGATGTTCTCAAGGTGCTTGCGGACGGTCGTCGGCTGGATCCACAGCTCGCGCGCGATCTCGGCGTTGGACAGTCCGTCCTCGACGCATCGCATCACGTCGCGCTCGGGTGCGGTCAACCTGGCCTCGCATGAGGGTCGCTCGCTGAGCGGCAGGGCCGAGCCACCCCGCGTCGCCTCGACGACGAGCGTCGAGCCGTCGCTCGCGATCACCAGGGTTCCGCACGCGCTCGCGTGCCAGTCGGCGATCCGTTCGGGGAGTCGGGCAACGGGCATCTCGAGGTCGTCCCTCAGGTTCCGCCCCCCGGTCTCGGATGCGAACTCGATCCTCCTCGTGCCGTCCCGGAAGAGGGCCCCTTTCGCCTGCGCCTCGTCCATCGCGGACAGCGCCGCTCGCAGGCATCGGCGAACGGACGCGAGCTTCATCGACCCGTCGAGGACCGACACGACCAAGAGTGCCTCTGTGACGATCTGTGTCGGATTCATTGCGGTCTCCGGGTCCCGAGCGCACCCTCCAGGCTCATCGTCCGAGCCGCAAGCATGGATCTATCCTTCCTCGCCCGTACGTTCGAGCCCAGTTCCGGCATCACACGTCCGTGGTGACGATCGGCACCTGGGATAGAGGGGCTCGGAAGGTCGGTCCGCTCAGCGGAGCGCTTGCTCGAGATCGCCCACCAGATCCTCCGGGTGCTCGATCCCGACCGAGAGCCGGATCAGCGTGTCGGGCACCTCGATCGGCGAGCCGGAGACGCTCGCGTGCGTCATCGGGCCGGGGAGCTCGATCAGCGACTCGACGCCGCCGAGCGACTCGGCGAGGAAGAACAGCCGGGTGGACTCGGCCACCCGGATCGCCTCGTCGCGGGTCTTGACCTCGAAGCTCACCATGCCGCCGAAGTCGCGCATCTGCCGGACCGCGACCTCG
>JBAVEY010000104.1:0-5519 GCA_049587975.1 Actinomycetota bacterium | reverse complement strand
GATCATCCCGGCGGCCGGCCCCTCGATCCAGGTCCCAGCTTCCTGGAGGCCCGTCGCGGAGAACTCGTCGGCGTTCGCACGGCTCGCTGGAGCGACCACCGATGGTTAGGCCGAGCCTCCGAAGCCGGATCCTCCCGTTGACGAGATGATCGCCACCACGATCAGGAGCGTCACGCACGTGACCGCCGCCGTGATCCCGAGCGAACGAGCCCGCGGGCCCAGCGGAAGGCATGTCCGGCAGCGTTGGACCTCGGAAGGATGGGGTGCAAGAGGAGAGCAGCACGTCGACGCTTGAGGCCATGTCGGTGCTCTACGATCGCGCGCTCCGCGAGGCCAGACGTCGGCGGCGCGAGCAGGCATCGGCGAGCTGCGACGCGCCGAGGCCCGGGTCGGCTTGATTGATGAGCATCTCCACGTGTCTGCGGTAGAAGACGTACATACTGCCCGAGATACCTCGTCCCCGGAGCGCCCGCCTCGGACACGATGTGGATCTCGTCGTCGGGAGCCCTGATCGCCGACGGTCGGGAGGCCAAAGATCCTGACCTAGATCGACGATCACTCGCACTTCGTGTCTGCGCGGGGTTGATGCTGCGCGCCACATACCGGGCCGCGTGCTCACACTTTGCCGGGGTCATGCGCCAGAAGCCGGGTTATGAGAACGCTCTGGGTGGCGCGGCCGCGGGCTCCATGATCAGAGAGTGGGTTTGAAGACCATTGCCCAAACGATCGACAGCAAGATCAGGAGATTGACCGCATAGAGAATCGCTGCTCGTCGTTGCCTTTGTAGCCGTCGAGACTGGTTGTCGACGGACGGATGCTCGGTGAGGCTGCGCAAGTCGGCCTGCGCGGCTCGGATGAGCGTTGCTCCGAGACCAACAGAGAGCAACAAGCCGATCAGTCCCCACGCGACCCATAAGGTGCTGAGCGGCAGATCGTGCTCCCCGATCAGCAGGAGGCCCGTAATCAGGGTGAGGATCCCGGCCGGGGCGATCACCGCGCGCCCGTAGACGTCGCTCAGACGCAGCAGGCTGGCCTGAGCTGCTCTGTCCGGACCACTGCCAACGCGCACCGCGTGAACGTTCAGCGCGAGCACGCCCCCGAACCAAACGATCACGGACAGCACGTGCAGGAAGTGGAGCAGAGTCTCGAGCGTGTACGTTCCCTCGCCTCCTTCCACGGCCACTCACTCCACCCCCTTGCGGTGCATCGCACCCACCACCCACGACGATTCGCGTGGCGGGTGCCTGAACGGCGGCAGCGGGAACATCCGGGCAACGGCTGCGCCGCCGCCCTCGCGCGTGGGAGGCTCGACGGCTCCGGCGAGGGCGCCTGTCATCGCGGCCCGCTCTCTCCTTCCGCCTGATCAAGCGACCGACGCCTCCGGCTCATCGAGGTGCCAGCGGACGATCCTGAAGCCGTACTTGACGGCGGTCTCGAGCCTGGTGTGGTCGAGTCGCCCCTCGGGTCCGGTGGGGATCCCCACGAAGGATCGGACCCGCGGGTTGGCTTCTGTCATGACCCCGAGGAGCCGTTCGACCTCGTCGACGTCGGCGACGAGCTCGGGTCGCGCCAGGACGTCGCGCCCCCGCAGCCGGATGCGCTCGGGCCGACCCTCCTTGAGGTTCAGCTTCCACCTGCCGCCGCCGGGAGATAGCAGCGTCGTCCCCTGGCGGACGTAGCTCACCGGCTGTCGGTAGGACTTGCCGGTCCGCCGTCCGGTGATGAACACGAGCATGAGTCGGCTGCCGAGCGGGGTCGCGAACGGGAGCCCGAGTACGAGGCGCATCGGGACGTTGATCATCCGCATCACGCGCGCCTGGATGCGCCGGCGGAGCGGACGTGTCTTGTGCGCTGCCATCGGAGACCTCCTGCGGTCAGCCCTTATTGGTCGCGTAGTCGGCGAAGCCCCTCTCGAGGCGTGCGAATGCGCGCTTGGCCTGGGAACGCGCGGACGATGCGAGCTGTCGACCCCGGACTCCGGCGAGCACGCTGCGGCGGACGTAGCGGACCAACGCCCGGTGCGTCCCCATCAGCGCCTCGGCCACGGCGCGGGGCTCGACGTCGTCCATGTGCGCTCCCGTCTGCGCGGCGATCAGATCTGCGAGACGATCCGTGAAGCGGGCGACGATCTCCCGCTCGCGCCTTTGCAGCGAGGGGCTCCCGTCGATCAGGGCCGCCGCTTCGGCGATTCGCTTCGCGCTCTCCTTCTCGCCAAGGTTGCTGCAACCCTCGATGACGGGGCGTCGAAAGGCCTCCAGGGCCGGGACGCCTGCGGGGCGCTCCCGAACGGCATCGAGGAGTCGTTCTTCGAAGAACTCCATCTTGGCGAAGAACAGATCCTCCTTCGTGGGGAAGTGGTTGAACACGGTCATCTCCGACACGTCGGCCGCCCGGGCCACCTGGGCCACGGTGATCGCGTCGAACCCACGCTCGGCGAACAGGCGCGAGGCGGCCTCGAAGATCACCTGCTTCGTCTGCGCCTTGTAGCGCTCGCGCAGCCCAGTCGCGGCGGCCATGAGCCAAGGATACCTCGTTGACTGTAGTAACTCAAGTCTTTAGGGTAAGTAAAGCAGACTCTTGAGCACGGATCGCAGACCGACGCGGCGTGACGCGCCGGGGGGGAGGGCCGTGAAGGCAGACAGCCAGGCCGACCTCAAAGACCGATACGCCCTGGTGACCGGGGCGACGACGGGCATCGGGTTCTACACGGCACGGCGGCTGGCGACGCGCGGTGCCAGTGTGCTGGTAACGGGGAGGAATCCCCGTCGCGGTGCCGAGGCCGAGGGAGATCTCCGGCGAGCCGCCGGGCATGAGCGCGTCGAGTTCATACGAGTGGACCACTCGACGGTCGCCGCCAACGTGGCGCTCGCCGAGGAGCTTCGCAGCCGGTTCGCTCGCTTGGACTTCCTGGTCAACAACCTGGGTGGACTTGTGCCCTCGCGGGTCGTGACTCATGACGGGAACGAGCTGACGCTGGCGTTGAACTTCATGACCCCCTTCGTGCTCACCGAGTCGCTGGTACCTCTGATGCTGGGAGGTGATTCGTCGCGTTGCGTCAACGTCATCTCCAGCGCATTCAAGATGGCGAAAGGGGACCCCTTCGTCGACCTCCAGAGCGAGAGGAGCTACGTCCCGCTCCAGGTCTTGGCCAGGGCGAAGTTGCTCGCGTTGGTGTGGACCGGGGCGCTTGCGGATCGGTATCGGGGCGGTCCGCTGAGCGCGGTGGCGGTCAACCCGGGGATGGCCTGGACCCCTGGGACCCTGGCCATGACGCGTGAGACCGTGCCCGCATGGCGCTATATCTGGCCGATCGTGCGTTTCTTCCAGCGCCGCGCCGATCCCGATAAGGGAGGTGAGGCATGCGAAGCCGTCGCCCTGGCTCCGGCTGAGGCAATCAGCGGCAAGTACTTCGACGGCCGGAAGCCCCACGTATTTCCGGCCGGCGTGCTCGACGGCGATCTGCGCGAACGGGTTCTGCAGCTCGGACGGCAGCTCTCCGTGCATAAGGGCTGAACTCCAACGATAGCGGGAGGATTCAGCGCGCCGGCTGGTTCCCAGGGTGGTCGAGATGGCGGGCAGCAGCAGTTGCAGCGAGGTCAGTCTTGCACCGGGTCGAAGCGGAACCAGCTCCGGAGGCCCCGTCGTCCTGCCGCTGTCACTCTGAGGTTTCTGTTCTCAGAGCTTCGTTCTACCCACCTCCGATCGAGGAACTGCTCCAGAAGAGCCGCGCCGAGGGCGCCGGCAAGATGAGGAGTCCTTTCCGACCAATCGAGGCATGCGCGCGCGAGCACGCGGCGGGTCGATCGCAGCGATTCAACATCCACGTCGAATCCGGAGAGCAGGTCAAAACCCTTCCTGGTGATGTCGTAGTCCTGCTCGCTCGTGCGCCTGATCATCCGCTGACGGAGCAACTCGTCGTGGAGGGTCACGCCCAGGCGGCCGGCGAGATGGTCGTAGCACGATCTCGCCGCGCGAAGCGCCCCTGAGTCCCGGCTTTGTCGGAAGGATGTCACCGGGATCGCCGGGGCCAGCACGGCGAGCGACTCGATCGCGTGTGCGACCTCGACGGAGGTGAGCCGATAGAGACGCAATCGTCCCCTTCGAGTGACCGAAAGGAGACCGGCGTCGACGAGTTTCCGTAGGTGGGAGGCCGCGGTCGAAGGAGCGATGCCTGCGCATCGAGCCAGCTCGCCCGCCGGGCTGTCCGGCCGCGCAAGGACCCTCGTCAGCATCGCCACCCGCGCACGATCGCCGAGTAGGGATCCGACGGCAGCGATGTTGACGTCGCCGGTTCGCTGTGTCGTCATCGACGGGCTCTCTCGGTGGACTCGTCTGAACCAGGCCGCACCGGAGATCGCGATCGGATCGGACCGCGCCTTGCGATCACGACTCCAAGCAAGCAGAGGGCTCCCCCCGGAAGGGCGAGCAAGGGTGGGGCTTCAGAGAGGATGAGCCAGGCCATGATGATCGCCAGGGGAGGTGCGAGATAGGTCATCGAGCCCATCTTCCCCGCGGTCGTATGAGCCAACGCATACGCCCAGGCCGTGAATGCGACCGAGGTGGGCATCACCCCCAGGTAGAGGGTCCATGCGATCGTGGACGGACTTGCCAGGCGGAGTTCTTGCACCAGGGAGGGCAGGAATGGAAGGCACACGATGGCTCCCACGGTGCAGGCGAGCCACGTGACCTGGAGCGCGGAGGCGTCCCGCAGCAGCGGCTTCTGGATGACGACTGCACTGGCGTACCCCGCCGCCGCTACCAAGCAAAGAAGGACTCCGATGCCTGCGCTCATACCGGTCGTGGAAGTAGAAGCGCCGATGATCACGGTGCCCGCGAATGCGATCGTGCTACCGACGAACAGGGTGCGCGGGAACCCCTCGTGAAGGAAGAACCCTCCGAGTAGGGCGATGAGGATCGGGCCGACGTTCACCAACATGGCCGCGGTTCCCGCGTCGACCCGACGCTCGGCCTCATTGAGTGCGATGTTGTAGACGCCGAACCACAGGACGCCGCAGGCAGCGATACCGGGCCGTGTGGCACGCGGAGGCATCCGCTCACCTCGCGACACGATGAGGATGCCGAGGAGGAGGCTGCCGACGCTCAGCCGGGCCAACGTCAAGGCTCCTGCTGATAGCTCTCTGCTCGCGAACCGGATCCCGACGAAGGCCGAAGCCCACAACGTGACCGCAACGAGGCCCGCCGCGATCGGAAGCCACGCCCGGGCATTCCTGTCAGCCGCCCCCGCGACGGTCCCAGCCGGGAGTGTCTCGGCGATCCCTTCCTTGCTCATGCCCGCGATGCTAAGGGATGGACGTTTCGCTGTGCACCGAACTATGTCGGTTGACCTGGCCGAGATGGATCGGGAGACTACGGCATCCGGGGCATCGAGCTTGACGGCGTGACTCTAACTGGCCAGGAATCCCCGCTGTTCGGGAGCCAGTTCCTTACCGGGTTCGATAGGACTCACGGTGGAATGGATCGTGTGTCGTCTACATGAAGCACAATCGCGGATCGAGAGG
>JBAVEY010000103.1:0-1558 GCA_049587975.1 Actinomycetota bacterium | reverse complement strand
CAGGCGCGCGAACAAGAGCCAGTCGCCGGAGAAGCTCGGCCAGTACTCCCATTGGTCGGTGTTGACGCCGGCGGGCGGCGACGTCCGGGTGCGGGTACCGAGGTCGAAGAACTTGAGATCGGATCGTTTCCCCTTGAACTGCTGGTACACCAACGTGTCGCCGTCGATGCCTCCGTTGGCTCCCTGCGTCTGCCGGGCGTTTACCTTGAACTTCTCGCCTCCCGCCATCGGCCGAGCGAAGACGTCGTAGTGGCTCGGGTGCTGCCGTGTGTTCTGCTGCCACGCGAGATAGGTGTCTCCCCTGACGGGTTGGTACTCACCGACCTTGTTCCGACCGAGGAGGAGCTCAGGGGTCGCGGCGCGAGCGTCCGAGGCCGCTATCGCCAGCGACGTGAGCACCGTCAGGATGCAGGAAAGCATCGCGATGCCCGTATGGAGAGGCGAACGACCGTCGCCGTGCGACGGGTGGATGGCCTCGGTTGCCGCCACTGTTCGACTCCTCCCCGGCAGGATCGACGACGTCGGGACAAGAACTCTATCGTAGGAAGCGAGACCTACGGGAGGCAAGGTAATCGGGCGGTGCGGTGGTGTGGCAACACGCGGTCGCGGCAGGGACGAACGTGGATCGGACGACGACACACGAAGGATGAGCCATGGGGATGAAGGAGATCGATCTGGCCGGGTCGCGCATCATGGTCACCGGGGGAGGAGGGTTCCTCGGCCGCCGGATCGTCGATCGGCTCGAGGAGCGCGGGGCCAGCGCGATCGTCGTCAGGTCCGCGGACTACGACCTGACCGAACCCGAACGCGTACGTGCGGCCCTGCAGGATGCTCACGCCGACTACGTCATCCACGCGGCGGCCGTTGTAGGTGGCATCGGGGCCAACCGGGAGCACCCGGGCAGCTTCTTCTACGCCAACGCCGTGATGGGCGTACACCTGATCCACGAGGCATGGCGGGCGGGCATCCGCAAGCTGCTGATCGTGGGCACCGTCTGCTCGTACCCGAAGTACGCGGAGGTGCCCTTCAGCGAGGACGACCTGTGGAGCGGGTATCCGGAGGAAACGAATGCGCCCTATGGCCTGGCGAAGAAGATGCTCTTGGTTCAGGCGCAGGCCTATCGAGACGAGTACGGCTTCGAGTCGGTCGTGGTGATCCCGACCAACCTCTTCGGACCCGGAGACAACTTCGACTACGACACGAGCCACGTGATCCCGGCGATCATCAGGAAGTGCGTCGAGGCGCGGAAGGCTGGTTACGACGAGGTCGTCTTGTGGGGGACGGGAAAGGCCACCCGAGAGTTCCTCTACGTTGACGACGCGGCCGAAGGGCTCGTCCTCGGCCTCCAGAAGCTGGAAGACCGCGAGCCGGTCAACCTCGGGTCGGCGACGGAGATCGCGATCGCAGACCTCGCCGAACTCATCGCCCGGACCACGGGGTTCCGTGGGCGCTTCGCGTGGGATGCGTCCAAGCCCGACGGCCAGCCCAGGAGGGCGGTAGATGGTTCCAGGGCTCGTGAGCTGCTCGGCTGGTCGCCGCGTGTCGGGATCGAGGATGG
>JBAVEY010000102.1:0-3565 GCA_049587975.1 Actinomycetota bacterium | reverse complement strand
GATCTCCGCGGCCCAGCCGCCCGAGTTCCCGCCCGCGACCCGGTTCACGGTGTTGGCCGTCGCATCGCCCTTCCACCCGGACGTGTCCACCTCGAACCCGGGGTTCCCCACCAGGTTGGTGGCCGTGGCGGCCACGGTCCAGGTCCGCACCGCCGGGGTGAAGTCGGCGTTGTAGGAGCCGTCGATGGCGGCCACCTGGAAGGTGTGCGAGGTGGCCGTCAGGTTCGCGTAGCTCGTCGGAGATGTGCACGGGGCGAACGCGTCGCTATCGAGGCGGCACAGGAACGTCGACGGCTCGGAGGCCGAGAAGGAGAAGGTGGCCGACGTGTCGGTCACGGTGCCTGACGGGCCCGAGTCGATGACCGTGTTGGGCCGGGTGACGTCGGGTGTGGGGCCGGGGTCCAGTGGGGCGAAGCCGATCCCGTTGTGAGGTTCGTGCCCGAATTCCGTGCCGTCGCTCCCGACCCAGAGCCCTTGTGGCGTGGCGTACAGGACCATGGTGCCGTGATTGCGGGACTTGGTGGGATTCCAGGGGAGCGCCATGCCGGTCACCGGGTCGATGGCGCCGATGCCGGGGCGGGAGACCGCGCCGGGACCGGCCGAGTCGTGGCCGAGGGGGTTGTCCAACCAGCGTTGATGGCCGCCGACGTACACGGCCGGCCCGGTGACCGCCACGCTGTAAAGAGTGTCGCCGCCGGTCCAGTTGATCCAGGTGGGCTGGGCATTGCTGCTGACGTTCGCGGTTTCGAACCGTGCCGCGGCGTCACAGATGCCGTTGGTGCCGGTCGGGCCTCCGGTAGCGACGATCACGAAGTAGCTGCCGTCGGGGGAGAAGTCCACCCCTTGCGCACTGATCAGCCTGCTGGTCGCCACGCAGTTCACGTCGAAGCGTGGGGCGTGCCAGGTGCTGAGCGTCGCGGTCGCGCCGAGGTTCAGCTCGAAGGCCCGTCTGCGGCTCTGGCCGTTTACGGTGGTGAAGTTGCCCGTGGCCACCAACCGGGTGCCATCCGGAGAGACCGCGATGTACTGGATCTTGGTCTCGTTTGTCGGGTCGACCACACCGGCGACCGTGATGTTGATGGCGCCGGTGTCTGCGCCGGTCATCGGGTCCAGCGCCATCAGCTTCTTCGTGAAGTTCCCCGCCGCGATGACGGCGCCGTTGGCGAGCTCGATGTCGGACACCGTTCGCATCCCCGTCGGCGCGAAGGTCGGGTCGATCCGGTTGTTGACCAGGTCGTACTTCATGATCCCCCGGCGGGTGATCCCGTTGACCTTCGAGAAGGCGCCGGCGATGAAGAGCGCGCTCCCGTCGGCGGTTGCCTCGATGGCGCCGACCATCCCGTCGAACGAGAGGTTGAGCGGCGAGATGACCCCCGTCTGGCTGTCGAAGGCGACGAAGTTCTGCCTTGCGTACGTGGTCGTCATGAAGGGGTCCTGCACCTGAGCGAACCGGCCACCTGCATAGACCGTGTGACCGACCTGCGCGAAGGCACGCACGTCATAGGACGTATCGGTGATGAGGACGTGCGGGGTTGTGTCGGCGGGGTTGTCCGACACCACTGCCGGCTGAGACAACGAAGCCTGCGCCGGCAGCGTGCTCCCGACGACCAGCGCGACCGTGCACAGCGTGGAAACCGTCGCCTTCTTGAGGATCCTCACTCGTTCCCCTTCCTTTCACGATAGGTGGTTCGCTCAGCGAGCCACGCCAGGGCGTGACCCGGCCGGGCTGGTCGGTCAGCCCTGGGCGAACCGTAGATCGACGGAGAGATCCCCGCGCCACCCGTCGTACGTACCGGGCATACATCGAACGGAGTAAACGACGTACACCGCTCCGGCGTGTACGCCACCGCGACCCTGGCTGACACGGCCATCTCGCAGGCCCTCACCCCACCTGACGAGACTCCCTCGTCCGTTGGTCGTAGCGGCAGCTACGTCGGCACGCGCATGTGCGAGATCGACGGAGGACCTACCATCCATCACTTCCAACCAATCCATCACTTCCGACCAAGGGACAGGGCCGTGAGGCGGATCTGCATCGTCATCGCATCGGAGCATGCACTCGGCGTTCACGTTCGCCCGGAGGCTGCAGCGCTCGCGCGGCAGAGCGGTGCGTTCGAGGAACTCGACGTCGTCGACTGGGGGGAGTCGGCATGGACGGCGGGCACCTCGCCCCTCCTCGCCGCCGCCCGGTGAGCGCTCGCATCAACGACGCGACAACGATGCGACCCGACTCGTCGGCAGCAGCGCTCTCCGTCGCGGCCCACCAAACCCACGTGCTGTCTCTCGTGGTGGCGCTCGCCGGAGCCCTCGACGAGGCCCAGATCCCGTACTGTCATTTCAAGAGCAACGAGGCCCTCGATCGATCGATGCGGGGTGAAGCTGACCTCGATCTGCTGATCGGGGCCGAGGGAGCGCAGTCCTTCTCCCAGATCCTTCTCAGGTTGGGGTTCAAGGAAGCGCGCCCCACCGCGGGGCGCGAGGTCCCGGGTGTCTCCCAGTCCTACGGACTCGACGCGCCGACCGGGCGCATGGTGCAGGTTCACGCGCACCGCCACCTCGTGATCGGCGATCACACGACGAAGAACTTCCGGCTCGACATCGAACCCGAGTACCTCGCCGAAGCCGTCCCCGCGCCCTTGCTGCGCGTCCCCCGCCCCGAGCACGAACTCGTCCTGTTCATCCTTCGGATGGTCGCGAAGCATTGCACGCTGGACGCGATGATGATGCTCCAGGGCAGGCTCTCGGCGTCCGAGCGCCGCGAGCTCTCGTGGCTGAGCGAGCGGTCGAGCCCCGACCGTGTGGCCGGGTTCCTTGAGGCCGCCCTGCCATACGTCCCAGCGGAGCTGTTCGACCGTTGCCTCCGTGCCGTCCGACCGGGTGCCTCGGTGTGGTTCCGCGCGCGCACCGCCGGACGGCTCCATCGGGCGCTCGACGCGCATGGACGGCATTCCAGACGCGGCGACGCGGTGCTCAGGATCTGGCGTCGCATCGTCTGGGGCACCCGAAGGCTCGTGCGCGGTGCCCCCAAGAAGAAACCGGCGGGCGGGGGGTCACTCGTCGCGATCGTGGGCGGCGACGGAGCAGGCAAGTCGACCGCGGTCGCGGACCTCGCGGGCTGGCTGTCCGCCGTGTTCGCGACGAAGACGATCCATCTCGGCAAACCTCCGCCGCATGTCGCGACCCTCCTCGTGAAGGGGCCCATGGTCGTCCTCCGACAGCTCGGGCTCCTCCGGGCCACGCGGGTACCGGCGTACCGACTCCAGGACTCAGGGGCACCGTTCCCAGGTCACGCGTGGCTCCTTTGGAACGTGTTGACGGCACGGGATCGATACCTGGCGTACCGTCACGCTCGCCGATGGGTCATCGGAGGCGGTCTCGTCGTGTCCGATCGCATGCCCCTGTCACAGCTCCGTAAGATGGATGGCTGCCGTACGTCATGGCTGAGCGGGTCTGCCCGGTTGGGCTATCTGGCACGCAGGCTCGTCGCCCTGGAGATGTCGTACTACGCGAAGATCGAGCCGCCGGACGTCCTGATCGTTCTTCGCGTAGACCCCGCGATCGCCGT
>JBAVEY010000101.1:0-9340 GCA_049587975.1 Actinomycetota bacterium | reverse complement strand
AGAGGCAGGCGAGCAACGCTCGTTGCTTCCCTGCTTGCAGCGACAATGGACCTTCGTCGTCCACCACTTCCAGCGGCCCCAAGACGCGAAACTCCATGACGGTTCACCGGACAGTAGCAGGCAGGAGCGCACTGGCTTAGACCGGCACGAGGATGTGCCGGGAGTCCACCGTGGAAACCGTTTGACAACTTGGCGAGAACGGCCATACCGTTCGGGACCGAACGACGTTAGTCGCTCGGATGTTGGGCAGCCGCGAAACCAACGCCCAGCGACCGTCTTCGTGCCTGCGCTACCTACCTGTCGATCCGCCGATTGTGCTCCACGTAGACGACACACGGTCTACGTCACCGTGAGTCGGGCTCACAGTAACTACCCTCAAGGGCGGACCCACGGGCCTGACGGACGAGCGCTGTTCCGATGGTTCGTGTACATCGACGATGGCAAGCGCGTCACTTCCTGGACTGACTAGCTCCGTCGTGCCCTCGAGCTCCTCGGCCGACGACGCCTGCGGCCTTGAAGACCGCTAGCGGGGCAACCCGTTAGCGCTAACAGAGGGCAGATAGGCGGCGCCCGTGCCGCCTCGCCGCATCCCTGTGCTCCCGGGGTATAGCCGTCACCGGGCAAACGTGATCGCGCGGATCATGGCTTAAGGCCTGGTCGGCTCTCGTCTCGAGGAGTCGCCATCGCGCAGCGACCAAGAGAGAGCCCACGAGCCCTCGGTGTACGTTGCTCCCGAGATGGCGAAGCATGCCCCGCTCAGGGGGCGCCAGGCTGAGTGCGCGGTGCTGGACGAGCTCCTCGAGGCGGCGCGTGCGGGTCAGGGCGGCGCCCTCGTCGTGCGTGGCGACCCCGGCGTGGGCAAGACGGCGCTGCTGGACTTCGCGGCCGGCTCAGCCGGGGACTTCCGGGTCGTCCGCGTTTCCGGCATCGAGTCGGAGATGGAGCTCGCGTTCGCGGGCCTGCATCAGCTCTGTGCACCCATGCTCGACGGGCTCGAGCGGCTGCCGGATCCGCAGCGTGATGCGCTCCGCGGAGCGTTCGGGCTCAGCGACGCGGGGGCGACGCGTTTCGTGGTCGCCTTGGCGGCACTCGGTCTGCTCTCGGACGCGGCCGAGGAGCGCCCGCTGCTCTACATCGTGGACGACGCGCAATGGCTGACGTCGAGCGTCAATCCGACACCGGGCGCCACGTCGGCTCGGTGACGTACGCGCCGATTGTGAACACCTCGCTCGCGTCGGCGCGCATCAGCAGAGCCAATGTTCCTGATGAGTCTGAGGCCGAAGCGCCAGCCATCACGATCCACCGTCCGTCCGGCGACCAGTCGAGGACGAGTTGGCCAATGTAGGGACTCCTGGGGAAGTCCTCCATGAACTCGCGGACGTCGGAGCCGTCGGGGCGCATCGAAAGAATGGTTCTTCCCCCGCCGAGCTTGTGCCCCCAGAAGAGGATCCGTTCCCCGTCGGGCGTCCAGGAGAGGGGGAACCCGAAGTGGCCGGCTGGCTCCTCACCCACCTTGGTCACGTCACTGCCGCCCGCGCCCATCACATAGAGGTTGAAATGATCCCCATTGATGCCGGTGAACGCGATCCGGCGACCGTCCGGAGACCACGCTGGCCACCCAAAACCCTCGCTCTCACTCGTCACCAGCTCCGTCCATCCGCTGCCGTCGGAGTCCATGACAACGACGCTGCTTCGGACCGAGTCTGGTAAGTCCGGTTCCTCGAGGGCGAGCGCGACATGGCTCCCGTCCGGCGACCATGCGGGATCGATCACGTCACCCACCACATCGGTGAGTCGCACGAGCCCGGTACCGTCGGCATGCATGGCGTACAGATCGGACCCGTCCGGACCGTGGTCGGTGAAGACGATTCTGGTTCCGTCGGGGGACCAGCCCGGAGAGGCGCTACTGCGACTCTCGTCGGTCAGTTGCTCTACGTCGAAGCCGGCGGCGTCCATGAGAGCGATCTGCCCCTCGGTCGCGAAGGCGATCACCCCCGAGGGCGCCGGGGTCCACGCGAGCCGCTCGGAGACCTCTTTCGGTCCTGCGCACGTTCCGCCGCTCTTGAACTCCCAATTCAGGGACTTTGCGGACCCCGAGACTCGGTACGACGCGGGTCCGCCCGTGAGCCCGGTCCCAACGCAGTCGCCGGTCAGGGGATCGAACACGACGAGGTCTGGCTTCGCGAGCAGGACGTTGCCGGATTCCATGATGGCGGCGTCCCGAGCGAACTCGTACGTCCCGTCCTCGATATGCATCCGATACGTGACCAAGGGCCGGCCGTTCGCATCACGCAGGTTCACCCCCGTGACGCGATCCGGCTCAGCAGCAGATACGAGGTAGGACCCATCGCGCAAGAGTGGAACCGTGGCAGCCGCCGGCCGATCCTTGGCGGTGACCGTCGCGTCCTCCGCCGAAGCAACCGGTCCCGAGGACGACAGCCACCACTCGTACAGCGTGAGATCTGCCTGGTCGTTCCTGATGGCGTGCGCGTAGGTGGCCGAGTTCTCGTCCGTCCACTGGATGTGCGATGTCTCCGTCTCGCCGATCACCAGCGTGTAACAGAGGACACGGCCAGCCAGCTCGCCGCCGATCGAGTAGGGCGTCACCGCTAGGTGATCGCTCGCGCACTCACCGCCGGGTGCCCGGTTGACGTTCGCACGCGTCTGGAAGGCCTCGTCCATCTCGTCTCTGGTGGAGAACTGCTCGTACAGGACCTCGACCTCGTCGTCCATGCAAACCAACGCCGCAAGTGGGCCCTCGCCCGAGGCCGACCCCGCGAGTGGGAGGCAGGACGCGCCAAGGTCCTCGGGAATATAGCCCAGGAGCCGTTCCTCGTCCGGGGTGATCGCGCGTTCGACCGTCCCGAAATGCGGTTCTGCGGCCGGGCTGGCGGCGGTGTCCTCACCGCTTTGGCCGGCCGGCGGCTCGCCCCGTGACACGGAGAACACGATGACCCCGGTGACGATCGCCGCCGCCAACGCACCGGCTACCGCGCGCCACCCCAACCACGATGCTCGCCCTGTCGGACCGGCGGGCGGACCGAGCGCATCACGAGCAGCGGTCGTGAACCTCCCGCAGCTGACGTATCGGCCGTCGGGCGACTTCGAGAGCGCCGTTGCGACGACCTCATCGATCGCGGCCGGGAAGTCGGGACGCGAGGCTGTCAGCCGGGGCGGCTTCTCGCCGAGGTGCGCGTAGAGCGCGGCCACCTGCGTCTCTCGTTCGTAGGGAACCTTGCCGGTGAGGCACTCGAACAGCACGCACGCGAGCGCGTAGACATCGGCGCGAGCATCGACACGCTTGCCCTCGATCTGCTCCGGAGCGACATAGTCAACCGTTCCGACGAACTGCCCGGTCTGGGTGAGGCCACTAGGACCGCCTTCAAGGCGTTTGGTGAGACCGAAGTCCGATAGGTAAACGAGGTCGCGGCCCTCTGAGCCCTCCTCGGGGACGACCAGGATGTTCCCGGGCTTCACGTCCCGGTGAACGAGCCCGCGGGAATGTGCCGCATCGAGCGCCGAGGCCGTCTCCCGTACGATCCACAGTGCGCGCTCCGCGTCGAGCACCCCCTCGCGCCGGATGAGTTTGCCAAGGTCGGTCCCCGGCACGTATCGCATCGCGATGAAGAGAGAGCCTTCGGCCTCACCCGCTTCATAGATCGGCACGATGTTCGGGTGCTCCATCCCCGCCGCGACGCGCGACTCGCGGACGAAGCGCTCTCGGAAGCGGTCGTCCTCGGCGAGCTGCGGCGCCAGGAGCTTGAGCGCGACCTTGCGTCCCAGGGCGAGGTGCTCGGCGAGGTAGACGACGCTCATGCCGCCCCGGCCGAGCACCGCTTCGATCCGATACCCGGCGAAGGAGGTCCCAGGCTCGAGATCTCCCCTCGAGGGACGCGCCGAAGGTGGCGGTGCCGATGTCTTGTCACCGAACAGTTCGGGGTCCCGCATCAGGATCCGCTGGTTCAGGTCCAGGAGCTCGGCCGAGGGATCGGCTCCGAGCTCCTCCTGTAGCACCTGTCGAGCGCGCTGGAATGCGTCGAGCGCCTCAGCCTGTCGGCCCGACCGATACATCGCGAGCATCAGGTGAGCCCACAGCCGCTCGCGCAACGGATATTGCGAGGTCAGCGCTTCGAGCTCGGACACCATGGTCGAATGCCGCCCCATCGCAAGCTCTGCCGCGATCCGATGCTCGGTCGCACCGAGTCGGAGCTCATCCATGCGCGCGATGGATCCGCGAAGCGAGAGTTCGTCGGCGAGGTCGGCGAACGCTGGTCCGCGCCACAGATCCAGAGCCTCCGCAAACGCCGCAGCCGCCCGCGAGGGATACGACTCCGCCGATGCCTTGCCTTGCCTGACGAGCGCCTCGAAGCGCGAGGCATCGATCTCCTCGGGCGCAACGGAGAGCACGTACCCGCCCCCGCGCCCCTCGATCCTCCCGTCGCCCAGCAGCTTGCGCAGCCGGGATACGTAGCTCTGCAAGGTGTTGCGAGCTGTATCCGGTGGCTCCTCGCCCCAGAGATCCTCGATCAGCTGTTCGGCCGGCACGATCCGGTTCGGCTGAAGAATCAGGTGCGCCAAGACGGCGCGCTGCTTTGGTCCGCCGATCGGAAGCGGACGACCATCATCCAGGACCTCCACGGCCCCGAGCACTAGGAACTCCATGCCACGACCGTACGCCGACGCCGTGGAGAGCGAAAGCGACCTGTGCTTTAGGGAGTCTCGTTCACTGCTCTCGCGAGGGCCGACAACCGCCGGGTTCGGAGCGCCGCGTCCAGCGACGGCTTCCGTGCCTGCGCTACCCCTCCCTCTCGATCCGCCGATTGTGCTCCACGTAGACGACACACGGTCCCCACGGTCGAAGGTCCTGTTACGGCACGAGACGAAGCAGTCGAGTCCGGACCACAACACGAAGGGCGCCAAGGTCCTGAAGTCCGACCCCTTGACCTTGGAGGAAGAGTGATTACGTCGCGGTGGACGGACATGTTCATCTCAGAAGGCGGGCAGTGGTGGCCGGATTCACGAGACCACACCGATCGACTGCCGAACGCGTTCATGGCTGTGCCATAGAGGTAGCCGCGGGATCCTCCATCACCGCGAGTCAGCCAGCCAGGGCGCTGCCGTCTCCCCGTGGGTCGGTGGCTACTGCGAAGGATCCATCGTCCAGGAAGATGACGTTCGCCTGGCCAACCTCCTCTGACCATTCATCGAGTCGATTGACTCGGAAGCCAGCCTCGTGAAAGGTGCCTATGGTCCTTGGCGACACTCGAGATTCCGCCTCAACGACAGTGGAGTGTGCCTCCACGCCCATTCCACCGAGGAGCCATCGCGGGGCTTGAAGAATGTCGCTGGTCTTCATCCCCAAACCGAATCGTCGCATCAGTGACATGGCGTTAATCTGCGGCTGACCGCCACCACCCATGCTTCCGCAGGCAGCTGCCAGGGCACCCCGCCGCAAGGCGATGACGGGCATGAGAGTGTGCATCGGCCGCTTCCTTCCATCCAGGACGTTAGGTGAGGCTGGATCCAATGAGAACCCTGCACCCCGATTGTGGAGGATCACGCCCGTTCCCTGATCCAGGACACCCGAACCGAAGCTGTCGAAAAGACTCTGGATGACCGATACTCCCCACCCCTCGCGGTCAGCGGCCACCACAGCTACCGTGTCTCCCGAAGGCGGAGGTGACGCTTTGGCAGAGCCGACACCTCGATGCACATCCTCGGCGATTCGCGTCAGATTCTCCTCCGACAAGAGTGCATCGATGGGAACGGGCGCTCGGCGTGGGTCCGCCAGGAACCTCGCACGGTCAGCGGAGGTTCTGCGGAAGACCTCTGCCAGGATTGGGGCGTCGATACCGAGGGGGTCCGGGTCCAATCCGAGTCGCTCGATGGTCGCGAGAACCTCGAGCAGCACGAACCCTTGCGAATTGGGCGGAGAAACGAAGACCTCCAAGTCCCGATAGCTACCCACTAGAGGTTGCGTCACCTCCGCCCGATAAGCTTCCAGGTCCCGGAGGGTCATTGGCGACCCGCGAGCGTTCAGGGTGTGGATCCAGGAGCGCCCGACCTCCCCGCCGTAGACGGCAGAAGGACCCTCATTGGCGAGTGCGGCGAGCGTATGTGCCAACGTGGGTTGGCGAAGGCTGTCGCCTTCCCGAAGCGGTCGGCCCCTCGGATAGAAGGTGCGCGCGCATCCGGGGTCGCTGAGAAGGATCTCCTTGTCGTCCGCGATCGCCGCAGCTAGGGAACGGGCGACCGGCAGACCGTTGGTAGCAAGACCGATCGCAGGCTCGAAGGCATTTCGAAAACCGAACCGGGAGCCCAGGTCGGAAAGCGCGTCCCACCCGCCCACAACCCCGGGCACGGTAATGGTCAAGGGGCCACGCTCCGCGAAACTCCCGTCGCTAGCGTGCATCGAATCGATGGTCAGGCCGGCTGGTGCCGCACCGCTCGCGTTAATAGCAATCACGCCCCCATCGGGCCGCCTGACGAGCGCAAACAGGTCACCTCCCACGGCGCAATTGTGGGGGTAGGCGACGGCGAGGGTCACTGCAGCGGCCAAGGCAGCATCGATAGCGTTGCCACCTGCTTGGAAGGCCGCCGCGCCAGTCTCGCTTGCCGCCGAATGGGGTGTGGCGATGGCCCAGGCCTCACCGGACGATGCGAGTGTTCGTTCCACGGCGCGGGGAGCATCCTACTCGCGGCTGCGGAATTCATGGACGGAGGGCACCAGTCGGGCGCTCTCGGGTATCTCCTCAGCCTGCGGGCGAGAAGCTGGAGAGTCGCCATCGCACCACTCATAGCCGCTCCCCGGGGGATCTCCAGTTATCCGGCGCGCCGGGCAAGAACCTCGCTCGATGGAGCTGTCGGAATCTCCGCGACCCAAGTAAAGCCTGAAGGCGACGGAAACCCTCGAACGCGCGTGCGGGAGGGTCTCGGCAACCCCACAACCTCCGATACGGTCACGCCGCAGCCCTCTGTTACTCATGGATAGCCGCCGAGAATTAGCGCCGACGAACGGGCGCCGCCGGCGACCTCTTCCGCAAGAGGCCGGCTCAGTGGATCAAGATTGAGGGCCTGTGTGCGGAGCCGGTTGTAAAGCTCCCGCGTACGCGCTGATGACGCGCATCAGGTGACGCCGATGAAGGTGAGGGCATGGTCGAGACACTCCCTTCGGGCGCTACCGACTAGCGCTCCGCGAACGCATAGGCCGTCGGGGCGCGCGCGGGTGTGTCCTCTCCACTGTGAATCCGTCGGTCCGTCATAACGGGGCGGATCGCGTTGGCGTCTGCGAAGAGTCCTCGTCGCGTCAGTTGCCATGAGCGAACCGCGATGGACAGATGGCGTACGCTAGCCACGCATCGGATCGCGAGTTGAGGGGGAAACCGTGAGCGCGACCGGATCTTTGCACGAACCATCATCAGTCAATGTCCTCGTGTCTGCCGACATGGAAGGGACGACGGGTGTAACCGGGTGGAAGGACGTCGAACCGGGGGAACCCGCGTTCGAGCGGTTCCGCAAGCTGCTGACTGACGACGTCAATGCCGCGATCGAAGGGGCATTCGCGGGCGGTGCCACGTCGGTGGTCGTGAACGAGGCTCATGACGGTATGCGCAATATCCTGATCGAGGATCTTGACGCTCGTGCAGAGATGATCACAGGCTTGTACAAGCCGCTCGTTATGATGGAAGGCCTCGACGATGCGGACATCGTCTTCTTCACGGGGTACCACGCCGCCGCGGGCGCGGCGGGCGTGCTCGCCCACACGATGACGCTCGACTTCCTCGATGTCCAGGTGAACGGGGAATCGTTCTCCGAGGCACGACTCAACGCCGCGTTGGCGGGCCAACGGGGGATCCCTGTCGGCATGATCTCCGGAGACGACGTCATATGCGCCGAGGCCGAGAAGCTGTTTCCCGGCGTCGCAACCGCCGTCGTCAAGCACGCGATCGACAACTTCAGCGCTCGGTGTCTATCGCCGAAGTCTGCATCGGACCGGATCGTGGAAGCAGCGCGGCTGGCGGTGTCGGACCGCGACTCCTTGGGTCCGTACCAGATCGATCCTCCGTTCGTCCTGAGGGTCGAGGCGCGTGAGCCTTCCATGGCCGGCGCAGCCGCGACCATGCCGGGAGTGTCTCGAGACGGTCCTCGCACGGTCAGCTTCCAAACCGACAACTTCGGTGAGTTGTACGACGTTCTGGGCATCCTCGTCGCCGTCGTGAACGGGGTCGCATAGGGCCCGTTGACCGAGGGCCCATCGGGCCTCGGGGGATCTCGGGATGGGTCAGTCCGAACCAACAGAGGGAACGCTTGCACTCGTGAACGGTCGGGTGCTGACGTTCGACGCCGCCGGTGCGACGCTTGCGCGATCTCGAGCGACCGCCGTGTTCATCGAACGTGGCCGGATCGCGGCGATCGGGGACGACCCGGCGATCTTGGGTCGGCTCGGCCGTCGAGGCGACCGCGTGGACCTCGGCGGGAAGGTGGTGGCCCCCGGCTTCGTGGACGCGCACATCCACGCGTTCGACTGCGCGCTCGGATCACTGAATGTGTCGTGCCTCCCTCCGACCGTCGGCGACCTCTCGTCGCTGAAGGCACGGCTCGCTGCGCGTGCGGCCTCGACCCCGGTCGGAGCCTGGGTCGTCGGCGAGGGCTACGACGACATGCGGCTCACGGAGCGCCGCCACCCGACGCGTCTCGACTTGGACGAGGCGGTACCGAACCACCCCGCCGTCGTGACCCGGGTCTGCGGCCACATGTGCGTCGCGAACACCCGGGCGCTTTCGGTCGCCGGCGTGGACAGCCGGACGCCCAACCCGCCCGGCGGTCGGATCGTTCGGGATGCGGCGGGGAACGCCACGGGATTGCTGCTGGAGGAGGCGCAGGGCCTGATCCTGGACGTCGTTCCACCCGCCGACGACGAGCAGATAGCCCGTGCGCTCGCATCGACCGGGCGATCGCTCGTCGCGCACGGCATCACGACGATCTGTGAGGCGCTGCTCGGTTCGTTCCATCCGAGGGAAGCCGAGATATGGACGCGAGTGCTCTCCGGCACGTGGGACGGCCCGAAGGTCCGCTTCCTCGCGGACCGACGCCTCGTGGAGGACGGGGCCCACCACGACCTCCCGGTGATCGGGACGAAGCTCTTCGCCGACGGCTCCGTGACCGGTCGCACGGCGGCGCTCTCCCAACCGTTCGAAGGAGGAGCAGATACGGGGATGCTGATCCACGAGCCGCGGCGGCTCGCGGAGCTCGTCGGGCGCTCGGTCGAGCGCGGCCTACCGGTCGGGATCCACGCGATGGGCGACCGAGCGATCGCCGCGGCCGTGTCGGCGATCGAGCT